>CAYJTJ010000065.1:3002-10114 GCA_964372835.1 uncultured Nitrospirota bacterium
GCTGATCTCAAGATAGAGGTCCTTCCCGTTTCCCCGCCGGACTCGATCCTTGAAATCGAGCGGTTCCCCGATGAAGACCGAGATCGGGTGAGGCCGTACACACCAGGCGCCCACGGGAAGGGCCACATCCGTACCGGCTACATAAACCGGGAGCACGATCGCCTCGCTCTGGACCGCGACCATCCCGATCCCCGGCATCGGCTTCTTAAGCGTTCCATCTCGGCTTCGGCCTCCTTCCGGATAGATCACTACGCAATGCCCGGCCTTCAGCCGTCGGACCGCCTCGGCGAGGCCCTCCCTCGAGGAGGTCCCCTGACCCAGCGGAATTCCATACACCGCGCGATAGAGCCATCCCACGAACCGGCCCGAGAAGAGGCTGTTCTTCCCGACAAAATGGAGCGGACGGGAGACCACGGCTCCCAGCATCGGGATGTCCAGATAACTCACATGGTTCGGGGCGAACAGGACCCCTCCCGTCTTGGGAATATTTTCAGACCCGAAGATTTTCAGCCGGAAGAGGAGTCTCCCCAGTATCCAGATTAGGATCTGTGCGATACGATACAGCATGCGGTTCACCCGTGGCCCTATCCCGGCTCGGTGCCCCCCGATCTTGATCCGCGACGGAGGCCGGTCCCCTTCTGGACCGACGCCCATAGAGCCGCGACCACCGCCTCCAGGTCAAGTAAACTGGAATCGATCCGGATCGCCCCCGCCGCCGGCCGAAGCGGCGCGGACGCCCGGGTTGAGTCCCTTTGATCGCGCCGATTCAGTTCCGCCTCCGTGGACTTAAGGTCGGCCGCTCGGCCGGCGGCATTCAATTCCTGCTGTCGTCGCTTTACGCGGACATCGGGCGAGGCGTCCAGGTAGAATTTCAGATCCGCCTCCGGAAATACGACCGTTCCCATATCGCGTCCCTCGGCCACAATCCCGCTCCCGCGGTCGGCCTTCCGCGCGACCTCGCGCTGCGTCTCTAAGAGCCGCTCCCGGACGGCCGGTATCGCGGCCACGGCGGAGGCGGCACGACTCACCTCCGGCGTCCGGATTTGGCTCGTCACGTCCACCCCATCGACAAGAATGGCGGCGGCCTCCCCGGCCGCGCCCGGATTCAGATGGATCTGGGTCCGGCCGAGGAGCCGTCGAATGCCCTCGACATCCCCGGGATCCAGCCCCTCCCGAAGCGCCTTCCAGCCGACCGCACGGTAGAGCGCCCCGCTGTCGAGATAAAGGTAACCCAGTCGCCGGGCCAGGAGGCGTGCCGCACTGCTCTTTCCGGACCCGGCCGGTCCGTCGATCGCGATGATTCTCGGCCTTCCCATCACCGGGCCAGAGCCGAAAGCCGGACTTGAAAGTCGGGAAAAGACGTCTCGACCCATTGGGCCCCTTCCACCACCGTCTCCCCCGTGGCCGCCAGCCCGGCCACCGCCAGGGCCATCGCGATGCGGTGATCGCCCCCGCTCGAACAGCGGGCCCCCTTGAGTCTTTCGACGCCCCGCACGACGAGGCCGTCGGAAAGCTCCTCCACCTTCGCGCCCATCCGGGAGAGCTCCCGTGCGATCATCCGGATCCGATCCGATTCTTTCACGCGAAGCTCGCCCGCTCCACGGATTATGGTTTCCCCCTCGGCCAACGCCGCCGCCACGCAGAGGATCGGAAACTCATCGATTGTTCGGGGAACCGCATCGGCCCCCACCGATATCCCTTTGAGCGATGCCGATTTCACGACCAGATCGGCCACCGCCTCGCCCCCGACCGTCCGAGGTTTTTCCTGAACGATCCGCGCGCCCATTTGGGTAAGGAGCTCCAGAATTCCGGTTCGGGTCGGGTTGACCCCGACATTTTGAATCACGATTTCGGAATTTTTAACGATCGTGGCGGCCACGATAAAAAAGGCCGCCGAGGAAAGATCGCCCGGCACCTCGATCCCCCGTCCGCCGAATTCTGGCGTCGGCTCAAGCACGATCCGGCCTCCGCCGATTTGAAGCGGGATCCCGAATTCCCCAAAGATCCGCTCGGTATGATTCCGGGAAGCGAGCGGCTCGCTTAGAACGGTTTTCCCTTCGGCCGTGAGGCCGGCGATCAGGAGGGCCGACTTGACCTGTGCGCTTGCGACCGGAAGGGCGTAGGTGATCCCTTTGAGCCGGCCGCCCCGGATCGCGATCGGCGCCCGGTCGCCCCCGGACCGGCCCTCGATCCGGGCTCCCATCCTTCGCAACGGTTCCACAACACGGAGCATCGGCCGTTGGAGAACCGATTCGTCCCCCGTCAGCACCGCAAAAAAATCCTGGCCGGCCAGGAGGCCGGTCAGTAATCGGATGGCCGTGCCGGAGTTTCCCAAGTCCAGTATCGAACGAGGCTCCGAAAGGCCGCGTAATCCCTTTCCCTCGATCCGCAATTCGGCCCGATCGGCCTCGATCGCAATCCCCATCTCCCGCAAGGCCCCGACGGTCCGCAGGCAGTCGTCCGATGCGAGGTAGCCTTTCACGCGCGTCGTCCCGCGGGCCAGCGCCCCGATGATGACCGCCCGGTGGGTGATCGATTTGTCCCCCGGAACGGACGTGGTGCCCGCAAGCCCGCGGCCGGATTTAACCGTGATCGATTCCATGCTTCCGCCTTGGATCGGACCGTTCCATTCCAGCCCGCGCCGCCTCAAACTCGGCCTCGAGAGCCGGACCGTTGCCCTTCGCAAGCAGTTGTTTTAACCGCCCGAGCCGTGACTCATACGCCCCGATCGCGGCGGTCAGGTTTTTCCGGTTGGCCAGGCAGATGTCCCGCCACATCCGCGGCGAGCTCGCCGCAATCCGCGCAAAATCCCGGAAACCGCCCGCCGAAAATGAAAGAAGATCTCCGTTGCGGCGTTCCAGGTCGAAGAGCGTATTCACGAGAGCGTATGCGATCAGGTGCGGGAGATGGCTCACGGCCGCCAGGATGCGGTCGTGGTCGTCGGGATCGATCGTGACGACCCGGCTTCCCAACGCCTCCCAGAACCGCCGAACGGTTCGAATCGCCTCGGGCTTAGTCCGGGAGGTGGGCGTCAGAACGAAGAGGGCTTCGGAAAAAAGATCGGGCGATGCGGCCTCGACCCCCGATTTCTCCCGCCCCGCGATCGGATGGCCGCCCACGAATCGCACCCGCGGCGCAAAGGCCTCTTCGAGGTCACGGACCAGCGGGCCCTTCACGCTGCCGACATCCGTGACGATCGTCCCGGCGGCAAGCCAGGGAGCCAATTCACGGGCGACCGAGCGGGCGCGGCCCACCGGGACGGCCAGAATCACAAGGTCGGCGCCCCCGACGGCTTTTTTGAGGCCGGCCCGATCGGCCGGGACCGGGTCGATCGCCCCCCGCGCCGCGGCCCTGTCCAGGCTTTTTGGATCCCGATCCAGCCCGATGACGGTCCGCGCCAGACGCCTCTTCCGGACCGCCAGGCCGATCGAGCCTCCGATCAGCCCGACCCCGACGATCACGATCTTGCGGAGCGTGCGGACGCCGGGCGGCTTGTTGCGGCCCTCAGATTTCCCGGCCGATCGCCGCAGCGATCTTCCGGAGATCCTCCATGAGCGCTTTGAACTTTTTCGGCTTGATCGACTCCTCGCCATCGCACAGCGCCTCTTCCGGGTTGAGATGAACCTCCAGCATGAGCCCGTCCGCGCCGGCCGCGACGGCCGCGCGGGCCAGCGGGGCCACCAGTTCCCACCGTCCGGTCGCGTGGCTCGGGTCCACGATCACCGGCAGATGGCTTAAGCCTTTGATCACCGGCACCGCCGAGAGGTCCAGCGTGTTCCGTGTCGCCGTCTCGAAGGTTCGGATTCCCCGCTCGCACAGGATCACCCGATGATTTCCGCGGGCCATGATGTATTCGGCCGAAAGAAGAAACTCCTTGATCGTCGCCGAGAGGCCGCGCTTTAAGAGCACCGGCTTCTCCTGAGCGCCCACTTCGGTCAACAGACGAAAGTTCTGCATGTTCCGAGCCCCGATCTGGATGATGTCGGCCCGCTGGACGACGAGCGGCACGTCCCTCGGATCCACCACCTCCGTCACGATCGGGAGACCGGTCTTCTTCTTCGCCTCCACCAAAAAATCGAGCCCCTGCTCCTCCAGCCCCTGAAAACTGTAGGGCGAGGTCCGCGGCTTGAACGCCCCCCCGCGCAGTATCGTGGCCCCGCCCTCTTTGACTTCCTGGGCGATCTGGATCAGAAGGTCCTGCTTCTCGACGGCACAGGGGCCGGCCATCACGTGGATTCGTCTCCCGCCGATCTTGATCCCCTTCGCCACCTCGATCACCGAGTCGGCTTTTCTAAATTCCCGGCTGACCAGCTTGTACGGCGAGAGGATCGGCATCACCTTCTCGACCCCCGGGAAGATCGAAATCGGCTGGTTCTGGAGCGCCCGCTCGTCCCCGATCGCCCCGATGATCACCCGCTCCTCTCCGCGGGAGAGATGGGGCTTTAGGCCGTACTCCTTCAGCTTCTCGACAATATGCTGGATCTCTTTTTCGGTCGCGTTCGGCTTTAATACGATGATCATGCGATCTTCATTCCTTATTTTATCGGGGGGCCGCTTCCCAGGATCCGGTCAAGCGCCTTCACGAACCGCCGGTTCTCGGCCGGGCGGCCGACGGAGACTCGCAGCATGCGTCCCTGGATCCGGCGGACGATCACGCCCAATCGGAGGAGCTCATCATACACCGCGGCCGCGTCGCGGCCGACATCCAGATACACGAAGTTGGCCTGGCTGGGAATCACCTTGAGGCCTCGCGCGCGAAGCGCCTCGCTCAAATACCGGCGGCCCTCCCGATTCATCCGGAGGGTCCGGGCGAGGTGGGCCTCGTCCGACAACGCCGCCGCGGCCGCCTCCTGCGCGAGCCGGTTCGTGTTGAAGGGCAGCCGAACCCGGTTCATCGCCTCGATCACCTCGGGACTCGCAAGCCCGTACCCGATCCGAAGCCCCGCGAGGCCGTAGGCCTTGGAAAAGGTCCTTAAGGCCAGAATCGGCCGGCCCCGTTTCACGTCCTCGACCGTGTTTGGAAATTCCGGGTCATCGGCGTACTCGGCGTAGGCCTCATCCATCACGACCAGGACCGACGGCGGGATCCGTTTAAGAAACCGGTCCAGCTCCGGCCGCCCGATCATCGTTCCGGTCGGGTTGTTCGGGTTGCACAGGAAAATCAATCGGGTGGCGTCGGTCACACGGGCCGCTATCGCTTCAAGGTCGAACCGCCCGGAACGAAGCGACACGCGGACCGGGACGCCTTGGTGGGCCGCGACGCTTATCGCGTAGATCGAGAAAGTCAGGTCCCCGAGGATCGCCTCCTCCCCCGCTTCCAGAAAGGTCTTGGCCGCCAGGTCCATGATCTCGTCCGACCCGTTCCCCAGAATCACCTGGTTGGACTTCAATTTCAGCTTTGCCGCGATCGCTTCGCGAAGACGGCGGCCGCTTCCCTCGGGGTAGCGGTTAAGCCCCTCCAACCCTTTCTTCAGAACCGCCAGGGCTTTCTTCGACGGGCCCAGTGGGTTCTCGTTCGAGGCGAGCTTGATCCCGTTCCGGATTCCCATCTCGCGTTCGAGCTCCTCGATGGGCTTTCCGGGTTTGTAGGGCTCGATGCCCTGGATGTGCTTTCCGATTCGGACCGTCATCGACGTCATCCTCGGGTCTCCCCGATCCTCATGGGACCCCGCAGGCATCCCCCGTCTTAATCCCCCGCCCCGTTCGCGATCGGGTAGGAGCCCAAAATCTTCAAGAAAAGGCACTGCTCGCGCAAATGCTCCAGGGCCTCCTTGACCTTCACATCCTGCTGATGACCCTCCAGATCCACAAAAAAGATGTACTCCCAGGCCTTCTTCTTGGATGGACGGGATTCGATCTTGGTCAGGTTCAACCCGTACTCCGCGAAGGGCTTCAGCATGTCGTGCAGCGCCCCGACACGGTCCCGGATCGTGAACATGACCGAGGTCTTGTCCCGGCCGGTCGGCCCCAAACCCTTTTGCGAGATGACAAGAAAGCGCGTGAAGTTGTTGATGTTGTCCTCGATCCGGCGCTTGATGATCGCAAGACCGTAGAGCTGGGCCGCAAGCTCGGAGGCGATCGCCGCGGCGGCCGTGTCCTCGATGCAGTACTCGGCCGCTTTGGCCGTGCTGTAGACCTCGGTCACCGGAATCTGGGGCAGATGATTTTCAAGCCAGATCCGGCACTGTGCGATCGCGTGGGGGTGCGAATAGAGCCGCCGCACCTCCTCCATTTTCCCGCTCTTGTTCATCAGGTGGTGCGACACCTCCTGCATCACCTCGCCGACGATTTTCAAGGGCGAATCGATAAACATGTCGAGTGTGTGGTTCACCACCCCCTCGGTCGAGTTCTCGATCGGCACCACCCCGAACTCGGCCCGGCCCCGCTCCACCTCGCTGAAGACCTCCTTGATGCTGTTCACCGGCGTGTAGCTCGCCGACGAGCCGAACTGCTGGAGGCAAGCGAGATGCGTGAAGGTCGCCTTCGGCCCCAGGTAGGCCACCTTCAGCGGACCTTCCAACGCCAGGGAGGCCGAAAGGATCTCCCGGAACACGGTTCGAAGCGCCTCGGTCGGGAAAGGCCCCTTGTTCAACCGCGCAAGCCGCTCTTGAATCTCGATCTCACGCCCGGGTGCGTAGAGATCCGACAGGCTGGACTTTTTCAGACGGCCAATCTCCATCACGATTTTCGCCCGTTCATTTAAAAGGGACAGAATTTTTTCGTCCAAGCGGTCGATCGAACGCCGAAGCCGGGCGATCTTTGGCTTCTCATCGCGCTTTTTCTTTGCCATGGCCATGGCGATTTTACCTTTAGAATTAAAGACCTACCATACTATCGGAATTGGGCCGCTTTTGCAAGCGGTAAATCGCGCCCCTCCCGTTGGACCGACTTTTCTTGACAGCCTCGCGCGGCTTCATTTAAACTACGGCCGTTTCGTTACAATGACACGTTGCGTCCAGGGCTCAGATGACACACGGCCGGGAATCCGGTTCACACGACCACAGAGGAGGTTTTTCATGACCCGATCGAATCGATTTGGAATTGCGGGAGGGATTACGGCCGGACTGCTTCTACTCTTAAGCCTTGCCGCATTCTCGGCCGGACCGGTCGAG
>CAYJTJ010000066.1:0-9917 GCA_964372835.1 uncultured Nitrospirota bacterium
CCACTTTAATCTGGAGCTTCATGACATCGCCGCACTCGGGCGCACCGACGACACCTGTCCCGACGTCCTTCTCTTCCTTCGGGAAGCTCCCCATATTGCGGGGATTGTTGTAGTGCTCAATGACCTTATTACTGTACGCCATGGAATACCTCCATTCCGATTAATGCCCTGTCCATTGAACCGACTTCAGGTCAACCCCTTCCTTGGCCATCTCATACAGGGGCGACATATCCCGCAGTTTGCTGATCACCTCGACGACCCGCTTGATCACATAGTCGACTTCCTCCTCCGTATTGAAACGCCCCAGGCCGAACCGGATCGAGGAATGGGCCAGGTCCGATCCCACGCCCAGTGCCCGGATAACGTAGGAGGGTTCGAGTGTGGAGGAGGTACAGGCGGATCCGGAGGAAATGGCGATCTCCTTGAGACCCATCAGAACCGACTCACCCTCGACGTAGGCGAAGCTCAGGTTGAGATTATTGGGGAGCCGCCGGGTCGGGTGGCCGTTCAGGTAGACTTCGTCCAGTTGTTTCAGGATCCCGTCCTTTAATTTATCCCGCAGGCGGGCCAGCCGTTTCGACTCCTCCGGCATGACCTCTTTACAGATCGCGCAGGCCTCACCGAATCCGACCACCAGGGGAACGGCTAGCGTTCCAGAGCGCATTCCCCTTTCGTGGCCGCCGCCATCCATCATGGGGGCCAGCCGTACTCGTGGATTTCTCCTTCGAACGTACAGGGCCCCGATACCTTTCGGGCCGTAAATTTTATGGCCCGAAAACGACATGAGATCGATCCCCATGGTCTCCACGTCAACCGGGATTTTCCCCACCCCCTGTGTCGCGTCACAGTGGAACAGAATGCCTTTGGATTTTGCGATTTTCGCGATTTCCGCCACCGGATTGATCGTCCCGATCTCGTTATTCGCCATCATGATCGAGATCAGAATCGTCTTTTCGGTAACGGCCTTGGCCACGGCGTCCGCCTCAACGATCCCGTCCTTGTTGACCGGCAGGTAGGTCACGTTGACCCCCTGCTTCTCCAAGCGCTTCGCCGAATCCAGGATGGCACGATGCTCCGTGACCGAGGTAATGATGTGATCGCCCTTCTCGCGATACATCTCCACCACCCCTTTTAAGGCCAGATTATCCGATTCGGTCGCCCCGGAAGTGAAGATGATCTCCTTGGGATCGGCATGGATGAGATCCGCGATCTGGCGGCGGGCCTCGTCCGCAGCCTTTTCGGCCTCCCATCCGAATGAATGATTTCGGCTGGCCGCGTTCCCGAACTTATCCTTAAAATAGGGCATCATCGCCTCCAAGACCCGGGGGTCTACCGGGGTCGTGGCTTGATGATCCATATAAATCGGCAGTTTCATTATCCCCTCCTCTCTTCCGCAATCGGCATCTGTGTTAGTTCATCGATCGTCATGCTATCCAGAAGCTGGGCGATGCTGGCCTGAATTCGGCGGATGGGCATTCTCACGCTGCAGTTCGCGATCTGCCGGCACTGGATCTCTTCCCCTCGAAAGCAGTCCACGATTCCAATCGGCCCGTCGATGGCCTTGACCACCTCTCCGACCGTAATATTCCCCGGCGCCTTGGCCAGCGTATATCCCCCCTTGGGTCCGTTCAGGCTCATAATCAATCCCTTTCGCGCCATTTTCTGCAGGATCTTGGCCAGGAGCTCAACGGGGATGTCATATTCCTCCGCGATCCGCTTTGTATTGACGATCTTATCCTCGGTCCGATTCGCAATATGGCTGATCGCCATCAGGCCGTAATCCACTTTTTTGCTTAAACGCAGCATCTACCCTCTACTACTCTAAACCGAACTCGGTAAGGTCTGTTCTCGCCCGATTAAAATAAGTCCGACCAATTAAGTCGTATATAAATTAACACGCCACCCCATTGCCTGTCAAGTCTAAATTTCGGATGATTTGGTCTTTTCTCAATAGGGGGTGGATATGGGTTACTGAGGGTTAGGTGAAATACCGGCTGACATCGATCTTGTACTTGGTTGAATCAACGGTTTTAACGATCTTAAAAGAATAATCCCCTGTCTTTTCATCAAGTTGGGACAAATCAAGAATCTCTCCGTCTATTTCCGACCCATTACGGTCCGCGATCAACTTCACCTTAGGCCGGTCCGATCGTTCAGGATTCGGGTTGGACTGCACCACCACGGCGAGCTCATGGGTGTCCAGTAAAACCAGCGTGCCGATCGGAAAGATTCCGATGCTATTGATGAAAATCTTCATGAGCACGGGATCGAAGGCACGGCCGCTCTTATTGAGCATGAATTTCAGTGCCTTCTCCGGGGGATAGGGTACCCGGTTATAGACCCTGGAAGAGGTGAGGGCGTCGTAGCAATCCACAATCCCGATGATGCGCCCCAAGAGGCTTAACTCCCATTTGGTATCCAGCTTCGGGTAGCCGGACAGATCATAATTGAGATGGTGCTCAAAGGCCCCGCTCACCATCCGGATCGTCATCTCATTGATCCCTTTGAGCTTGATGATATTCTTGACGCCCGAGACGGGGTGCCGTCTCATGATCTGCCATTCTTCTTCGGTAAAGTCGCTCGGTTTGTTGAGAATCTCCGGGGGAATCTCGGCCTTTCCCATATCGTGAAAAAGGGCCGCGACGCCGAGCTCGGTTAATTTCTTTTTGGGGTAACCCAGGCGCTGACCCACGGTCAAGGACAGAATACATACATTGACGGAATGATGGTGAGTGTACTCGTCATGACTTCGAAGCGTCGTGAGGCCCACCAGGGTGGACTCCTCTTGCAGGAGGAGATCCACCATGCCCTGCACCACCCGCTTGGCTCGCTTGACGCTGACGGCCTGCCCGATTTTGATATTGTCCATGACCTCGGCGACGGCCGTCATGGTGCGGAAGTAGGTGCTCTTGGCCATTTTCTTCGTATCCCGAAGGATTTCATCGAAGCTTTCCTTCCTCTCCTCGAAGCGATCCACCTCGATATGCGCGACGCCCATGGTCCGAATGCGTTCATTGATTCGAAGGAAAGGATCCTTCCCCTTCGGATCGGTCTGAACCAGAATATAAACGAATCGCTTCAGTTCCTCGGGGCTCGTTCCTTTCTTGATCACGATCCCGCCGATCTCCAACAGCTTGAAGACCTCGATCAATGACGTGAAACTCACAAATCCTTCCATGTCCATTTTTAGCTTGAGATCGTCCAGGAAGAAATAGTCGCCGCTCAGCCGCAGGTAGGCCTCCTCGCTCCATTTCCACAGCCCCTTGAGGGTCCGGTAGGCATTTTCAACGGGCGCATCCATGGCGACGTTGGTCGGATCATGGATCTGAGCCGTCTTCATCACGATATAGAACTGATTAACGAACTCCTTCCCGCTCCGGGCCATTTCCTCATCGAAACCCTGAGTGCTCAGGAGCGGCCTCGCCTCGACGCGGCCGGATGGTCTGGGATCCTCAGGCATCGGATCTCTTCCGCTTGTTTAACGCGTTGGAACAGGCCTCTCGAATCACTTTGCTGGAGAACTTCCGACCCTCGGATAGGATGTCCATCGCCGATTCCGTCCCAATCCGTTCCAGGGCCACCACGGCGCAAAGTCCTTGCTCTTCTTTCTGGGCCCGCTTAAACCAGGCCGATCCGCCCTTCTTCATCAACTTCCTCATCCGGGGAATGATCTCTTCCCCGCCGATCCGGCCGAGGGTATCGAACACCTCCTTTTTCTCGTGGAGGTCCTTCTTGGCAAAATCAGGATCATCGATCATTTCCAGGAGGGGTTCCAGCGCCCCTGAGTAACCCTGCTTCGCGAGGCTCCGCATGGCTAAGATCCGAAGCGAGCGGTCCGGATCATTGAGAAAACCCACCAGGAGTTCCTTGGCCGTGGGGATCTTTATCCCCTCCAGTGCGTGAATCACTTCTTTTCGAACCTTGACCTCCTTGTGATCGACGACCTTCCGCAATCTCTCAACCACTTTTTCATGCCCGATCTTTCCGAGGATGTAGACCATATTTCGGACCACATACCACCTCGGATCCTCGAGGCGAAGGGTTAAGGGGTCGATATTCTCTCTTCCCATGTTCGCCAGGACTTCACACACAACACGCCGCACCTTCATCTGCGTGAGACGGGCCAGAAGATCGATCAGGGGGATCATCGCATTCTTATTGAGAAGCATGCCGAATTCTAAAAACCGGTCCGTTTCCACGCTGCCCCACTGATTCAACACCGGCTCCAGCTCACGCATCCGTTGGGCTTCCCCGGCCCTATCGATGGCCTGGATCAGCCGCCGCTTCTGGTTTTCCGGCAGGTTTCGAATGGGATCCATCAGTTCGCGGAAGAGTTCGAGGATCTTTATGGAATGCCAGAAATCTCCCCGGAGCGTCAGGGTTTCGAGAACGTTTTCCAGGATCCCCGCCATTTCCGAAAACGCCGATTCATCCGTTTCGACGCGGAGAATTGCCGTAAGGATACCGAGGAGAATCGTAATGGGATTCGTGTTTTCCTCGATTTCCATCCGCTTCTTGATCCCGGATATCTCCTCCTCCGTCAGAACAAAGATCTGGGACACCTGCTCGGCCAATTTGGGTCCGAGATAATCGAGGAGCGGGGTTTCGGATGATCCGGGTACGGGTCTCGCCGCCTCCTTCTCATGATCCATCAGATTCCCCACGGCGGCCGGATCGGGAGGCTTCATGGGGGTGACGGTCTCATCGATAAAATCATCCGCCACAAGATACTGAATGTGATCAAAGTGCCGTTCCCATAATAGGGTCACCATATCGTCGTCCGGGCCGCTGGGATCATATTCGCGTCCGATAATATCGAGAAAACTCGTGATCTCGTCGCTGTCAACCCCTTCCAGCAAGAGAATTTCCCGAATCCCATCCACGTAAAGCTTAAACGCCATGCTCTCCACACGATTGGCATTCTCGTACACCACCTGCCCCCCATACAGGATTTCATACTGCCTGATCTTAAACCGGAGAGTCTCATATTCTTGTAGATGGATGTCGAGGCGATCCTGAAGCTCTTGGAGAAACTTCTGGTAGATCGGATTATTCGGCAGGTAAATTTTTAGGATTTTAGCCGTCTTGGTCAGCTGGAGCAGAACGTCCCTGGCCGATCGTAGCTCTTCCTTGTCCAGTTCCTGATCCGACCCGATCTTGGGACCATCTCCCGAAGACTTGGCCGATTCCCGAATTCGATCGTCCATTAAGAAATCCCTCTTCCTATCAATTATATCGGGAGCCCCCCTGCTTGTCAAAATAAGTCATCCGCCACGTTTTTCCGTTGAATGGCTTGACAGGCGTCCAATTTTTTAAGGTATGATGGGGCCGGGGAGCGATCCGGTTCCCAAACCAACCGGTTCCTTCTACCCTAGCAGGGGACGGAATGGAGAGAAACCCATTCTATAAAAATTCATGCAGCTTCATACCGCTGAAAATTTCCTGCACCATCCCCAGGCCGGATCGCTCGTGAAACAATGGCCCGGAAAATCGCCACCTCCCGTGAGCATGTTTGGGCGGATCGCCACCTCGGCCTATGCCTTTCTCCTCGACAGCGTGAAGGAAGCGGGTAGCACCGGCCGATATTCCTTTATCGGATCCGATCCTTACCTCGTTTTCCAATCGAAGGGGGACCGGATTCAGATCCACCGGGGGGAAGAGACGGTCGCCGAACGGGGAAATCCTCTGGCCGTGCTCAAGGCACTCATTCAGAAATTTACCCTTCCCAAATCGGGAGATGACCTCCCCCCGTTTTTTGGGGGGGCGGTGGGGTATTTCGGGTATGACCTGGTCCGATTCCTCGAGCCCATTCCAGCTCTTGCCGCGGACGATCTGGGCTGCCCGGATCTGGTGGTCATGTTCGTCGAGACCGTGCTCGCGTTTGATCACCATGAGGAGACCCTCCAGATTATCTTCACTCCTTCCCCGGAACGCGTCCAAAACACTCCCCGGAAGATCCTGTTGGAAGAAGGGCTTCATAAGATCGGCCGACTCGAGGAGATCTTAAGGGCCCCGGTTCCGGCCGAAACGCGGGGGGCCAAGTTTAATTCGCCCATCACGCCCGAATCGAACCTCACGAAGGACCAATACGTGGAGATGATCAGGCGCTGCAAAGACTATATCGCGGCGGGAGACATCTACCAGGCGAATCTCTCACAGCGTCTGTCCGTTCCGTTCGATCACGATCCCTGGCCCCTATATAAAACCCTTCGGGAAATCAACCCCTCGCCCTTTTCCGGTTTCCTGAAGATGAATGACCTCTGCCTGGTCAGCGCCTCACCGGAACGCCTGGTCCGGCTACAGGGCGGAATCGTGGAGACCCGTCCCATCGCCGGAACTCGGCCCCGGGGAAGGACTCCGCAGGAGGATGAGGGAATGACGCTCGAGCTCCTCGCCAATGAAAAAGAACGGGCCGAGCATTTGATGCTGGTGGATCTTGAGCGCAACGACCTGGGGAAAATATGCCGATACGGGAGCGTGGAGGTGAACGAGTTCATGGTGACGGAGCAATATTCCCACGTCATCCACATCGTGTCCAATGTCCGTGGACGGCTTTCACCCGGGAGGGACTGCATCGACGTGATCCGGGCCGTCTTCCCGGGCGGGACGATCACCGGAGTTCCCAAGGTCCGGTGCATGCAGATCATCGACGAGTTGGAGCCTGTCTCCCGGGGCCCCTACACCGGGTCTTTCGGATATATCAGCTTCGCCGGCGAAATGGACCTCAACATCATCATCCGAACGTTCATCATCACGGGGGGCCGGGCGTACGTACAGGTGGGCGCGGGTATCGTGGCCGATTCCGACCCGGAGCGCGAATACCAGGAAACCCTCTACAAGGCCCAGGCCCTCATCACGGCCCTCGGTCGGATTGAGTAGTCCCCGGATGCACATTTTCCTCAATGGTCGCTTCGTATCGGAGAAGAACGCCACGGTCTCGGTGTTCGACCACGGTTTTCTTTACGGCGACGGGGTTTTCGAGACCGTGCGGGCTTATGGGGGAAGGATTTTCCTGCTCGAAAGGCACCTCGAGCGGCTCCGACGTTCGGCAAGGAAGCTTCGGCTGCAAATTCCGTTTTCCACCCCTCGATTATCACGGCTCATCTACCGGACCCTATCGCGAAACCGTCTAAAAGACGCGCTTCTGCGCGTTTTCATATCGCGGGGACCCGGCCCCATCGGACTCGATCCGGGCCTCTGTCCGACCCCGACCGTGGTGATCCTCCCCCGTGCTTTTAACGGTCATCCTCCCCATCATTATGACAAGGGCATCAAGGTGGTGATCGTTTCGGTACGCCGGGTCCCCCCCCTGTCCATCGATTCCTCGATCAAATCGGCGAACTATCTCAGCAACATTCTCGCCACGATGGAATTCAAGCGAAAGCGGGCCCAGGAGGGGATCATGCTCTCGATCAACGGGGAACTCACCGAGGGAACGATCTCGAACCTTTTTCTCGTTAAAAAAAACCGACTCTACACCCCCTCCCCGCGGTGCGGGATTCTCAATGGGGTCACCCGGAGATGGGTCCTCGATCTCGCTCGAGGGGCGGGGATTGCGGTCCGCGAGACGCGGCTTCGCCGCTCCGATCTGTATGGGGCCGACGAGTGCTTCCTGACCAATACATCCATGGAAGTGATGCCGGTGGTTCGGGTGGGTGGGAGGAGGATCGGAAACGGCAAACCCGGAAGGACGACCGGTCTCCTGCTTAACGCCTATCGAGAATCGATCCGAAGGGAATGTCGCTTCTAAAGAGCGGGGTTCGATCCCATGTTTCAGGAGGGGATCTTTTCAACCGCGGAGGGAAGTTTTTCGACCTTAATCTTTGCGATCCTCCGGCCTTCCATATCGACGATGGTGAACTTGTGTTTTCCGTGCTGAATGATTTCGCCGCCGCGGGGTATGTTCTGAAGCTGGGAAAGGAAAAAGCCGCCGAGCGTCTCGTACTCGGTGGACTCGGGAATCGGGAGTCCGTAATCGTCATGAAGGTCCCGGACCGAAAGCGAGGCGTCCACCACCATCGATCCGTCCTTTAGCCGCTCGACCGGCCGATCGCCTCGCTCAACCTCATCCTGAATATCGCCCACGATTTCCTCGATCAGGTCCTCCATCGTCACGAGCCCCTCCACGCTACCGTACTCGTTTACGACGACCGCCATCTGCATGCGGCGGCGCTGAAGCTCTTTCAGGAGGTGGCTGAGCTTCATCGTCTCCGGAACGAAGTAAACCGGGCGGATCAGGTCCTTCAGGACGATCGCCTCGCTCTTCACCAACTGGGCCACCAGGTCCTTATAGTAAAGGATCCCGACGATGTCGTTTATCGCGTTCCGATAAACCGGGTAGCGGGAGAACTTGTGAGTCGAGACAAAAGCCAGCAGATCCCCGGTCGGGGTGTCCATGGAAAGGGCGAGCATCTTGGGACGCGATACCATCACTTCCTTCGCCGAGATTTCGGCAAATTCAAAGACGCTGTGGATGAGGTCTTGTTCGGCCTGATCAAAAATCCCCTTCTCCCGACCTTCCCGGATCAGGATTTTTATCTCTTCCTCCGAGATAAAGGTCCGCTCGGGGGAATTCGATCCCTTGAAGAACCGGAGAAGGAAGCGGCTCGACCCGGTCAGAATCTTAATGAAGGCCGAAGCGATTTTCGAGATCCAGACGATCGGAATCGCCACGCGCAGCGCGATCGACTCCGAGTATCGGAGGGCCAGGGATTTGGGGACCAACTCGCCGATGATTAATGAGAAGTAGGAAATTAATATCACGACGAACCCCACCGCCAGGATTTCGCTCGCCCCTTGGATCGCGGTGCTGGGAATCTGCTCGAGAAGGGGCTGAATTTTCTGGATCGCAACGATACCTCCGACGGCCGCTGCCAGGGAGCTGACCACGGTCACGCCGATCTGGATCGTCGCCAGGAACCGCTCGCTGTCCTCCTGAAGCAGATGGACGAAGCCGGCCCTTCGGTTCCCTTGTTCCATGAGTTGTTTGATGCGGCTTCGGCGGACCGCGATGATGGCGATCTCGGAACAGGAGAAAAACCCGTTCAGGGCGATCAGGAATAGTATCGCCCCCACATCAAACCAGATGCTATGCAAGGAGTCTCCGTTTCATCTGAAAGGGTGATTTTATAAGTGGCATTACTCTAACACAAAAAGACCGGATCATGCAAGAAAGCGAATTGATATCTGATCAAAAATATTATAAATATAATTATAAATCAAATAGTTATATTAATTCTTGATTTTACTATTGACAAAAGAGAGGCTATTAGATTATAAATTATATAAAGTTGATCGGAAAAGTAGGAATTAAATGCGCTTCTCGGCCAAATCGGAATACGGAATACTGGCGCTTTTTGAGCTCGCCCTCCATTCGGACGGGTCGCCGCTCCAAGCCAAAGCGATCGCGCAGAGCCAGCATATTCCTCCCCGGTTCCTGGAGCAGGTGCTAAGCAGTCTCCGCAAGGCCGGCCTGATTGAAAGCGTCCGGGGCGCTCAAGGGGGCTACCACCTGGCCCGGCCGCCCGAGGAAATCCGAATTATCGATGTCCTGGAATCCATCGACGGGCCGATTCTCTCGGCCGGGTGCGTCTCGGATAACGGGGACACGGAATGCGAACATGAGGTGCTTCTCGGCGACTGTATCCTAAAACCGATATGGCAGGAAGTTCGCTCGGGCGTGATGGCCGTTCTCAACTCGCTCACCCTGGCCGATCTAAGGGATCGAAAGCGTGAAAAGGATCGGCAGAGATCTCTGATGTATCACATTTGATGGCCCGGTTCGTATCCGCTCAAGCCACCTAGGACGTTCTCATGGACTTGGAAGGCTCAATTCTCATCTTGATTGTTACCGCCTTCTTGGCGGCCATTATTAACGGCGCGCTGGGGTATGGCTTTTCCTCGACGACGGTCCCGGT
>CAYJTJ010000067.1:0-5553 GCA_964372835.1 uncultured Nitrospirota bacterium
TGGAGCCTCCCCCTCTCGCTCGCGTTGCTCGCTGCACGATCCCCACGGGCTTGCCCGTGAGCATCTACTTTAAGGGAACCGCGGCCGATTATCAATAACGGCTCCCTTGAATTTTCGGCCGAAACCTGATACCTTCGTTTCCTACCTCATGGGGAAGGAGAGATGATAATGGAAACCAAACAGATGCGTGGCCGGGCGACGTTATCCCTGGCGATATTTTTCCTCACACTCTCCGGTCTCGCTTGTGGGAAGCAAGAATCGACTCCGGCCCGTTCGGAACCTGCCGGCCCGCCCCCCCGGCCGTCCATGCAGCCCCCGCCTCCCCAGCAGCCCAGCCTTTACGTGGTTCCGTTGAACCAAAATGAGTTTTCGATGGAGACTATCCAGGCCAATAAGAAGATGATTGAGCAGGAACCGGAAAATGTCAAGGCACTCCTGGGTCTCGGGGATGCCAATTTCATGATTCAGAGGTTCGAGGTGGCCAAGGGATATTACGAACGAGCGCTCAAGGCGGATCCGAAACAGACCAACGCACGGATCAGTCTGTCCAACTGCCTGATCTTCATGCAGAAGCCGGATGAGGCGATTAAGGAATTGGATACACTCCTCACAATTGAAACGGATTTGGCGGAGGCGCTATATAATAAGGGGCTCATTCTGTTGCTCTCCAAAGGAGATACGGGCGGGGCCAAGAAGGCCTGGAGCCGGTTGATTGAAATCAACGGATCGCATCCGCTGGCAAAGCAGGTCGAGAAAGAGATTAAAGGTCTATAGGTTATATGTACGAAATCGAGAATTAATTTAGATTTTATCTCCCGTCGTCACCGCACCGGCGCCCCGGTTCGAACCGGCTCCTTAAAGGTGGCCAGGGCTTCCACCTCCCTATCTCCGGCGGCCAGGATCATACCCTGAGACTCGACCCCACGGATCACAACCGGTTTTAAGTTCGTGACCACGATCACGTCTCTCTCTTGGAGTTGATCGGGAGAATACCGGGGAGCGATTCCGGCCACGATCGGGACCACTTTATCCCCGATATCCACCGAAAGCTTCAGCAGTTTATCCGTCCCGGGAATTTTTTCGGCCGATCGAATGCGCCCGACCCGAAAGTTGAGCTTCCTAAACTCCTCGATATCCACGAGCGGCGTGGGCGGTGACTCGGTGGTCATTTTTATTTCCTCCGTTCTTGTTTTCTTCTTTCCGACCGGGGCGGCGGAATCGGGCCCTTGAGACTCCATCCTTGGGAAGAGGGCCGCTCCCTTCCTGATTTTCACACCGGGCTTGATGCCTCCCCACTTTCGGCCCCGTGCCAGGCCCAGATCCGTGAAGTCCTCCCGCCAACCCAGCTCCGAGGCGATGCGGGCCGCGGAGATCGGAATAAATGGGGAAAGGTACAGCGATAGGATGCGCAGCGTCTCGGCCAGATGATACAAAACCGTGTTCAATCGTTTGGCATCTCTGGGCTCTTTCGCCAGCGCCCAGGGCGCGTTCCTCTCGATGTACTGGTTGGCGAAATCAACCGCCTTCCAGATGGCCCGCAGTGCCCGATCGAACCGGACCCCCTCCAGATGGGACCGAACCTGGCGGTCGAGCCCATTGACAAGGCTCCTCATCCTCCGATCAATCGCCGTTGTGGACCCGGGCTTCGGAATGCGTCCCCCGCTGTAGCGTTCGATCATGGCATGGGTCCGGGAGACGAGGTTCCCTAAATCGTTCGCCAGCTCGCTGTTGAAACGGGAAAGGACAGCGGCCCTTGAGAAATCCCCGTCCTGGCCGAAGGGAATCTCTCTCAAGAGGAAGTACCGGAAGGCATCCGCCCCGAACTCCGAGACCAAGGCATTGGGATCGATGACATTTCCCCGGCTCTTGGACATTTTCCCCCCCTCCAGGGTCCACCAACCGTGGGCGAAAAGGATTTTGGGAAGTTCAAGGTCGAGCGCCATAAGGAGCGTGGACCAGTAAACCGCGTGAGTGGTTAAGATGTCCTTTCCCACGAGGTGAAGGTTCGCCGGCCACCATTTTTGGAACCGGGTGTCATCCGCCCCATAACCGGGCGCCGAAATGTAATTGACGAGGGCGTCCACCCAAACATAGGTCACATAATCCGGATCGAAGGGAAAGGGAATTCCCCAGGAGAGCCTCCGGCGCGGCCGCGAAATACAGAGGTCCTCTAAAGGCCGCGTGAGAAATCCGAGAACTTCGTTTCTCCGGCCGGGCGGCGCAATGAAACCGGGATGTCTGCGGATATGCATTGCCAGACGCTTTTGGAACCGGCTCATCCGAAAAAAGTAATTTCTCTCCGAGATTCGATCCACCGGCCGCCCGCACTCGGGACATTGACGATCGACGACCTCGGCGTCGGTCCAAAATCGCTCATCGGGAAGGCAGTACCATCCTTCATAGGCCGCTTCATAAATCACGCCCTTCGCTTTCAGTCGGGTCAGGACCTCCCGGACGACCCGTGTGTGCCGTTCCTCCGTCGTCCGGATAAAATCATCGTTGGTAATCATCAGGCGCTTCCAGAGCTCCTGGAACGCCACGACCATCCGATCCGCGTGGGCCTGAGGATCCACCCCGGCCTTTGCCGCGGCCTGCTGGACTTTTTGTCCGTGTTCGTCCGTTCCGGTCAGGAAGAAGGTCCGATGGCCCAAGAGGCGATGGTAACGGGCGAGGACGTCGGCCGCCACCGTCGTGTAGGCGTGGCCGATGTGGGGAACGTCGTTGACGTAATAAATCGGGGTTGTGATATAGAAGGAGGGACGCGCCGGGTCCGCTTTTTTCTTTCGAAGGGTCATGCCGATCGTGAGGGGATTCCGGGCGGCCGCCCCGCCCTGCGGGGCGCCGGGACGGCCGCGTCGTGAAGATGAAGGAGGAGCGTCTCCAGGACAATCCCGGGGTTTAAATTTCTCGGGCGGGCACGTCGGAATATTTGGATTTCCGAAAGGATCTCAAGAAGGCCATCGGCGTGCAGCCGTTTCGTCCACGTTTCGAAAACCTCCTCAAGGTCGGGTCGAACCAATAGCGAGGCGTCCCCGGCCTGTTGAAGAATCAGGATATCTCTGAGCCCCAACTCCAGTAGATCCAACGTCTCAAATAACCGGTCTGGAGTGGAAGCCAGATCTTCCGAGAGCTCCAAGAGATCCGATGGATCGCCTTCCAGAAATTCCAGTATCCGGGTGAAAACTCGGTCTCCCTCGACCGTCCATAAAACCGCCTCCGTATCGGCCGCGAGCCCGATCCGTCCCATGGAGAGCCACGCCCGCCGATCGGCCTCCTCGGCCTTCATTCCCCGATGTTCCTTAAGCCAACGGGCGATCTCGTCCCGCGACGGCGGCCCGAAACGGACCGCCTGGCAGCGGGACCGGATGGTTGGAAGCAATGCATCGGGACGAGAGGTAACGAGGATCATCGTGGTGTAGGCCGGCGGTTCCTCCAGCGACTTCAGGAAGCTGTTCGCCGCGGCCGGATTCATGGCATCGGCATCCTCGATCAGTATCCATTTTCGGTCTCCGACCATCGGCTTGTAGGCGATCGCGTTTATTAGGTTGCGAATCCGCTCGATCTTGATCTGCGTCCCCTCGGGTTGGATGGTTTCGAGGTCCGGGTGGCGGCCCTCGTCCACATCCCGACAGGAGCGGCACCGGTCGCAGGAAGGCCACGGGATCGAGTCCAAGGAGTTCTCCTCGGAAACGGCGGGTCCCGAACCTCGGCAGAGCGCGGCCTTGGCAAACGCCCTCGCCGAACTCAGTTTCCCGATATGCGCCTCCCCATGGAAGAGATAGGCGTGGGCGATCCGGCCGCTTGTGATCGCGGCGGCCATCAGGGCCTTGGGGTGGGCATGCCCGACGATGGATTGCAGCGAAACCTCAGGCATCGTCCGTCTTAAATCCGACTCGTTTTAGTGTTTGCTCGGCCCCTTCACGAATCTCCCGTGCGACCCGACCCATGTCCATTGAGGCGCGAATCCGATGGATCCGGCGCTTATGGGTCCGGGCTAGCCAAAGATACCCCCGGCGCACCCGTTCATGAAAGGCCATTTTCTCCCGGTCCATTCGATCGCGCCTTCCCCGGGCCTTGACGCGCGCGAGGCCCTTTCGGACGTCCAGGTCGAGCAGGAACGTGCGGTCCGGCCGGATATTCTTGGCCGCGTAATCGACGGCGATCCGGACGATCTTCATATCGAGTCGGCGGCCGAACCCCTGATAGGCGATCGTCGCATCTGAATATCGGTCGCAGAGAACGATTTTTCCACTCCGAAGCGCGGGAAGGATGACCTCTTCCAGGTGCTGCGTTCGGCTCGCCAGATAGAGGAAAAGCTCCGTGCGCGGATCGAGGCGCCGATTTTTGACGTCAAGCAGGAGATTCCGGACCTGTTCCCCAAATCCGGTTCCCCCGGGTTCACGGGTTTTGACGACGTCGAACCCTTTGCGCCGGAGGTGCCGGGCCAGGATTTCAAGCTGGCTGCTCTTTCCGCTCCCTTCGGTTCCTTCAAACGTAATCAATAAACCGCGCATTCGGTCCGGTGTTCCGCTCGCTTGCGGTACTCGACTTAAAGTTGGATTCGGTGATCCCCGGCCTGGGCGGGGATCGTGATCGAAGAAAGAAGCAAGACCTGCCTATTTTGCGACATTTCTCGCAAAATGTCCAGTATCGCCAGCTGGCGTCGGGTATCCAGTACGGTGAGGGGATTATCCAGGAAAAGGGGATGGGGGAAGGTCCGGGCGATCGTTTGTGTCAGTGAGAGATGATATATGAGATAGGCGAGATCCCTCTCCCCCGAACTGAGCGTCTCCCAACGGCCCGGACCGGGGTGGGGTGAGGCGAAGGCCGGCCGGAGGGCATCGCCGATCGTAAACTCTCCCTCAAGCCTGGGAAGAAGACGGGTCAGCCAGCGGGAGGCCAGCGTTTTCCATTCGGATAGACGCTCCGCCAATATGGAATGGATGGCCGGGTTTTCGAGGCACGGCTCGAGCGAGGGGTCGCTCTGGACCCAATCCATCGGGGTTCCGTCCGGAAGCGCCCCGGCTTCCGCCGAAACCGCCTTGAGGGGTGCGGGGGACTTCGCGACGGCAACGTCCGCGGATGGCGCGGCCAGTTCGCGCTCGATCGTCCGAACCTCTTCGGCGATCAGGGTGAGGTCTGAGGGAAGCGTCGATGAGTTCTTGAGCGTTTGCTCGATCTCGGAAATATCTCGTCTAAGGGTCTCGGTTTCCGCGCGGAGTTCCTCGATCGTTTTTCCGCCGAATAAATCGTCCCGTTCGGTCTCCAGTTCTCTTTTGGCCAGCCGATAATGCTCGTACTCCGAAATCTTAGACTTGAGGGCGGGGATGTCCGCGCAGCCGCTCTTCCGAAGGAGGTCCAGGCAGGCCGCATTCTCCTTCTTGAAATTGGACTCGATCCGCATCCGCTGCCTCTCGTTCTCACGAAGCCGGGTTTCCAGGGTTTTCCGTCGGTTCACTTTGGCGAAGTCAAGGAAGCCGGCATATCCCATCAGGACCATGCCGGTGAGCAAAATGAGGAGGGCCAAGGCCCGGTAGATTCCGGCCAGGTTGA
>CAYJTJ010000067.1:5653-9785 GCA_964372835.1 uncultured Nitrospirota bacterium
GGCGTTCTCGCCCTGCACGAGATTGAAGCCGGGTTTAAAAGTCAACCGCGTCATCTGGCCGAAACTTCGGATGCCTTGGAGGGCCATTTCCAGGAGGATCATAGAGGCTTCCCAGATTTTCCTGAATCGTTCTGATCGTACTGAAATCTAAGCGAAAAAGCAAATATTTGCTTGCAACTCGTATCGAAATTCAGTATTATGTACCTTTTAGCGAGCGAGGATTCATGAAGCCCCTGGCCAAGCGCATCAAGGCATATTTTATCACAGGTTTGCTTGTGGTGACCCCCATTTGGGCCACTTATCTCGTTTTAAAAACATTGCTGGTCACCCTGGACGGCCTCCTGGGCCGGGTGATCGAGAAATACGCGATCGGAAGCTACATTCCGGGTCTGGGAATCGCGGCGCTGTTGATCCTGCTTTTCGTCACGGGTATTCTGACCCACAATATATTCGGCCGAAAAATCGTCCGGTGGTGGGAAGGCCTGCTCCAGCGCGTGCCCCTGGTCCGAAGCATCTATACGACCTTCAAAACGATCGTGGACACATTCTCGTTGCAGAGCCGGGAACAATTCAATAAGGTTGTGCTCATCGAATTCCCGAGAAAAGGTTACTACTCCCTTGCCTTCGTGACGGGAGTGACGCAGGGGGAGGTTCAGAAAGTCACCCCCGAGAAAGTCGTGAATGTCTACGTCCCCACCACGCCGAACCCCACATCCGGTTACCTGTTGCTGGTGCCGGAAAGCGAGATCATTCCGCTCTCGATGAGTGTGGAGGACGGGATTAAAATGATCGTCTCCGGCGGACTATACACGCCGCCCCCCTCCGGAGGGAAGGCGGGGCCGCCCGATTCCAAGGGCCCGACGAAGGAGCACAGACCGGGATGAAAACGAAGGATTCGGCCGTCCTCATCCTGGCCGCAGGCTTGGGAAAACGGATGAAGTCGAAACGGGCGAAGGTCCTCCATCCGCTCGCGGGGCGGCCCTTGATTATCTACGTCCTCGAGACGGCCCGACGGCTGGCCCCCTCGCGGATCGTCGTCGTTGTGGGTCATCAGTCCGAGGCCGTCCGAGAGGTCCTGGCCCCCTTTCGCGTCGAGTTCGTCCATCAGGACGAGCCGAGGGGCACCGGTCACGCCGTTCTCATGACCCGTCCCGCGCTCTCGGGTTTTGAGGGAACGGTCGTGATCCTTAATGCGGATGTCCCGCTGATCACGTTCGAAACGATTCAGAAACTCATGGCCGCGCACCGGGAGCGGTCGGCCGCGCTGACGGTCCTGACCGCGACCCTGCCGGACCCCTCCGGTTACGGGCGGATCGAGAGAGACAGGGAGGGGAGACTCATTCGCGTGGTGGAGGAGGCCGATGCCTCCCCCGTACAAAAAACCATTCGAGAGATCAATACGGGGTTCTACGCGGCCGAACCCTCGTTCCTGTTCCCGGCGCTGGAGGAAATAAAAACCGACAACGCCCAGAAAGAATACTATTTGACCGATCTGGTGGAAGTTGCCTTGGAACGGGGCGCCCGGATCCAAACGGAAGAGGTCCTTGATGTGGAAGAGGTGCTTGGGATCAATTCCCGGGCCGACCTCGCCCGAATTCAAAAAATCTTCTACGCCCGAATCGCCCGGCGGCACATGGCCGATGGAGTCACACTGATGGATCCCGAGACGGCCTGGATCGATCCGGACGTCACGATCGGGAGAGATACCCTCCTTTACCCGAATGTGCGAATTGAAAAAGGGAGCCGCCTCGGTGAGGACTGCGTGATCCATTCCTACTCGAGAATCACATCCTGCCGGGTCGGAAACCGCGTCACCGTCAGAGAGGCGTGCATCATGATCGAATCCGAAATCGCGGATGAGGTTTCCGTCGGCCCGTTCGCCCATGTCCGCCCGGGCACGCGCTTGGAAGAGAAATCGCGAATCGGCAACTTTGTCGAGATCAAAAACACGCAGCTCGGCCGAGGCTCCAAGGCCAACCATCTCACCTACCTGGGGGATGCCTCCGTCGGGAAAAGGGTCAATATCGGGGCGGGGACGATCACCTGCAATTACGACGGCGTTCAAAAACATCCGACGGTGATCGGGGATGATGTGTTTGTCGGAAGCGACACCCAGTTTATCGCGCCGGTGAAGGTCGGTCGGGGAGCGACCATCGGCGCCGGTTCCACGATCACGCGCGACATCCCGGCGCACGCCCTGTCCATCGCACGGGCGCGGCAGGCGGACAAGCGAAACTGGGCCAAGAAAAAAAGGGGAAAACGGAAGAAGCGTTGAGGCGTTTTTCGGTTCGCCTCATACCCCGAGGAAAAAGATCATGTGCGGAATCATCGGATATCTCGGAAAAAGAGACGCGGTCCCGATTTTGATCGACGGCCTTCGTCGGCTGGAGTATCGCGGCTACGATTCGGCGGGGATCGCCTTTCTCCGGGACGGTCATATCAACGTCCATCGATCGGTCGGAAAGCTCGCCCGCCTCGAGGCCACGCTCTCAAAGAACGAGCCCTCGGGTCGGATCGGAATCGGTCACACCCGCTGGGCCACCCACGGAAGGCCTTCCGAGGAAAACGCCCACCCGCACCGGGTGGGGTCCATCGTCCTCGTCCATAACGGCATTATCGAGAACTTTCTGGCCTTAAGACACGAACTCCAGTCCGAGGGGCGGACTTTTACCTCCGAAACGGATACGGAAGTGATCGTCCATCTGATCGACCGACAGATCAAGCGGGGAAAGCGGTTCGAGGAGGCGGTTCGTCATGCGCTGAACGAGGTCCGCGGGGCCTATGCCATCACGGTGCTCTGCGAAAAAAATCCGGATGTCCTGATCGCGGCCCGCAATGGCTGTCCCCTCGTGGCCGGCGTCTCGGACGGGGAATATTTCGTCGCATCGGATATCCCGGCCCTCTTAAACCATACGCGGGACATCATCTGGCTTGAAGACGGGGAGTCGGCCGTCCTGACCTCCAAGGGAATCACCGTCAAGAATCTCAAGGGCCGTGTCGTGGAGAAACGGGTTGAGACTATTTCATGGAACCCCGTCATGGCCGAGCGGGGGGGTTATAAACACTTCATGCTCAAGGAGATCCACGAACAGGCCCAGGCCGTTCTGGATACCTTCCGTGGGCGTGTCTTTCTCGAAAAGGACGAGGTGATCCTGCCGGAGATCGAGCTGGCCCCGGCCGCGGTCGAGACTCTCCGTCGGATCGTTCTCGTGGCCTGCGGGACCTCCTGGCACGCCGCGCTGGTCGGCAAATTCCTGATTGAGGAAATGGCCCGTATCCCGGTGGAGGTGGATATTGGGTCGGAATACCGTTACCGGGACCCCATTCTCAACGAATATTCCGTGTTCGTGGCGCTGTCGCAGTCGGGCGAAACGGCCGACACTCTGGCCGCGTTGAAGGAAGCGAAGACGAAGGGAGCGCGGGTTCTTTCGATCTGCAATGTGGTGGGCAGCACCATGGCCCGTGAATCCCATGGCGTCCTCTACACCCATGCCGGTCCGGAGATCGGGGTGGCCGCCACGAAGACGTTTACCTCCCAGCTGACCGCGCTTTTTCTACTGGCCTTCCACCTCGGGTCCATCCGGAAGGGGATCAGCCCTTCGCGATCCACGCGGCTCCTGGAGCAGCTCTACAACCTCCCCCGTTTGATCGAGGAGACCTTGAAAGAGGACGCCGCCATCGCGGAATTGGCCCGGCATTTTTTTAAGCACAGGGACTTCCTTTACCTCGGCCGGGGAATCAATTATCCCATCGCACTCGAGGGGGCCCTGAAGCTCAAGGAGCTGTCCTACATCCACGCGGAAGGGTACCCGGCCGGCGAGATGAAGCACGGACCGATCGCGCTGATCGACGAGAACATGCCCGTCGTGGTCCTGGCGCCCGAGGATAAAGTGTACGAGAAGGTGCTGAGCAACGTCATGGAGATCAAGGCCCGGGGGGGGATCATTATCGCCATCGCCGGGAAGGAGAACCGGGCGATCGGCAGCTACACCGATCACATCCTGCACGTACCGGCCACCCATCCCCTCCTGACGCCGATTCTGCTCTCGATCCCGGTTCAGCTTTTGGCCTACCACATCGCGGTGCTGCGGGGATGCGACGTCGATCAGCCGAGGAACCTGGCCAAGAGCGT
>CAYJTJ010000068.1:0-9766 GCA_964372835.1 uncultured Nitrospirota bacterium
GTCCGTTCCGGGGCGATGCGCTCCCGGATTTGGAGGAATCGGCGAAGGCTTTCCTCGCTTTGCGGCTGCCGGCCGAGTAACTTCCGGTTCCAGGCCTCGATCTCTTCCGGGATTTTGCGTGGGGCATTCTCCCGGAGCCATTCCAGACACTCGGTATCATCCCGATCCAAAACCGCCCGATAGAAATCCTCAGCCCGGATGCCTAGGTATTCCAGGAGACTTTGATCCAGGGGGCAGGGGAAAATGTACTCCCCGGCCGTTTGGGAGGCCTTGGCCCGGGCCTTATCGATCATTCGTCCTAGGTGGAGGTATCCGCCGAGCCGCTCCTTGGGACTCCGGGGATAAGTCCGGGTGAGATCCGGGGGTTTGACCATCACGGCGGGAACCTCCTTATCGGGTTGGAAGCCAACTGCTATAAATGCCATCAGGCGGGATTTCGCCTATCTTTCGGCCGGAAGCTCTCAAGAACCGAGACGAACTGGGCCAGATGGTCCTCGAAGTCGACCCCTTTCCGGTGGAAGTCCTTAAACATGAAGGAGTAGAGATAGGGCTGTGTTTGAGGTTCCCGCGGTCCGATAAAAATATAAACGAGCTCGTGAGCCGTGATATCCGGCGCCACCGGCATCCCGTGGATGGCCGAGAGGAAGGCGGCGTCCGCGAAAAACCGTTTGCCGCCGATCTCGACCGTTTCGAATCGTTCGCCGTTGAAGGCATGGCCGCTGTCCAGCGTCGATTGGCGGTAGTCCCGGATGACCGCCTTGGCCAGGCTCTCGTCTTCCATCGCCCAGTAGTCCCGGGGAATATCCTCCGTACCGACCACCCCGATCATCGAAAATTCCCCCACCGAGGCGCTGCGGTGGAACCAGATCGAGTCCCTCCCCTGGGCCGTCCGCTCCCACCCGTTGCCGGGCGGGGACGAGACCGTGAAGGTGCTCAAGTCAAACGCCGCTTGGAGCGCCGCCGAGGCCGCCGGAAAGAGAAACAGGAAGAAAAAACCGATCCGAAGGACGGCGGTCGCGCGCGGGTCCCGGCGACCCCCCGCTCTTCGCGGCCCCGAGTTCCGGTTGTCCAGCAAGGAGGAAGGGAGAAATCCCCGATCAGATCTTGGGGATGGTGATTCCCCGTTGGCCCTGATACTTTCCCTTTTTATCGGCATACGAAACCTCGCAGGCCTCGTCGCTCTCGAAGAAGAGAACCTGGGCGATGCCCTCGTTGGCGTAGATCTTGGCCGGGAGGGGAGTGGTATTCGAGATCTCGAGCGTCACGAACCCTTCCCACTCCGGTTCGAAGGGGGTGACGTTGGTGATGATTCCGCAGCGGGCGTAGGTGCTTTTCCCGACGCAGACCGTCATGACCTTACGGGGGATCTTGAAGTATTCAACACTCCGGCCCAGAGCGAACGAGTTCGGGGGAATGATGCAGACGGCCCCCTTGATGTCGACAAAGGATCGAAGGTCGAAATTTTTCGGATCCACGATCGTGGTATTGATGTTGGTAAAGATCTTGAATTCATCCGCGATCCGGATATCGTATCCGTAGGAGGAAAGACCGAAAGAGATCACGCCCTGCCGGATCTGCTTCTCCTCGAAGGGGGCGATCATCCCGTGTTCTTTGGCCCAGTTCCGGATCCAGCGATCGTTCTTGATCATTCCCGGCCACCATTGTTCAAAATTTTAAAGAGGTCGGACGGTTGGCCGTTCCCTTGGGGTGAGGAGACGGGGATCGGGTCCGGTTTGGCCTGAGGGTAGTAGAAGGTCCGATCCTCATAGTTTCGTAAGGTCACCCCCTCCGAATCGGAATCCACCACATAATCGGGAGAAACGATGGGGATCTTCCCTCCGCCGCCGGGGGCGTCGATGGCGTAATGAGGGACGGCCATGCCGGAGGTGTGTCCCTGAATGGCCTTCATGATCGTCAGCCCTTTCTCGACGGTCGTCCGAAAATGGTTCGTTCCTTTGGTCAGATCGGCCTGATACAGATAATAGGGCTTGACGCGGCAGGCGAGAAGCTTTTGCATCAACTCTTTCATCACCTCCGGGTTGTCGTTGACTCCCCGGAGGAGTACCGTCTGGCTACCCAGCGGAACCCCGGCATCCGCCAGCCGCTCACAGGCCTGTTTCACCTCGGGCGTAATCTCGTCGGGATGGTTGAAGTGGAGATTCATATAGATCGGGTGGTACTTCTTGATCATCTCACAAAGCTTTTCGGTGATCCGCGAGGGGAGGCTCCCGGGAACCCGGCTCCCGATCCGGATAATCTCCAAATGGGGAATGGCCCGGAGGGTTTTTAGAATCCGTTCCAGGTGATCGTCCGTCAGGAGAAGGGGATCGCCCCCGGAAAGGATGATGTCCCGCACCTCGCGATGCTGTTGGATGTAGGCCACCGCGCGTTCGAGATCCCCTCGCGAGATAAACCCCGGCTTCCCGACGAGTCGCTTTCGGGTGCAGAACCGGCAGTAGATGGGGCACTGGTTCGTGACCATCAATAGAACCCGATCCGGGTATCGGTGAACCAGATGCGGAACGGGGCTGTCCCCGTCCTCATTCAGGGGATCGTCCGCCGCCAGAAGATCCTCGCCCTCCACGGCCTCGGGAACGACCTGCCTCCAGATCGGATCTCCCTTGTCCTTGATCAATTTCAGCATGTGAGGAGTGATGCGGACGCGGTATTCTTTCATCACCGCGCGGACCTCTTCCGGATCCACGCCCAACTCCCGGGCCAGATCGTCCGGTTTCGTGAGGCTCGCCTGCAGCTCCCGTTGCCATGCTTCCATCAGTGGTTGTCCTCCCGTGAACCGGGGTCGAATAAGGTTACGTATCGGATCTTACGGCGCAAGGGACCATCACGGCCTCGGTCATTCCATGAATCAGCTTCTTGTCCAAGGGACAGACCGTGGCCAGTATGCCGGCCAGCTCGGCCTTTCCGTCCGCCACGAAATAATAGGGGGACAACCGGACCCGCCCCATCATGGAGCGCGGGGTCGAACGGCCGGATTCCATGTGACGAACCGGGATTTTTTTCCCCTGGCGGAACTCCTGGAGGATGGAGGGCGAATCGGCAAACGTGCCGAGGGCCCGTTCCACCGCCAGGGCCCACTCCTTCTCCGAGAGGTCATGCCCCACGACCACACCGCGGCTTCCCCAGGCTCTCTCGGAAAAACCGGACAGCTTGATGATATACCGTCGCTCCTTCTGGGTCAGGCCGATCAGGTCCTGCCAGTTTGAAACCGGCTTCTCCCGGAGCGTGAGATCGGGGATCACGGCATGAGGGGGAACCTCTCGAGGATCCAGAATCCACGTGGGCGGGATGAGCGTTCTCAGCGCCGCGACGGTCTCATCGCCCAGCGCCTCTTCCCAGTATTTCCTCAGGCCGGGATGATGAAAAAGGGCGAATCCCATCTTCTCCTCCAGGTAGGCCTTGAGCGGAGGCGTGACGGTGACCAGTCCCTTCTTGGCGCTAAAAAGAATGAGGTCGTATTTAGGGATGTTCTTAAGATCGAACAGCTCGAAGAATCGATAGACCACATCGATGGATTGGAGCGATCCGTCCTCTTCGATACGCAATCCCTCCTCGGTAAACCGGATTTGGGCCGGTTCGATCACGAATGTTTTAAGCCCAAGGCCGTTCAGCGCCCGACCCATCCAGCGCATTTCCGGCCGGTAATCCCGGGACTCCTCCGAGACGATGATCGCCAGTGTCGGATCGGAGCGTCCGGCGGCGGATCGGATCATTTTCGCGAAGCCGGCCGCGATTCCCCCGGCTCCCCCGACCGGTCGGAAGCCGATTTCGGAGTAATGTTTCGCCATGCTCGCGGTCAGGCCGGCCCCCCCGGGAACCGAGTCCAACTCGGTGGCGATCCAGCCGTCGTCGGTCAATATCAGATCCGGCCGTATCATCCCGGGAAGGTGATGCTTGAATCGGTTCATCCTCCCGAAGTCCACCACGGTTTCCGGCTTTCCCTGATCCAGATACCGGCAGACCCACGGGGGCTGCGTTCCACGAACGCTCCCGAAATAGAGGCGATTTAAAGCGGCGTAAAAGGCGAGCAACCGGGTGCCGAGGGCCTCGAACCCTCTCAGATCTTCGCTCGTGATCCAGAACGGTTCAGGGGAGACCCGCCACCCCAGTCCCGGCATCTGGGCGGGGGAGTCGGCGGCGTTCGCTGCGATCGGGGTGGGGTCCTCGGCCGGATAGAGACCGTCCCGGATCAGTGCGTTCAATAAGTCATGGGGCGGGGACCGCAGCGGATCGACCTCTGGAGATCCATCGGATTGGCGGTCGGCCGATTTGATGCGAATATGACGAGAAGGAGCCATATCCTCAGATAGGGGTGGTAGGGGTCTTGCCAACCGGCCGTGATTTCCGGCTCCGCGCCCTCTCTTTTTGGAGCCCGCGGCGTCCGGAATCCCCCCGGCTCTGCTGATGACCGGACGAAACCATCGACCGCGGGGGTTTGTCGCACAGCCTCATCATCCTATCACGGCCCGGCGGAATCCGGCAAGCGTTATTATTATCGGAACCGGGTCGATGAAAAGGGAGATCCCGGGGTGTCTCCGATGGTTGAAATTGTCTTGGGTTTTCTGGTAGCATTTTCGCACCGTTCTGCGTGGCCGAGAGGAGTGCCGTGATGAGATACGCGATTTTTAGCTTCGCCCTTCTTTTTTCGATCGGGTGCCCGGTCTGGGCGGCCGAGGGACCGCCCGAAAACGCGTCCGAAAATGAACCGCTCGTCTTGAGTCTGGAGGAGGCGATCCGAAACACGTTGGAGGGCAATCCGGATCTGCGGGTCGAAAAGTACAATCCGAAGATCCGGCAGTCGGAAATCATCATCCAAGAGGCGGGGTTTGATCCCGGAATTCGCCTGGGGACCGGAGGAGGGAGGGCGATTCGCCCTTCGGCGAGCGCCGTGGATGTGGCCATCCTGGCGGGGGCCGTTTCTCCCATCGAGTCCTCGCAACTGGACTACACCCTCGGGTTGGACCAGCGGCTGGCGACCGGTACCGATTATCAACTCGCCTTCGATCTTACGCGGGAGGGAGGACCCACCACGGCCTTTGATCCCAACTTCTCATCCTCCCTCGCTCTCAAAGTGACCCAACCGCTGCTCAAAGGCTTCGGGTTTGATTCGAACCGGACCGAGCTGATTCTCGCCCGGAACAATTTTGCGATTTCGATGGAGGCCTTTGAAGGAAAGGTGGCCGAGATCGTGGCCCAGCTGGAGGATCGGTACTGGGAGCTGGTTTACCAGAGGAAGAATCACAAAGTGCAGATCGAGAAACGGAGGGCCGCCCAGGAACTCCTGGAGATGAACAAAGCCAAGGCGCAACAGGGATTGATCCCCCCGGTGGAGGTCCTGGTGGCCGAGGCCACCGTGGCCGGGCGCGAGGAAGACATTCTTGTGGCCGAAAAGGGCGTCCGGGACTCCGAGGATCAGCTTCGTCTGGCCATGAACCGGAACGGGCCCTCGCCCTTGCTGCTGCGGGATTATCCGATCATTCCGACGGACGAGCCCGACGTGAGACCCATTGCCATCGACCGGCGGGCGGCCTCGGAGGTCGCTCTTGTGTCGCGATGGGATCTTCGCCAGGCCCGGATCGAACTTCAAAATCAGGAGCAGCGGGCCCGGCTGACCGGTAACCAAGCGCTTCCGGCACTCGACCTGAAGGGATCGGCGGGACTGACCGGATTGGGGGCCAGCTACGCGGATCAGTTCGATCGACTCACCTCGGGGGATTTCTACAGTTGGGAGGTCGGGATGGTCTTTACCATGCCGCTGGGGAATCGGGCGGCCCGTCAAGCGCATCTGAAGCAGAAGCTCGAATATGAAAAGGCCGGGGCCCGAATCCAAAAGATGGAACAGGATATCGTAATCGAGCTGAAGGAGGCCGCTCGGCGCGTCGAGACCGACCAGAAGCGGATCGGCACCACCGGAAAATCGCGACAGCTGGCCGAGAAAAAACTGGAGACCGAGATGGAACGCCTTCGTCTGGGCCTTTCGACCAGCCAGGACGTCCTGGAGTTCCAGAAGGATCTGGCGGAGGCCCAGAACCGCGAGCTGAAGGCCATTACGGATTATAATAAATCCCTCTCCAATTTCGGCCGGGTTCAGGGAACCCTGCTTAGGGATCGGGGCATCCGAGTCGACCCCGGTTCCGCGCGTGTCGGCCGTGAATAGGCGCCTGCCTTACGTTCTCATCGCCGTGGCGGTTCTCGCGGTCGGTTTTGTCGCGTTTTACAACGGATCGATGCAAAAGGCGAGTCCTCCCCCCGGGAAGGTGATTGCGGTTTTGCGGGGGAATATCGTCTCGAAGATCACCGAGACGGGGTCGGTCGAGCCGGCCTCCATCGTCGAAATTAAATCGGAGCAATCGGGGGAGGTCAAACGCCTGTTCACCGCGCAGGGAGACCGGGTCGAAGTCGGCCAGCCGCTCGCCGTGATCCAGCAGGAGTCGAACCAGGCCCGGCAGGCGGCCCAGTTCCGGGCGACACTGGAAGAGGAGCGGTTGAACATGGAGGAGGCCCGGCGCGAACTCGATCGGCAGCGGGCCCTCTTTGAAAAGGGATTCGTCTCCCGAAAAGAAGTCGAGGTGGCCGAGAAGAACCTCGAAAAGGCGAATGTCAAACTCCAGCTCGCCCGGCGACAACTGCTCCTGGTCCTGGGCGGGAATCCTTCCGTCCTGGAACAGTACCTCTCCCGGGATATCGGTTCGGACGCACTGGATCACTTCACGATCGCTTCCCCCATCCGGGGAACCGTGATTTCGCAAGAGGTGGAACAAGGGGAGATGATCACCTCGGGAACGGCGACGGTGGGAGGCGGGACGACGCTGATGAAGATCGCGGACTTAAAGCGCATGTTGGTGAAAACCAAGATCAACGAGGTGAACATCGTTCAGGTTCATCTCGGACTGCCGGTCCGACTTTGGCTGGATGCGTTGCCCGATCAGGAGTACGGGGGCCGGGTCAGCCAGATCTCTCCCCAGGGTGAGCGGGCGAATAATGTGGTGACCTATCTCGTCACGGTGGAGATCGAGAAGCCTGACGACAACCTCAAGCCTTCGATGACGGCCAACGTGGATATCATCACCGGCCGTTCGGAGGGGGTCCTGGTTCTTCCCATCGAGGCGGTCGAACGGAAGGACGGCGCCGAAACGGTCCGCGTGGAAAGAAACGGCCGCTTGGAAAAGGTCGGGGTTAAAACGGGCGCGCGGACCGAAAGCCTGGTCGAGATCACGGACGGCCTTCGGGAGGGCGAGAACGTGGTCGTGCTCCCCGGGGAAAAAGAGAAAGGGTAGCGTGTCCCTCATCCAACTCGAGAACGTGAGCAAGGTGTATCAATCGGGAGAGCTGGAAGTCACGGCCCTTCAGGACATCAGCCTGACCATCGGGGCCGGCGAGTTCGTGGCGATCGTGGGTGCCTCGGGTAGCGGAAAGACCACGCTCTTGGATCTTCTGGGCGGCCTGTCCCTTCCAACGATGGGGCGGTACCGCTTTGAAGGGGAAGAGGTCGGGCAGCTGTCGGACGAGGCCCTGGCCCGATTACGGAATCGCAAGATCGGTTTCGTCTTCCAGACCTTTCACCTCCTGCCCCGGCAGACCGCACTCCAGAATGTGGAATTGCCGCTGCTGTATGCGGGTCTTGACCGCCGGGAACGCGCCCGCCGCGCGCGCGAGGCCCTGGAAGCGGTGGGTCTCTCCGATCGGATGGGGCATACGCCGGCCCAGCTCTCGGGGGGACAGCAGCAACGGGTTGCGATCGCCCGGGCGCTCGCCAATCGGCCGGACGTGATCCTCGCGGATGAACCGACCGGGAATCTCGACACCCAGGCCGGCCTTGAAATTCTCGCGCTCCTTACCGACCTGAATCGGCAGGGTCATACGATCCTGCTGATCACGCATGACCGGGAACTGGCCGGCCGGGCCCATCGCATCGTTACACTGCGCGACGGACGGGTCGTCGGCGACGAGGGTGTGAGGGGCCGGGCCTTCGCGCCCGCGAGGGAGGCGCCCCGATCATGAGAGGACTGGAGCTATTCTGGGGTGCGCTGCGAATGATGTCGGCGAATAAGCTGCGGTCCGGTCTGACCATGCTGGGGGTCATCATCGGCGTCGCGGCCGTTATCTCGATGGTCTCGATTGTGGAGGGAGGGAAACGGAAAATTGTTGAAGCGATCGAACGGTTGGGGACGAACCTTCTCTTTGTTTCTCCCAAGGAGTTGACCGCGGAAGAGCTGCGCCGGTACGCCGGGCGCTCAAAGGGATTCAAATACGATGACGCGATCACCATCCGCTCTCAGGTTCCCCATGTCGCGGAGGTCGCTCCCATGGTGAGTATTGCCACAAAACTTAAGCGGGGGGACCGGGATTTCGACGGGTCGGTGAGCGGAACGATTCCCTCCTACGAGGCCGTCCGGAATTTCCACGTGGCCGAGGGGCGTTTCATCCTTCCCCAGGACATTGAGGAATGGCGTCGGGTGGTCGTGCTGGGTCAGGACGTGGCCGCGAAGCTGGCCGACGGCTCCGCCCTGATCGGCCAGGACATCAAGATCGGGGATGAGCGGTTCATCGTGGTCGGCCTGATGGAGCGAAAGGGGAGCCTCCACGGCCAGAATTACGACGAGATGGTCTTTATTCCGATCACGACGGCCATGCGCCGTTTCAAGGGAAATGATCAGATCAATTACCTTCTGATCCACGTGGCCGAGCGCGACCGGATGAAAGAGGTCAGCCAGGCGGTCCGCAATCTTCTCATCAGTCGCCATGACGGGGTGGAGGATTTCAAGATCAACAGCCAGGAGGATTTTCTACGGGCGGTCGACCGAACCCTATGGACTTTTCGAATCGTCCTGGGGGGAATCGCCTTCGTCTCGCTTCTGGTGGGCGGGATCGGAATCATGAATATCATGTTGGTCACCGTCACGGAACGCACGGGAGAGATCGGTCTTCGGAAGGCGGTGGGGGCCCGCCGGCGGGATATACTGATCCAGTTTTTGATCGAGGCCGTCGCGATCAGCCTCCTGGGGGGATTGATCGGCGTGCTGTTCGGAATTCTTCTGGGCGTCGGGTTCGGCAAGGCCGTGGCGGCCGCGCTTCCGGGGGGCGCCGACTGGGGAGCCATCTTCCTGCCCGGATCGATCGTGATCGCCTTCGTCTTCTCGATCGCGGTCGGGATCTTTTTCGGTCTGTATCCTGCGTATAAAGCCTCCCGGCTGGATCCGGCCGATGCGCTTCGCTACGAGTAGTGGGCTTCCCGGGCCGGGGGGTCGGCCTTTCAGCAAGATCGGGGCGAGACGCTTGCCGGGGGGGCCGGTCGGGCGGTCGACGTGCGTACGAAACCATAACCGGACGCACCAAAAGCAGGCGCCCATCATGAAGGGCCTTGCGGGACGTCCGTTTCAGGAGGGAATCATGATCGCCAAGATACTGAGCAGCGCCGTTCTGGGTTTGGATGCCCTTCTGGTAGACGTCGAGCTCGACGTAGCGATGGGCCTTCCGATGTTCACCATCGTGGGCCTCCCGGACGCCGCGATCAAGGAAAGCAAGGACCGCGTCCGGGCCGCGCTCAAGAACACCGGTTTCAATTTCCCGGTGAAAAAGATCACGGTCAATCTCGCCCCGGCCGATGTTAAAAAAGAGGGCTCGGCCTTCGATCTGCCGATGGCGCTGGGGATTCTGGTGGCGGAAGGGGTCCTGGAGCCGGAGTCGGTCAAGAATTATCTCGTGGTGGGGGAACTGTCGCTGGACGGCCGGGTCAAGACGATCCGGG
>CAYJTJ010000069.1:0-9692 GCA_964372835.1 uncultured Nitrospirota bacterium
GAGCGGGGGGTGGCCCTGGTCGTGGCCTTGATGCTCCTGGTGCTCTTAACCGTGATGGGACTGGCCGCGATCTCGACCACCTCGACCGAGATGAAGCTCTCGTCCAACGAGCGGACGGACGCACAGGCGTTTCACGCGGCCGAGGCCGGGATCAAGGAGGTGCTCTACCGCTCCACGCTGGCGGGGCTCGGCAACACCTCGATCGCGAACGGCGGGAGCATCGCCACCGTGGACGGGGTTTCTTTCAATGCCGCAATCAGCGATCCGCCGCCGGGAACGCCCGCCAACGCGAACCCGGACCCCAACTGGGAGTACAACATCTACTTCACAACGCCGCCCGCAAGCGCCGGATCGGTCATCAACACGCAGACGGTCCTTCCGAGCGCGGATCGGTCGAAGCTTCCCTACAGCACGACGGCGGACCCGGTCAATGTCCGGTACCTGAAGGAATCGGACCTCCAGGCGTGGGGGGTCTTTCCCTACGATCTGAACAACGACGGGGACACGGTGGATCTCGTCTACTTCAACGGAAACAAGACCGATCCAAAGCGGATTCCGCCGGGGACGGCCGTTGCCGGGACGGCCGATACGGCTCCCCCGGGGGGGAGCAACCGGAACCTCGTGATACGGCTGGCCAAGGCGAAGGGGCAGAGCGGAAAGGCGACGAAGCAGATATGGCTGGAAACGACCGGATTTCCGGTCAACCCGACCGCCAACTCGGCATTACAGGTTGACGCGCCGATCACACTGTCCGGTAACGGCTTCATCAGCGGGTACAATCACTCCGAGGACACGCTGAAAACGGACTCGACCAAATACAATCAGAACCTCTACAACAACAATAAATGCGACAATTACAGCAAAGGGACGGGAACCGGCGGCTGCGGGATGGCCAGCGACCCGGATGTCGGCCTGAACGCGCCGTACTCGGGCAAGGCGTCGACCACCGACCAGAAGCCGGCCGTTCTCGCAAACGATCCGGCCGACCTCAAAACCGCCGGAAGCTTCGAGGGCTGGGGCGGGACGGATGACAATTCCGCCGGCTGGCAGAAGGTGGACCCTTTACTTACATTTCCCAGTCTGGCCACGCTGCTGGGAGTCGATGCGTCATTGGTCGATCCGACCAATCCGAACAGCATTCTGGCCAAGGCGAACACGAACCCAAGCGCCTGTCCCACCGGCGTGACCTACATCGATAACGGCGGCGGCGGCCAGCTCTACCAGCCGTCTAAGAACTGTCCGGCGGGTTCGGGTATACTGATCGTGAAGGGCGACATGAAGGTCAACGCCCAGTTCGAGTTCAAAGGCCTGGTTTACGTGGAGGGCGATCTCGATATGGCCGGCGGCAGCTGGTTTCTGGGCGCGGCCGTGGTCAAAGGAAAGACCGCGACCGGCAATAAGCTCGGCCTCGGCGGCGCAACCATCCTGTACTCGAAACGGACGGTCGAAAAAGCGGTCGAGGCGGCGATGAACCAGGCCGGTTTCGCCTTTACGACTTTGTCCTGGAGGGAAGATTAAATCCCATTGTCCGCCGCGCGGCATTGACTTTTTGGCCCCGGGGTGGTATCACCTTACCCTACGGGGAGGGGGTCCTTGGCCGAACGGTTGGGTGAATATCTCGTCAAGGCGGGTAAAATCACCGAGCGGCAGCTTTCGCAAGTCTTGGAACGGCAGGTGACGATGGGCGGCCGTCTCGGGACGAACCTCATCGAGCTGGGGTATCTCACCGAAAACGAACTCACCCAGTTTCTCAGCAAAAAACTAAAGATCCCGTCCATCGAGGCGGGCGATCTCGAGCAGATCGATCTCTCCCTCATGCAGCTCATTCCACGGGACATGGCGCAGAAGTACCACGCGATCCCCATCCGACGGGAGCGGAACACGCTCAGCGTCGCCCTTCTCGATCCCACCGATCTTGAGATGATCGATGAACTTCGGTTCATCACCGGCTATGTCATAAAACCCCACGTGGCCTCCGAGGCCCGGATCCAGTACGCCTTGGAGCGATACTACCAGATTACACGCCAGCTCCGTTATGTATCGATACTGGATGTGGAGAGAAAGAAATATGCGGGATCGGGAGGGGCCGGGTCGTCCGGTTCCGGGCGAAAAGAGCCCAAGCCGGAGGATCTGGAAGCGGCCCTCAAGACGGCCAAGGAGGACTGGGTGGAGGCCCGCGATCGGGATACGGCCGTCGCCACGTTCCTTCGCGCGTCGAGCCTCGTCCTGGACCGGGGCGTTTTCTTCCTGGTGAAGGCCGGCGGGGTCGCGGCCTGGAAGGCCTTTCCGGCCCATCGGGAGGCCGATCTGGCCGATACGGAATTCAAACTGGAGGATGCCTCCCTTTTCAATGACGTCGTCTCGGCCAAGACCTTCTATCAAGGTCCGATCCTTCCGGCCCCGGACGACCCGGCCTACCGGAATCTATTCGGGGCGCTCGGCGGGGATCCCCCGGCCGAGATCCTGCTCCTTCCGATCCAGATCAACGACCGGGTGGTGGCAATCCTTTACGGGGATAACCAGACCTCCCGATTGCCGATCCGGCCGATCGAGTTTCTTCGAAAGCTGGCAAAAAAATTGGCGATGGCGATGGAGATACTGATCCTGAGGAAAAAGATTCTGGAACTCTAGCCAGGAGGGGATGGGTCGATAGGGAATCAATGAAAACTCGGACGCGGCTTTATATCCATCCCATCCAACGGAAGTATGTCTTCCTCACCTTTATCCTCCTGCTGTCCTATACCTTTATCCTGGCCGTGGCCCTCTTCATCCCGCCCGCTCTGAAATTGATGGGGGGTTCCCCCCTCGAGGAGCAGGTCCTCGCGGCCTCCCAGTTCATCGCGCTCTCCGATCGACTCTGGCCGGCGATTCTGGTCAGCATTCCCCTCTTTATGGTCATGAGCCTCTGGGCGACTCACAAGGTCGCCGGCCCGGTTTACCGTCTGGAGCGGTCGCTCAAGCAGATGGCCGATGGGGACATCGGGCTTAAGATCCGCTTGCGGGCCGGGGATGAACTTAAGGAACTGGCGGCCTTGTTGAACCGGATCATCGAGCGCCAAGGCGAAGCGCTTCAAACGGTCCGGTCGGTACACCAAGGACTGCTCGGGGCGATGGGGGAAGTCCGGAGCCGTCACTTGACCCCGGAGCAGGTCGGGCCGATGCTCGAGCGGATTCAGATCCAGATCGAGGACCTCGAGTCCCTTCTCCGACAATTCAAAATGGAGCCGACCCCCGAGGCGCCGGCGGACGCGGCGGGCCATACGGGACCATCAGGCCATGAGTCGGAATCGGCGCGGGGATAAGTCGCCATTGAAATCCGAATCCTCGAGTCCCGGACCCTCGGCCCGCAGACCGCGGGACACCCGGATAGGGGGATCCGGCGGATTCACGATCATCGAGCTGATTATCGTGGGAATCGTGATCGGAATTCTGGCCGGTGTGGCCATACCGACCTATCGCTCGTTCCTTAAGCGGGCCCGGCAGGTCGAGGCGCCGGCCGCGCTGTCCGAGATCAAGCGACTACAGGCGATGTATTTTGCGTTCAACGGATCCTATGGAACCCTGGTGGAGATCGGCTACCGCCCCAGCGCCGCGCTTCGCTATTACAATGTAACGGTCGATCTCCTTGAGCCGCCGGAGGGAAAGTCGCCCGGTTTCAAGGCCACCGCGCGGGGGAACATCGACGGGGACCCGGAAGAGGATGAGTGGATGATTACGGAACTTGGAAGCCCCCAGCATCTCCATGTGGATTGAAGGTCCCTGAAATTTTGCCGAGTTGTCTTGGCGGGGATCCGGCTGGTATAATAATCAACCCTAAGGTCGCGGTCGTTGGGTTCGGACGCGACTCTCGAAGGACCGATTGGGGATGATCCCAAGCGGCCCGATTCCCGGCCTCCCGGGGGCCGGCATTCACCAGGAACTTCCTCATTGGAAAAAACCGCCCACGCGCGTATCAAGATTCCGGCCGGCGTCGCACCCCAGACCCTTTTCGGCCACTACGATGACCATCTCAAGCATGTCGAGGAGGCTCTGCATGTTCGGTTGACCGCGCGCGGAGACGAGATCGCGATCTCGGGCCCTTCCGAGGCCGTCTGCGAAACCGAGCGGCTGTTGCAGGGTCTCGTCGCTCTACTGAACGAGGGGAGGGTCCTCCGGCCCGACGACATCCAATACGCCATTCAGTCCTTCCAGGGTAATCCGGCGGTTTCGATCAAGGATCTGTTTCTGGACGAGGCGAAAATAACCACCAAGAAACGGAGTGTCATCCCCCGATCCGGAAACCAACAGAGCTATACCGAAGCGATCCGGAAGTTTGATCTGGTCATCGGGATCGGCCCGGCCGGTACGGGAAAAACCTACCTGGCCATGGCCATGGCCGTTTCGGCCCTGACCAAGCGACAGGTGAGCCGGATCATCCTGACCCGCCCCGCGGTCGAGGCCGGCGAACGGCTCGGATTTCTTCCGGGCGACATGTACGCAAAGATCAACCCCTACCTGCGGCCGTTATACGACGCCCTTTACGACATGATGGACGTGGAACGGGCGAATCGTGCGGTGGAGCGGGGCGAAATCGAAATCGCTCCCCTGGCCTACATGCGGGGGCGGACCTTGAACGACTCGTTCATCATTCTGGACGAGGCGCAGAACTCCACCTCGGAGCAGATGAAAATGTTCGTGACCCGCCTGGGGTTTAATTCGAAGGCGGTTGTAACGGGGGATGTGACGCAAGTGGACCTGCCGCCGGAGCGGCGGTCGGGGCTCATCGAAATCCAGGATATTCTGAACGGGATTTCCGGAATCGAGTTCGTCTATTTCACGGAAAAGGACGTGGTCCGACACCGCTTGGTTCAGGAAATCATCAAGGCCTACGGTCGACACGAGGGAAGGATTGGTAGGAGAAAAGGAAAATAGAATCCTCGCCGGATTTACGAACCCCGTCTATCATGGCTACGCGATCGGGGTCGTGGTGATCTTTGTCATCGTCTATCTCCTAGCCCCCACCCTCTTGTTCTATCCCCCCCGCTTGACGATCGGGGAGGTCGTTTCCCGGGATATCAAGGCCCCCACCAATCTCGAAATCCTCGACCTCAAGGCGATTCAACGCGAGCAGCACCAAGCCGTCTCCGAGGTCCCGGTCGTATACGATCTGGATCCCGAAGTCGCCCGGGTCATCGATGATCGCATCGTCAAGGCCTTCGCCGCGGCGCGGGAAGAGCTCGTCCGAAGCGGCCCCCCGAAAATCCGTCGGGCGACCTATCCCAGCGACCAGGAGTTCCAACAGGCTCTCGGCCTTCGACTGGCCCCGTCCTCCCTGGAGGCCTTCCGGCGCCTCGAATACGATAAGGCGACCGAGGACGAGGTTCGGCTTGTCCTCCGGACCCAGCTGGGGAACGGAATCCTTTCCGGACGCTCGTTCCTCAGCGGCGAAAGGGAGCGGGGGATCGTCATCCGCAACCCCGCGGAGCGGAAGGAGCAATTGGTGAAGCATGTCCTTTCGATCCCGGACCTGAAGGAGGCGCAAGGCTTCGCCCAGGACGCGGTGGCGGAGGCGTTTCTCAAGGCGCCCGGGAATCCGGCTCTGGCGACGGCGGCGGGGGAATTGACGTCCAGAATCCTGGCCCCAAACCTTGCGCTGGATCGGAACGAGACGGAGGCCCGGAAGGCCGCGGCCGAGTCGACGATCAAGCCCCTCTATTATAAAGTCAAGAAGGGGGATCTCCTTTTCCGGCTGGGCGATCGCGTCGCGCATGAGGACCGCCCCGTCCTGCAGGAACTCCACAAATATCAACGAAAAGGCTTCGTGTTGAAGGTCCTGTTCGGCCTTTCGGTGATGGTGGCCGCGATCCTGACCATCCTTTATCTGGATATCCGCCGGTACCGCTCCCCGATGACCCGGGATGTGCCAAGGCTTATTCTCCTGGGACTTATCCTGATCGGAACGATCGCGATCTCGAAGTTCAGTTATTTTCTACTCACCGGTTTTGTCGATAAATTCCCGGTCATCGAACCGGCCTCGCTCATTTACGCCATACCGGTGACGGCCGGCGCGATGCTGATTACGCTTCTGCTGGATACGCATATGGGATTGATCTTTTCCTTCATCATGAGCCTCCTCATGGGGATCGCGATGCCCGAAGAGCCCTATTTTTCTTTTTATGCCTTTGTGGGAAGCGTGGCGGCGGTCTTCAGCGTCATCACCTGCCACCGCCGGACGCAACTCCTTCGCGCCGGCCTGATGGTGAGCATCGCGAACCTGGTGATGGTGGGGGCGATCGACCTTTATCGGGGATCGGATCTCAACCTCAAGGTCCTGTTCGATCTGGCCTTCGCGGCCGGGGGAGGGCTTCTGGCCGGGGTCGTCGTCTCGGGCGTCCTTCCGGTGCTCGAATCCCTGTTCAAGATCACGACGGACATCCGCCTCCTGGAGCTGCTCGACCTCAACCATCCCCTTTTGAGGAGACTCTCCATCACGGCGCCGGGAACCTATTTCCACAGCATGATGGTGAGCAACCTGGCCGAGGCCGCGACCGAGTCGGTGGGGGAAAACCCCCTGATGGCCCGGGTCTGCTGCTACTACCACGATATCGGGAAGATCGTGAAACCCGATTATTACATCGAAAACCAGATGGGACCGGGCAACCGGCACGATCGGCTGACTCCTCACATGAGCAGCCTGGTCGTCGTTTCCCACGTGAAGGAGGGGATCGACCTGGCCCGGAAATACAAGCTGCCGCAGGCGGTGGTGGATATTATCCCGCAGCATCACGGGACGCGATTGATAAATTATTTCTACAACCGGGCCATGCAGGCGCGCACCCCGGATCAACCTCCCATCAGCGATAGTGAATACCGTTATCCCGGCCCCCGCCCCCAGACCAAGACGGCCGGGATCATCATGCTGGCCGATGCGGTCGAAGCCGCCTCTCGGGTCCTGAAGCTGCCCACCCCTCCGCGCGTGGCGGCCCTCGTGGAAAAGCTGATCAACAACATTTACCTCGACGGTCAGCTGGACGAAAGCGACCTGACCCTTAAGGACCTCAAGCTGACCCAGCAGAGCTTCGTCAAAGTTCTGGCCGGTCAATTTCACAAGCGAATCGAGTATCCCGGCATGGGGATTCCCGACCACGGAGATCAGCCGCATGAAGATCTGGATCGCGAACCGGCAGCGACGCATCCCCCTACGGCTGGGAAACTTCACCCGATTGGCCGAAAAGGTTCTTCTTAGGCTCAGACGGCCTGAGGCCGAAATCGGCCTGACCTTCATCAACGATCCGAGAATCCGCCGCCTTAATCGCATCTACCGGGGCAAGGACCGTCCCACCGATGTCCTCGCCTTCCCGCTGGGGCTCTCGGGGAAGGTCAAAGCCGCCAAGGCCCGTCGCCCGCCTTCCTTCCTGGGGGACGTCGTGATTTCTGCCGAGACGGCCCGCCGCCAAGCGACGGAGCGGGGCCACGGTCTCGATCGTGAGGTCGCCCGCCTGATGATTCACGGCATCCTCCACCTCCTCGGGTATGATCACGAGAGGCCGGCGGAATCCCGACGGATGCGGCGGATGGAACAGACGCTCGCTCGCATGAAGGTCCATCGCCGATGAGCCGTGCCGCGGGATGGGGTTCCCGTCCATAAATTTCGAGAGGAGAAGAAGGGTATGGTCCTTCGAAGCCTGGGTGTAGCCCTGTCCCGGACACGTCAGCGGTTAAGGGAGGGCATCCAAAACCTGATTTCGGGAAAGAGAACAATCGATCCGGATCTCCTCGAACGGTTGGAGGGAGTCCTCCTGGGGGCCGATCTCGGAGTTAGGATCACACAACGTTTGATCGAGACACTTCGTGAAACATCGGGCCGCCGCGAACCGGCCGCTCCGAGTCGACTGATCGGGCTCTTAAAACAGGACCTGGCCCAACGGATGAAGGAGCGGGAAGGTCGAATTCGGTCCGAGCGCGGCGTCCTTCAGGTGATCATGGGGGTCGGCATTAACGGCGTGGGAAAGACGACGACCTTGGGAAAACTCGCCTGGCGTTTTAAGTCCCAGGGACGGACGGTGATGCTGGTGGCGGGGGATACGTTCCGAGCGGCCGCGATCGAGCAGCTTGAAATCTGGGGAGAGAGAGCGGGCGCGGCCGTGATCAAACACCAACCCGGCGGGGATCCCTCCGCCGTGATTTTCGACGGTCTTCAAGCCGCACGGGCGCGTGGGACGGAGGTTGTTCTGGTGGACACGGCCGGCCGAATGCATACCCGGAACAACCTGATGGAAGAATTGAAAAAGATGAAGCGCGTCATGGATAAGGCCGTTCCCGGAAGTCCCCACGAGGTGCTCCTTGTCCTGGACGCGACGACGGGTCAGAACGCGTTGTCGCAGGCGAGGCAGTTTCACGAGGCGGTCGGCGTCACGGGGGTCGCGCTCAGCAAACTCGACGGTTCGTCCAAGGGCGGGGTCGTCGTCGCCGTATCGGAGGAACTGGGCCTTCCCGTGAAGCTGGTGGGCGTGGGCGAGGGGATCGGAGACCTGGAAGACTTCTCGGCGGATGAGTTCGTGGAAGGGCTGTTGGGGGAGTGAGGACTACTGCCCGAATATCACAACCCGGTTTTTCCCCTGCGACTTGGCCGAGTACAGCGCGATGTCGGCGTTCCGAATCAGATCTTCGAGGCTTTCGGCGTCCTCGGGGTAGGTGGCCAGCCCGATGCTGACGCTCAGGAGGAACTTCTGATGGCTCAGGGTGAAGGGAAAATCGAGGCGCCGCACCTCCAGGCAGATCCGCTCGGCGATGGTATGAGCATCCGCCTTGCTCGTCTGGGGGAGAATGACCGTGAATTCCTCGCCCCCGTACCGGGCGGCCACGTCGATGGTTCGGATGCTGTTGCGGATGCAGCGGGCGGTGTTCTTCAAGACCTCGTCGCCGGCCAGGTGCCCCAGGTTGTCGTTCACCGACTTGAAGTCGTCCACATCGATCATGATGAGGGAGAGGGGAACGTGATGCCGACGGGACCGCTCCATTTCCTCCAGCATCCGATCCTGAAAATACCGCCGGTTGAGGAGCCCGGTGAGAGAGTCCGTGATCGATACCCTTTTTAATTCCTCCGTTTTCTTGTAGAATTTGGATCGCTCGATGGCCACCGAGGCGTAGGTGCCGATCGACATCAGCATGTGAAGATCCTCTTCCGAGAAGACCTTCCCCGAAATCTTATCCGCAATGTTGAGGACGCCGATGGTCCGGTCGTTCAGCTTCAGCGGGATGCAGATGAATGACTTGGTCCTGTAGCGGGGCCGCTTCTCTTGAAGGATGCGATCATCCGTTTCGAGATCCATGACCATCATGGGGGCGCCCGAGGAAACGACCTTACCGGAGATTCCCTCTCCCGGGCGGATCCGGATCAGTTCCACGATCTTTTTATTCATCCCCTTCATGGCCTTGACCGTCAATTCTTTCCGGTCCTCGTCCAGGAGCATGAGCGATCCCTGCTCGGCCTGGAGAAACTGCGTGGATTTTTCCAGGATGATCGAGAAGAGATCCTCCGAATCCAGCGCCGAGCCGACCGTCCGGGCGATCTCGATCAGGACGGAGAGATCATTCGCCAGATCCTGGGTCTCGTGGTGAAGGGCCGTGTTCTCCTCGATGAGAGAGATCTGCTGACAGAACGCCCAGATCACCTGGACCTCCTCTTCGGTGAGGGGGGAGTTGAAGATCGA
>CAYJTJ010000070.1:0-9596 GCA_964372835.1 uncultured Nitrospirota bacterium
CAAAATAAAATCGGGCGTCCTCCAGGCGGGCTCGTAGGACCCGCTCGTTGCCGGCACGGACCACATCCGGATTCCGGGTCTTGACGTTGGTCACAAAAAGAAAATGGGGCAGGAGCGAACCGTTTTCTCCTAAGAGAGGGAAGTAGCCCTGATGCTCCTTCATGACCGTGATGGGAACCTCGGCGGGAAGGGTTAGATACTTTTTATCGAATCCACCGAGGAGTACGACAGGATTTTCTGTGAGAAAGACCGCCTGTTGCACCAGTTCCGTCTCTTTGATTTCCCCGCTCCCCTTCTTGGAATGTGCCAGTCGTTTTAGTCCATTACGGATGATACCCTCACGTTCTGAAGGATCGAGGATTACATGATGCCGTCTAAGTCCTTGGAGATAATCTTTCCAGCTTTTCACGATAAAGGAACGGGCGGCCATGAAGCGGTGGCCTCGTGAACGGTTTCCACTGGCCAGCCCCGCCAGACGAAACGGCACCACGGCTCCATCCGACACGGCCACGATCCAACGAATCGGGCGAACAAACCGGAGGCCCGGGGGATTCCACCGCATCGTCCTTGGAAAACTGATGGATTTGATCAGGGCCGGGAGAAGGGTCTTTAAAACCCGCCGGGCCGGAATGGATGCCTGTTTACGGACAAAGGAAACGTAATCCCCCTTGTCCGTCTTTTTAATGGAAAGCCTTTCAACCGGAACTCCTTGGGATTTGGCAAAGCCCGCCGCGGCCGCGGTCGGTTTTCCTTGTGAATCGTAAGCCGCGGAACGAGGCGGTCCCGTCACTTCCGAAACCGCGGCCTCCTGTTGGGTAGGGAGACCGATCGCCCGGAGCACAAGCCGACGGGGAGTGGCGTAGGTTTCCACCTGTTTTGGAGAAAGCCGGGCTTCCGAAAGCATCCGGACCGCTTTCTCTTTCAGATCGATCAAGGTTTGGGGAATAACCCGAGATGGAATCTCTTCGGTTCCGATCTCCAGGAGCAGCTCGCCCCGATCTATCGCCGCCCGGTTCATATTCGAAGCCGCGCATTCGAGCGGGCCGATAGGGGATGCCCCAATTCTTTCCGTTCTCCGATATAATGTTCGGCACATTGTTTGGCCAGATCCCGAACCCGCGCGACCAGGCCGGCTCGTTCGGTAACGCTTATCGCCCCCCGGGCATCCAGCAGATTGAAGAGGTGAGAGGTTTTGATGCAGTAATCAAACGCCGGCAAGGAAAGGTCCATTTTCAAATGGCGTTTACATTGAGTTTCAAAGAGATCAAAAACCTGCCGAAGGGCCTGGGGGTCGGCCGTTTCAAAATTGTGTTTTGAAAACTGAATCTCGGTCTGGTGGTGAATATCGCCGTAGGTCACGGTATCATTCCATTTCAGATCAAAGACACTGTCGACGCCCTGGAGATACATCGCCAGCCGTTCCAGGCCGTAGGTCAGTTCAACCGAAACAGGCAAAAGCTCGATGCCCCCCACCTCCTGGAAATAGGTAAACTGCGTGATCTCCATCCCGTCGAGCCGCACCTCCCAGCCGAGGCCCCAGGCCCCCAGCGTCGGTGATTCCCAGTCATCTTCCACGAACCGGATGTCGTGAATTCGGCCATCGATACCCAGTTTCTTCAAGCTCTCCAAGTATAAGTCCTGGATATTCCCGGGTGTAGGTTTCAGAATGACCTGATACTGGTAGTAGTACTGAAGCCGATTCGGATTTTCGCCATACCGTCCGTCGGTGGGACGACGCGACGGCTGGACATAGGCAGCCTTCCAGGGTTCCGGACCCAGCACGCGGAGGAAGGTGGCCGGATGAAATGTGCCGGCCCCCACCTCCAGATCATACGGTTGCACGATGACACATCCCTGCCGGGCCCAGAAACCGTGCAGAACCGAGATGATCTCCTGAAAAGTCAAAATCTTATCCTTAAGTTCTCGATAAAACAGATGGTCGTGATCCCTTCGGCGAAGCGCTACAACCTAACAAAAATGCTGGATTATTGTCAAGGCTAAAGAGGGATTTTAGAGATGAAAAAGGGGGCGCCGCGCCGCCCCTCTTAGATACCATAGCGCAATATCCCTCTTTCGAAGTTATATCATCCCAAGACCGCCAATAAAAAAGGCCAGGCCGCCGATTTTTCCGGCGACCCGGCCTTTATAGAGGGTTCGTATGAGGCAATTTGCTCATCGCCCCGACATCCGATGACGACCCTACGCTTGCGATACAGTTAAGCCACTCGGTTTTTTCTTCGATCCAGTAGTTCTACTCAGACAACCGCTTATTTTAGAATGTCATGGGAGAAACGTGATCATGAACGATTCCCATTCGTTCTTTCCCTCCGAGGAGGTCGTTTCGACCTCGATGCTGGAATCCCATCCGAAGCCGTCCCAGTGATGAAAATTGATGTCCATCTGCTTGTCCAGCAATCCGACGAAGATCTGATTGCTTGCGGGATCGGGCTGGAGCTGGACCCAGGCCGGGTCCTGAGCCCCGGGCGGAAGGCTCGCCTCGCCTGACCAATCCCCTCGGAAGGTCCAGGTCCGGTAGTAGCCCGGGCTTCCGACCGCGGCCTTCCGATCGTACGCCGCCATCAGGCGGCCCGTCGTCCGCTCAAAGGCCAGATCGTATTCGCGCCGCATAAGATTATATTCCAGATCCGGTGTTAGCGTGAAGGCCGACCGGGAGCCTTCACCCCAGGCCGACCCGCTCCAGACCTGGACATAAAAATCATAGTTCGCGTCCGCCGTGCCGACCGCGAGCTGGTTTGAGGACGGATCGGCCGCCAGCTTTACGAAATAGATCGGCGTCGTGGACGAAAGCGCCATCTGGTTCGGGCTGCCCGAGCCATTCTCGGCGCTCCAGTTGGCGCCGTTCCAGATTCGGTACTGCAGAACCGATTTGGAGGCCTCGCTCCAGATCACCATGCCGCGGCCGGACCGTTGCTCGTAGGCGACATCAAAGGATTGGGCGACTTTATCATAAGCCCCGACCTTCGTTTCCATCAACTGCTCGTTTCCCCAGCTTGAGCCGTTCCAGACAAGGGCATTGACACGATTTTCGCTTTTGTCCGTCTGGTACGCAAGAACGATCTCGTTTGAGCCGGGTTTCGATTCCAGTCGAATCCAGATCGGTTTTAAGGAGGTCTGTGTCTTCGGGACCGACAATGCCGAGGACCAGCCTCCCCCGTTCCAGATTCGGTACTTCGGAGTCGCCGAGCCGTCGTTGTACACGAGCATTCCCCGGCCCGATGCCGCCTCATACGCGATATCGAACGCACGCGTCGCCTTGGTGCTGCTGCTGCTCGTAATTTCAATGGCACTGCTCCAGCTCGATCCGTTCCAAGCCTGGACATTAAGGTCATAGTCATGATCCAACGTCCCCAATAGCGCCTCGGTCCGGACCGGGTTCCGTCTGAGCACGATCCAGTGCTGCATCACTCCCGCCGACAGAGCGCTTTTCTCGGACGACCAATTCGATCCATTCCAGGTCCGGTAGCGCGGGAATGCCGAACTTCCCTCGCCGTAGACCGCCAAGGGCGAGGCCAGCAAGGTGGTAAAGGTCAGGTCGCCTCCGTGGGTCGTTCCGCCGGCGTTGTTCGCCACGATCCGGAAATGATACGTCGTGTTGGAATTCAGGCCCGAGATCCCGAAACTGACGGTGTTCGGCCCGGATCCGGCGATGGGTTGCGGCGGGGTCGTGTTCCCGTAGGAGTCCGTCAGGCCCCACTCAAACCAGGCCGATCCCGGGATACCGCCGGGATTGGCCGTTCCGTTGAGAACCGCTTCGGATTCGGAAACATTCGTGGCCGGCCCGGTATTGACGACCGGCGGGTTCGGTCCCGGCACCACGTCTGTCGTAACGCTCGCCGAATTATTCCCCAGATTGGGATCCGGAATGCTCCCGGTGACTTCGGCCGTGTTGGTGATCGATCCAATCGTATTTGTCTTCACCACGATCGTCACGGTGGCGATTCGGCCGGTGAGAAGAAGGCCCAGATTGCAGTTCACTGTTCCGGCCGAGTGAAGGCAGGACCCCTGTGTCGTGCCGACCGAAACGAACGTGACGCCCGCGGGTAGTGTATCTTCGACCAAAACCTCCGTGTGGGTATCGTTGCCGTTATTCACGATCGAGAGCGTGTAGGTCAGATTCTGCCCGACCGTCACCGGGCTGGGACTGGCCGACTTGAGGATCGAGAGGTCTCCCGATTGGGCCCCGCCGACGAGGCGCCTTAGGAGGAAGCCCCGGTTGGTAAAGACCCCCTGCATCATCCCGGTAAGGATGATTTTCGAGTCCGGCTGAATGGTAACGGCATACGCCTTGTCGCTCATAAATGTACCGAAGGGGTAGGACGAGCTGAAATCGATGTTTCCGTTCGGATGGTACCGGTTCGCGACGGTATCCTCCTGGGTGTCGGAGTTCCAGGGGGAGTATCCGTCCACCACGATCTTCCCATCCGTCTGGAGGGCGACCCCCTGCGAGATCGGGGGCGAAAAGACCCAGCCGGCGCCGGATCCGAAAGTCGGATCGAGGCTCCCGCCGGTGAGATACCGCTCAAGCCGGTTTCCTCCGGTCACCAGAATTTTGCCGTCCGATTGGATGGCGATACCGTTCGCCTTATCCTCCCCCGGCACGGGCAGGCTTGAGGCGACAGGTGTGATCTTCCCGGCGGATCCGAACGTGCCATCCGGGGTGCCGTTTGAATTGAGCCGAACAAGGCTCCCGGGACCCCAGGTCGTCCCCGAGTGGGAAATCCCGGAGACCACGATCTTGCCATCCGCTTGAATCGCGACGTCATAGGCCTCATTAAACTGGTCGCCGATGTCTACGGTCGCGAGTCCTCCCGACCCGAAGCTCGGATCGAGATTTCCGAAGCCGTCATACCGGGCGATCGCGAAATCGCCGGAACCCGCGGACGGCGTGCGGTGTGTTCCTCCCACGACCACGATCATTCCGTCGGTCTGAAGGGCCAGGGCCTGGAAGACGCTGAAAGCGGTCACAAACCCGACGCCGCCGAAACTGGTGTCAAGCGCCCCGGTGGACGTGAATCGGGCCAGCAGGCCGCTAAAGCCGTTGAAACCCGAAACGAGGATCTTGCCGTCGGGCTGTATGGCCACATCCCGCGCCACGTCAAAGCCGTTGAAGTTCCGTGTGACGATTCCGACCGATCCGAAAGTTGAATCCAGACTGCCGTCTGCATTGTATCGGACCAACGCGAAATCCTTGTCGGAACCCGTGGCGTATCCGACCGCGACAATCTTGCCGTCCGTCTGGACGGCCGCGGCGTATGCCGAGTCGTTGCTGCTGATGCTCGTAACGACCGTTCCGGTTCCGTTAAAACCGGTGTCAAGATCGGAACCGGCCCCTTGGGCCGATGGTATGAGGATCAACGACAATATCGGGGGAATGACGTAAAGACCCAGGGCCCTTAAAGGACGAAGGGCTGCATTCCATCCGGCCCCCATCGATCGGTTCGTTTCGACCTTTTTCACCATGGACTCATCTCCTAATGGGTAACGTTTTAAAAAATAGCCAAACCCTAAACATAAAGTGGGCTTGGCAGGGACCTATAATGGACCGCTTAATGTATCGTAACCCAGGGACATGAACCACCTCGCGAACGGCTCATGCATCAACTCGGGGTGCCTTCGAGACCATTTCTAAAGCTGGACTCAAGTTTATACACTACCTTCAAGAGGCAAGTCAATAAGAAAGGCTGAAATCACCAAAAAAATTAGCCACATCCAACAGGGTTGTAAATAAAAGGGCTTACTGGTTAGCGGTATTGGCCGGAAGATGGTATTCGGGGACTATTCGTCCACCTTCGCACCCAGGGGAGTAAGAGAAACGCCGGGAAGGCGAGGAAAAAGGTCACGGTAAAATATGCCGCGTAGCCGAACTGCTCGGCCGCGAACCCGGAGAACGGACCCGAGATCGACCGGGTCAGGCCGAACAGCGCCGAGAGAAGAGCGTATTGCGTCGCGGCGTGCTGCTTGTCGCAGATCGACATGAGAAAAGCCAAAAACGGCGCGGTGCCCAGCCCGCCGGTGAAGGACTCGGTAATCGAGGCGGCATACATCAGGGCTAGGGACGGCGGCATCGCGGCCGCCAGAGCATACACGAGATTGGAGGCCGCCTGTAGGAGCCCCAGTATCCAGAGACCGTGAAAGATCCCGACACGCGCCGTAAACCATCCTCCGATCAAGGCCCCCGCAATCGTGCTTAACACACCGACCGTGCCCGGAATCAGGCCGATCTGGATTGGGGTAAAATTCCGGTCCACCCAAAACGGTCGGACCATCGGACCCATCGCCATATCGCCCAGCTTGAAGGTGAGAACAAACAGCATAATGAAGATAAATCCCGGCCGCGTGAAAAACTGTCCCAGGGATTGGCCCATGATTTCAAATGGCGTTCTGGCCTGGGGATGGGACGGAAGGCTGGGAATCCGGGTCGAGATAAAGGAGAGCCCGATCATGAGGACGGCCGCGGCGCCGATCACCGGTTTCCATCCCAGATGGAAGATCGGATCGGCCATCGCGACGAACCAGCCGCCGGCCGCGATCAGAGCGACGCGGTAGGTCGTGACCCGAAGGCCGTTCGCCGGCCCCATCTCCTTGGGATCCAGCAGCTCGATCGTGTAGGCGTCGATCGCAACGTCCTGTGTGGCCGAAAGGACGGCCATGGAAAGAAGCAGCGCCCCGATCCCAATTCCGGCTTCGGATCCCGCCCAGAGAAACCCGAGGATCACCCCCCCCAATCCGAACTGGCATGCGATGATCCAGGCCCTCCGGGTGAAGGCCCAGTCGACCAGGGGAGCCCAGAAGAATTTCAATGTCCAGGGGAGCGAGGCCAGTGTGAGGAGGCCGATATCGGCAAGGCTTAATCCCAGGCCTTCCGGATGGCGGAAGTAGGTTGGGAACAGATCCACGACCAGACCGAATGGAAATCCCTCGGCAAAATAGAGGAGGCCGACCCAGGCAAGTTTTCTCCGGAGCGACATTGGGGTGAGATTATAAAGTAGATCGGCCGGCGTGTAAACAGAAAGGTCGGATCAGGTATAAAATTGGAATGAGCCCAATAGGCTCAGTTCACCGGCAAAGCCGATCGAGTGAGGGAGGAAATACGGGGGTGGTAATACTCGTCCGTATTTAGAAACTCGACGCCGAAGCGGGTTTCGCCGTCCTGCATTCGAATCCAGCGGACCTTTCCGACGATTACTTCATCGGCCCAGTCCCCATCCAAATCCCCAAGGCAGCAGCGGATCACCAGACGGTTGTCGGGGTAGATCGGGAGGGGCTCGCTTGACGAAATCCGGAGACAGGCCCCCTCTCCGCAGAGGTCCTCGATCAGGCCGGTAAAGCAGACGGAATCGGTCGCGACCCGACCCTTTAATTTCTTAAAGGGTGATATTCTCAAAAAAGCCCTCGGCTTCATGCCTCCTCCGATCGCCCCCACTGTACACCCGCCTCCGGCCGGTGTCAATGCGGACCCTGAATCAGGGCGGCCGCCCCGATACCCGATCCTGTTCGCAAAACACAAAGCCCACCCGCCGGTGAACCGACGGATGGGCTTTGCGGGTTTATACCCGGCGGCGTCCTACTTTCCCATGACCTTACGATCATAGTATCATCGGCCCTGGAGGGCTTAACTTCCGTGTTCGGGATGGGAACGGGTGTGACCCCTCCGGCAAGGCCACCGAGAACTCGAATATCTGGGCAAAACCAAACGCAGCATTGAAGACCAAACGGGTTAGAAGCAAATCTTAGAGGTCAAGCCTCACGGCCTATTAGTACGGGTCAGCTCCACGCCTTGCGGCGCTTCCACCCCCCGCCTATCAATCCTGTAGTCTACAGGAGGCCTTTAGGGGCCTTACGGCCCGGGATATCTAGTTTTAGGGTGGGCTTCCCGCTTAGATGCTTTCAGCGGTTATCCTGACCGAACATGGCTACCCAGCACTGCTCCTGGCGGAACAACTGGCACACCAGAGGTTCGTCCGTTCCGGTCCTCTCGTACTGGGAACAGCTCCCTTCAAATATCCTCCACCCACGACAGATAGGGACCAAACTGTCTCACGACGTTTTGAACCCAACTCTCGTACCGCTTTAACGGGCGAACAGCCCGACCCTTGGGACCTACTTCAGCCCCAGGATGCGATGAGTCGACATCGAGGTGCCAAACCGCATCGTCGATGTGAACTCTTGGATGCGATCAGCCTGTTATCCCCGGCGTACCTTTTATCCGTTGAGCGATGGCCCTTCCACACAGAACCACCGGATCACTAAGCCCCACTTTCGTGCCTGCTCGACTTGTTTGTCTCGCAGTCAAGCTCCCTTCTGCCTTTACACTCGACGGCTGATTTCCGACCAGCCTGAGGGAACCTTTGGGCGCCTCCGTTACAATTTAGGAGGCGACCGCCCCAGTCAAACTACCCACCAGGCACTGTCCCCGATCCCGATAAGGGACCCGGGTTAGAACATCGGAGTAATAAGGGTGGTATTTCACTGATGCCTCCACGAAAGCTAGCGCTCCCGCTTCAAAGGCTCCCACCTATGCTACACAGATTCGTCCAAGATTCCGTGCCAAGCTATAGTAAAGGTGCACAGGGTCTTTCCGTCTAGTCGCGGGCACCCGGCTTCTTCACCGGAACAACAATTTCGCTGAGTCGCTCGCCGAGACAATGCTCCAGTCGTGATGCCATTCATGCAGGTCGGAACTTACCCGACAAGGAATTTCGCTACCTTAGGACCGTTATAGTTACGGCCGCCGTTTACTGGGGCTTCGGTTCAGAGCTTCGCCTTGCGGCTGACCCCTCTCGTTAACCTTCCAGCACCGGGCAGGCATCAGTCCCTATACCTCCTCTTGCGAGTTGGCAGAGACCTGTGTTTTTGGTAAACAGTCGCCAGAGCCTCTTTACTGCGACCTCCTTCGGCTCAGCCTGTACGGCCTTACCTATCGGAGGCACCCCTTCTCCCGAAGTTACGGGGCAAATTTGCCTAGTTCCTTAGCGAGCGTTCTCTCACGCGCCTTAGAGTTTTCCTCCTACCTACCTGTGTCGGATTGCGGTACGGTCACCGAAATGACTCGCTACGAGGTTTTTCTTGGCAGCATGGGATCAGTCCGTTTATGGCCTTACGGCCTCCCCATCACCTCTCGGAGTTAACGGCCTCCCGGATTTGCCTAAGAGACCCTCCTACGGGCTTGGACCCCCACGACCAATCGGGGGCGGTACCTACCCTCCTGCGTCACCCCTTCACTAACATAACGTCACTCGGTGGTACAGGAATATTGACCTGTTGTCCATCGCCTACGCCTTTCGGCCTCGGCTTAGGACCGACTAACCCTGGGAGGACGAACCTTCCCCAGGAAACCTTAGGTTTTCGGCGTCCATGATTCTCACATGGATTAACGCTACTTATGCCGGCAGAATCTCTTCTCTGCGGTCCAGTTGTCCTCGTCGGTCAACCTTCACCCCCCAGAGAATGCTCCCCTACCACTTAAACAACTTAAACGTCTTAAACAGTTTAAACCGTTTAATTAGTTTAAGCCGTTTAAATCCGCAGCTTCGGTCACGGGCTTGAGCCCCGTTGGATTTTCGGCGCAGGCTCGC
>CAYJTJ010000071.1:0-9367 GCA_964372835.1 uncultured Nitrospirota bacterium
CTGGCCTCATCATCCACAACCAGGATTTTAGCCATGGCTCATTCTCCGCATAAATTATATTTCAGCTTTCCCTTCTCCCGCCTGTTGGGTTGATCCCCACGGGTTTGCCCGTGGGGATCTACACCCGGTCTCCTCCTAGGCGGTCGGCATACCCACCGCCGTGGTTTCTTCATCGGTTTCCTCCGGGAAGATCAAGATAAAGGTGGCTCCCTCACCCGGCTCGCCCTCCACGCGAATCTCTCCTTTATGGTCTCGGATGATCCCATACGTGACCGAAAGTCCCAATCCGGTGCCCTTTCCGGCCGGTTTGGTTGTAAAGAAGGGCTCGAAAATTTTCGCCTGGATTTCTTTGGGAATACCGGGCCCCGTGTCGCTGAGCCGCACCTCGACCCGTCCTTGATCCAGTCGCCGTGTCATAACCCGAACCTGCCCGGGTTTACCGTCCATGGCCTGTTGGGCATTGATCATCAGGTTCATCAAGACCTGTTGGAGCTGATTGGCATTCCCTCGGATCGGGGGCAGATTCGGGACCAGATCTTTTTCCAGACGGACCTGGTTGATGCTCATCTGATGATCCATGATCGCCATTGTATCCTCGACCACCCGATTGAGATCGGTTGATTTAAACTCCACTTTTTCCTGCCGTGCGAATTTCATGAGATTTTCAATGATCGTTTTGCAGCGCTTCGTTTCCTTTTCAATAATCTCCAAATTTTTATAAACGGGACTCTCCTTTTCCGTTTTTCGCATCGTGAGTTGCGCATATCCCAGTATACCCGCCAGAGGATTCTTGACCTCGTGGGCGATGCCGGCTCCAAGCTGTCCGAAGGCGGCCATCTTCTCCGACTGAATAAGGGCCGCCTGGGCCTGCTTCAGCGATTGTTCACGTGCATTCAATTCGGACGCCATCTGGTTGAAGGACCCCGCCAGTTCTCCGATTTCATCCCGTGATGAAGGGACGACCTGAATATCGAATTGGCCCTTGGCAACCTCTCGGGTCGCCCCCGAAAGGTGCTCGATCGGCCGGGTGATTCGGCGCGACCAGAAAAGACTCAAGACCGCCGAGACCACAAGAAGCAGAAGGGAAACACCAATTAGATTATTTAAAAGCTCCCGCCCCGTCAAGTAGGCCGCCGTCTTCGGGATCTGGACGCCTGCCAGGAGCCCCCCGAACTGAACCGGGGCAAACCCTCCCACCATTTCAACGCCGTCCCGCGTGTATTCTAGGGTCGACCCCAGGCTCCGATTTTCTTCGATTCCCTTGAGCCTTGGAATCCAATCAACCTTGGTTTTTCTCATGACCTGCCCCGCGTCCGAGTGCGCGAGGAGGGTCGTGTCGGCCGCGATCAGAAAGGTCTCGAATACCTTGGATCGGCCGGCCAGGTGCAGCAGCCTTTCCAGGCGAACGATTGCGGCAAGAACGACCGGTTTTCCATCCATCGGTGTTTTGTAGTCCATCGCAAGGGTGATCGTGGGCATCCGGTCGGACACGGTGGAGTTCTCCACATAGATCTCACCGTTCTGGATCGGCTCAAGGGCGAGCGGATTCTTCGATCGGAATTCCACAAAATCTTCCCGTGTGAGGTTAACCGCCTCCAATGCCTTGGCATCGTAGATCGTGGCACGCTCGGTCCCGTCCTCGTAGACCGAGACCGCGACGAACTCCTGGAAGTCTTCAAACAGCTTCCCAAGAAGCTCGGACTTCCTCGCCGCCTCCAGGTTCGGATCATAGATCACTCGGGCGAAGACCTGAAGGCGTTCCTGGTATCCCTCCAGATACGCGCGGGCCTCTTCGGCCATGTGAAGCGCGATCACGGAGGTCAGATCGTGGATGTAGGCCGTCTTATCGGTGTGGAACAGGTTGGCCATCGTGAAGGTGATCAAACTGACCACAACCGTCATGACGGAAAGGAGCGTAAGCAGGATTTTAAACCTAATCGGAAAACGAAATGCTTTAAACATGGATTCCCCTTCCATAAGTGGGTGGGATATTAAGGAATGTGATCTTCATGGGCGACCCCGCTACTTCTTTCGATTCACAAGCTGTGAACGGTAAGTGACATTGCCGACTTCATCAAACGCTTCGACCAAAACGACATTAATGCCTTCGCGGAGAGCGACACGAGATTTAAACCGCCCCGTTTTCTCGGTCGGCACGGCGCGACCCCCCACAAAAATGCGCGCCCCGGGTTCGGCCGAACCCGTCAGGATGACGAAGTCCCGGTCCACGTTTTCCGGGGGAAATTGGACTCGAAGCGCCGGCGGCGTTCGATCTTGAGCGACCTTGATGCGACGTATCGCGCTATAGGTTCCTTCGAGTCCGTCCTCGATGGCGCTGACCCGCCAATAGTAGTCCCCTTTTCGGAGATTACCGTGGACAAAACCCGATTTGGCCAGTTTGTCCTCAAAGACGATGTCCCGAAAATCGGGATCCGATGCCAGGACCATCCGGTACTCCTTCGCACCGGCATCCGATGTCCATGAGAAATGAATCCGCGGTGGAAGATCGCGGTAAACGTACAGGCTCGCGTCGGACGGTCGGCCCGGTTTCGGCGGATCCGGCAGACCCTCGGGGCCCGTCGGGGCCTCTCCCAGTTTGACGTTGGCCGCTTGGTTGGCCTCGATCCGAACGGTCCGTCCTTGAGCCGTCAGTTCCGCGACGCCCTGATAAACCGCGATCGTGGAGGATTTATCCGGGTTGACCGAGATCTTGAAGTCGGCCTTTCCGGATTCGCTCTGCTGCGAACGGATACGGGCCACGGCGCTGGGGGTGGCCACCTCGACATGGACGGATGTCTCATCCTTCTCACCGATGCTTCCCCGGAGCTCCCCCTCCACCATGACCATGAAAGACCGTTTCTCCCGAAGCACCGTATCGTTGTTTAGCCGCTGGATGATAATGAGCGAATTTTCACCCATCTCCAGACGGTTTGATTCATCAAACGTAATCGTCGCCGCGGCCCGCTTCAGCGTCTGCACGGCATCCCGATTAAAGAGAGGCATCCCTTCCCTTGCCCCCCCCCAGGCGATCGCATTGGCCCGACGCGACTTGACGTCGTTCCGTGTCCGTGTGAGCACCGCGGCTAGCTCGCCTGGATCGGAGAGCATCCGTTCTTCACCGCGGGAGCTCAGAAAAAGTTCACGCACCGATTGTTCAACCAGACCGGCGGGGGCCAAGATACCCTCGCGGCTCATCATGTCCGTAAGGCTCGTCCCGGAGGGAAAGACCGCGTTCAGAATACCCAGCAGGACCATAAAGAAAATCAACACGATGATGACGGCCACCAGACCCTCGGCCGATCTGGCCGTCAGGGTCTTCAGAATTCTACGTGGCATGATTTCCTCCTCCGTTTATAGGGGCTCGCGTCGCCAACGATTTGATCTGGGGGCCTGTGCGCTCCGCCTTCGGCGGATGCTCCAATGCCCCCAGACCCCTCGCTCGGACGAGCAAAGCCCGATCCTCGCTTTCCACCGGCAAAGCCAAGCGAGCATCCGGCTTCGCCGGTGGGAGCGCGGGGCGTGGGGGCATCGGAGGAGCCACGGCACCGCACGGGCCCCCACTGATAATTGTCGCCTCCCCTTCTCGCTCGCCTTGCTCGCTGGGTTGCCAACCGCCATTTCGCCGTGTTGAAAGTGTTTTGCATCCCAGATCCTCTTTAGAACTTGCCCTGCATTCGGAAAAACCATCCATAAACCGAGTAGTTGTTTTCGGAAAACTCGTTGTCCGAAAAATCCGTAAAATTATAACCGACGCCCAGGCGGAGGTGCGTTACGACCTCCCATGTCGCCTCGGCCAGCCAACCCTCCCTCTGGTCGTCCGCCTCCCTCTGAATGAGAATCCTGTACTCAAGCCCCAGATCCAGCGCCCTCCATACGTTCAGATTCAGCCGATGAATCGAAAGATAGGTGTGGGTCGTCACCGCGGGGCGGTCTCCCGTCTCCTCCCTCTTCAGCTTGGCGGCGTTTTTCTCGACCCATTCGAGGTATCGGTTCAGTTCAAACGACCACTCGATCGAGGCCACATCGGCCGAGGTCACGACGAAATCTGTTTCGCCCGGGGTCAACGGCCTTTGATCCGACAAGCGCGTATATCGGGCCAATGCATTAAATCGATCGTGCGACACCGGCCGGTAGGCCAGGCCCACGCTGCGCTCTTCATACTCCGCCTCGGTGGTCTGGAGATTCAGTTCCCGCGTCACACTGTATCGATATTTCAGCACAAGGGTGAAGTCCGGGTTCAGCCTCAGCTCCAACGCATTGGTCGTCAGATACTGAACCCGGTCCGTGTCCCCGAGCTCGCGGCGGACCTCTTCCCGGGTCATCGCCTTGATTCCCGCCGGATGGCTGTACGACAAGCCCGGCGCGATCGTGTATCGGCGAATGTCCTTCGGCTCCGCGTTGATCCGGGAGTACTCTCCGGCCAGAAGGAATCGAAGCCCCTCGCCCACGTCCCAATGACGCTGGGCCCCCGCGAGTGAAACCGTCCGATTCCCGCTATCCGAGCGCTCCCACTGATACTCGGAGTAGACTTTGCTGGACGGTCCGATCGGGGTCTCGCCGCCCAGGACGGTGCCCGTGGTTCGCCCGGCCTGATCCTCGGCCAAGCGCTCCGTAAGGTAGATGCGACCTTTATCGAGATTTCCGATCACCCCTCCCTGCGCAGCCCGTCCCAGCGTTCCATCCGTTCCGCTCAGCGTAAAGACCAAAGCCGAGCTGAGTGCATAGTCGATCCCGACCGTGGTCTGATCATTCTCGGGACCCGTGATGGTCTCCTGCCGTTCAAGCCGGGTACTCAGTTTCTCCGTGATCCCGAGCCGCAGTCGGGCGGCCCCCAGGCTTGACCGATCCAAAGGATCGCCCAGTGCGTCCAGGGATTCACGCGCCTTGTATTCTCCCGTCAATCCCAACCGCCCCCGGTCGTGGCTCCACTGGACGGTGGTGAGGTCGGATTCGGTCGCGGCGCCCGGCAGGAGCGAAATGCCCCCGATCGATTCCTCGCGGTCGTACCGCGCAAGCAGCTTGTCCGTCGGGGTCACCTGCAGTTTTGTATGGAGACCGCCTTTTTCCGTTCCCTGTTCCTGGAAATTCCCGCTGGACAGAAAGCCCGTCTGGAGCCGTTTGAGGTACCCTCCGACCTGGACACGATTCGGCGCGCCGAACCATTCCAGGACATCCAATTCGGCCGCGGCCTTCCAGGCCCGACCCTCCTGGATCCCGGTCGGGGTCAACTCGGTGAAGGTCAGACCGCCGTCTTCGCTGATGAAGGTGATCGAATCGGTCCCGCTCGTTTCGGCCACCTCCCCGTACAGTCGCGTATTTTTTCCCAGTCGGATCTCGCCATCCGTTTCCTTCAGCTCGTACCGTCCCGAGGCCAGTTCATCCCTGACATAGCTTCCGCCCACGGCGAGATGATCCCCGATCTGTTGACGAACCCGTCCCCCGCGGGCCGTCTTTTCAAAGGAATCCATGCGGGTTTCGAAGTCCACCTGGATGAAAACGGGATTGCCGGAGAGAAGGCTCTGGTCCACAAGCGAACCGCTTTCCGCGACGCTGGCGATCGGCCGGTTGAAGAGAACCCGACCCTCCTCATATTTGATGGTATAATCCAGGTTCTGCTGTTGGGGTTGGCGGCTGAGTAGGAGCCCCGTGTCCTTGTCACGAACCACGATCGCGATTTGCTCGCTCCCTTCGATTACGTCCCGATGACTGAGATAATAGAGAGAGCCTCCGGTCGCACGGAGCTCGTCTCGGACATGGGCCTGTCTGACCTCGGCGCCGAACAATACAACGGTGGTGTCGGGCTGGCCGTACTGCGTCCGCGAGGCCGTCTGGTACGAAACCCGACCGCCGTAGAAGGTCCTCTGGTAAGCGCCGAGCTCGGTCTCGGTAAGGTTCAACGAGTAGTTTCCGGCCAGCAGGTGAAACTCTTCGCTGTCCACGGCGAGATAGAACTTGCCTTGGCTCTGTGTATCGTAGACCAGCGTGCTCTGGTCTCCATAAACGGGGTACATCTTATCGGGATCAAGATTAATAAGAAGCCGGTCGTTCTCGGCGGCATCCAGATCCTTAAACATCCGGTTAAATTCCCGGGAACCGGTATCAAACGCCGACGTAATCAGGTATCGGCCCGCGATGACGCCCTTTAAATAGTAGGCAACGCGCCCTTCGGTGTAGTACTCCTTTTCCTCTTCCATCCCGGCTCCAGCTAGATAGCCCTTCCCGTGGAGCTGTCCTACCTTTCCGTCGGCGAAGCCCAGGAAGAAAAGATGGGTCTTCGACACCTCGACCTCCCGTTCGATGACCCCGACCCGCCCATCGGAGTCCCTCGCCTCGATGACCAGATCGCTCTTTCCATGGGGCAGCTTAACCGTCTCAACGAAATGGCCATCCGGATGAACCGTCGCGGGCCGCCCATTGATCAGAACCTGATGATCCGGGTTTGTGAAACCGGAGACCGTCAGGAGCGGATTTTTAAGGATCACACCCGGTCGCGGTAACTGGACCGTCAGATGCGGAATCGGCTCGACCGCCAAAACCAGCCGTCCGCTTTCATCCCGGTCCGAGATGGAAATCAATAGATTCGCGATGCGCGAATACCCCGAAGGATTCCTCACCATTATCCCGAACGGATTACGGCCCATCTTAAGCCCCACATCGGCTGCAAATCGCCCGTCCGATTCGACCGGTACGGATTTCCCGTCCAATTCCACCGTATTGCCGGGATCGGTCCGGCCGAGGAGGCGATACTCGATCGCCACACGATTCGGATCCCATTCCCCTTCAGCCGAAGGACGAACCACGCGGTATCCCTCGCCGGCCGCGCCGTAAAGCAGACGCGACTCCGCCTCGGGCCTCAGGATCTCAAGGGAAGGAACGGGGATGGCGGCCTTCAGGGATCGGCCCTGCGCATTAGCCAGTTCGATATCCAATTGACTCACGCCGTCCAGATTCACTTGTGTTTCAAACCGTCCGCTCGGTTCGATGGGAACGACCGCCCCGTTAATCCGTACTCTCGGCTGGGTTCGGAACTGATCGAGCAGCTTGGCCTTCTCGACATCCGTGATCCGGCCTTTCACCTCCACGCGCCGATTCAGTTCTCTCCCCTCTACCGAATCATTGGCGGCCATGGGTCGTGTCTTTCCGTATCCCTTCACGACGAACCGATTGCGGGATATTTTTTCCGTCTGAATCAGGAACTCGACGGCCGATTGGGCCCGGCGATTCGACAGATCCATGTTGAACTCATCCGAACCGGTGGAGTCCGTATGTCCCTCAATGACGATCTTTTCCTGCGGATACTTCCGCAGCACCTTCGCCGTCTCCGCCAGTATTTTTTTGGCCTCGGGACTCAGCTCGGGAGAACCCAACTCAAAAGCGGCCCCCGTGAGGCTCAAGGAGATGGCGGCGGAGCGGTTCACCCCAAACATCCGCCTTGGACTTGCGGAGCGGTTTCCATCGGCGTATCGGATTTCCAACTGGTACTGGTAGATCTCGCCTCCCTCCACCAATTTTTTCTTTTCCGTTTTCCCATCCCACTTGATCAGCTTGGGGGGCGCCCCGCCGCCTCGTAGGGATCGGACCAGCTTTCCGCCGGCGTCCATGATCTCAAGCTTCCACTCCTTGACCGCTTCGGTTTTTTCGATATCTATATTAAACTCCACGTCTTTTTCAATTGATTCACCCTTTACTTCGACTACTTCTTGAAATACTTCGACGCCCATCTGAATGTCGGTCGTGGAAAGGGGGGCGAGAATCCCGTTGACCAAAACCGTGAGGGTTTCAACGCTCCCCACAAGCTCCATGGCTTCCTTCTTGCTTTCGCCACTCATCATCAGTCCTTCCTTCCCCGTCCGGCCGACGGACTGATTGAAGCCGTGAAGATACAACACCCCGAAATTCGCCTTGGCCAGCAGACCCGGTGTGACCGAAACCACGCGGGCCTCATCGGTGGTGGCAACCGCCCCGGCCGGCAGCGTGTCCAGATCGATTTTAATCATCCGTTGACCCGGCCGTACGAGCGGGAAGTGGTATCGGCCGTGCTCATCCGTGAGCGCATAGGTGCCGTCATCCAGGGCCGCCATCACACCGGCCACACCGGGTTCATCCGGACCCTGCCGTCCGTCGCGGTCTTTATCCTCAAACACTTTACCGATGATCGTTCCCAGATCAAAGATCGGATCCAGCGTAACCGTTACCTTTGCGTCGTCGGTATTGGAGATAACGCAGAGGTCGCAGACATCCTTCGCCACGGCCGTATTGATGTAGTCCCGCGGCATGGCGCCGGAACCGATCACAAGCTGGTAACTTAGTGTCATGTATCCCGGCTCGGCTGGATCGGCCTTGCCGTTTGCATTGACATCGACCAGGCCGGGAACCGTGCCCAGGTCGAACAGCAACGTCCGGTTTCCGACGGGATCCGACGCCGGTTGCTTGTTGATCCGCGTGCTCTTTTTAAGATACTTGAAGTTTGGGGGAATCTGGTCATGGATCTTAACCTGAACCACGTCCAAGGCGGTCTTATTCTTGATCTCGACAAGATAAGTGATCACGTCGCCGATGACCGCCTCTTTCTTGTTCGCCGTCTTTGCGATCTCCAACACGAGCCCCTGGGTGAAGGAAATCTTGGGATGACTGCTTAAGATCACGCCGTTGACGGTGACATTGACAATGGCAACGCCGGGAACATTCGAACTGACCTGTGCGGTATAGGTCCCATCCCCGTTATCGGCCACGATGGTCATGTTTCCAAAGGGCGCCCCGCCCTGGATGGCCGATAGCGTCGAGAACGACGGCTCCCCGGCCGTAACCCGGATCGTCACGTTCAAGCCCGATCCAATACTATTGCCGTTGGAATCGTTCGGTATGACCGTAATCGTGCTGTAGGGAGTCCCATCGGTGTCCCGATCAATCTCAACGATCTCCGGGTTCACCATGATCACGGATTGATCCGGGTCGGCCGCATTGACGACCTTCACCGTAATACTGTTCAGATCGGCCGGATCGCCGTCCGCGTCTCCTGTCGCATTCGCCTGCGGGGCGACCGCGGACGTGGAGGTATCGTCCATCATCGAGCCAAAATCGGCGGTCCCGCCATTGCCGGGTGCGCTCGCTGTGAACAGGATCCGAATATTGGTCAGCGAGGTCATGACCTTGTCGCCGAGCGTGACCGTAATCACCTGGCCCGCCACCGTCGAACAGTATTGACCCGCACCCGGAGTTGGGCAATTGGGCGTCTGGCCCGTGCCGTTCACCGAAACGGTCGTCACCGTAAGGGTTCCGTAACCTGGCGGCGCCGTGATCACCACTTGATCCACGCCGGTATCCCCGCCATTGATCGTCGGTAGGACGTCATAGATAAACGCATTCC
>CAYJTJ010000072.1:0-9316 GCA_964372835.1 uncultured Nitrospirota bacterium
CCATCCCCCCTCCACTGGCAAAGCCAGATGGAGCCTCCCCCTTCCCTACGCTCGCGGGCGCTCGCTGTTTTAGACCTTTCCCAACTCAAACGCGTCATGTAAGGCTCGGACGGCCAATTCGGTATACTTTGCATCAATTACGCAGGAAATCTTGATCTCGCTGGTCGAGATCATCAGGATATTGATCCCTTCGCGGGAGAGCGCCGAAAACATCTTCGCGGCCACCCCGGAATGCGTACGCATTCCGACGCCCACGATCGAAACATTCGCGATTTCCTCTTTCAATTGGGCCCGGCGGGCCCCGATCTCCCGGGCGATCCGTTGGGTGATCTCGAGGGACTTGGGCGCGTCCGGCTTGGGGACCGTGAAGGAAATGTCGGTCAGGCTTTCCTGACTGACGTTCTGTAGAATCATGTCGACCAGGATCCCGGCCTCGGCGATCGCGCCGAATAGCTGCGCCGCGATTCCCGGTCGGTCGGGAACCCCCGCGATCGTGATCTTGGCCTGATTCTTGTCGTAGGTCACGCCGGAAACCACCACCTGCTCCATGGAACGGTCCTCCTTGGTCACAAGCGTGCCGGTCCCCTCCGCAAAACTGGACCGCACGCGGATCGGCACCTGATAATTGGCCGCGAATTCGACCGAACGGGCCTGGAGCACTTTTGCTCCCAGGCTGGCCATCTCGAGCATTTCCTCGTAGGCGATCTTCTCCAGGCGCCTGGCATGCGGCACCACGCGCGGATCGGTCGTGTAGATGCCGTCCACATCGGTGTAGATGTCGCAGCGATCGGCCTTCAGGGCCGCCGCCAGCGCAACCGCCGTCAGATCGGAGCCGCCGCGTCCGAGCGTGGTGACGTCCGATTTTTCGTTGATTCCCTGGAAGCCCGCGATCACGGGAATGATCCCTTGGGAGATGGCCTCTCGAACCCGCTCGGCCGAGATCCGCTCGATGCGGGCCTTGGTGTGCGTGCTGTCCGTGAGGATCCCGACCTGGCGCCCCGTGAAGGCCTGGGCCGCAAATCCCATCTCCTGTAGGGTCAGCGCCAGGAGGGCGCTGGTGACCCGCTCCCCGGATGAGAGAAGCATGTCCACCTCTCGATCCGAGGGGGTGGAAGAGACCTCCTGGGCCATCTTCAGCAGCCGATCCGTTTCCCCGGCCATCGCCGAAACGACAACCACCACCGCGTGGCCCTCGGCCCTGACCTTTCCGACAAGGGCCGCGACGTGCCGTATCCGATCGAGATTACCGACCGAGCTTCCGCCGAATTTTTGAACGATCAACGACATGACGTCTCCGCGGAATCAGTATCCGAGCACTTTTACCACATCCTCAAATCGCGCCTTGATCGTGATCGGTTTCTGGGACAGGCCCATCACCATCTCGATATCTTTCAGGCCGTGGCCGGTCAGGGTACAGACGACCGTGTCGTCTTTCGCAAATAAGCCCTGCTTGCCCATCTTGATCACGCCGGCGACCGAGGCGGCCGAGGCCGGCTCGCAAAAGACCCCTTCCAATCCCGCAATCATCCGGTAGGCCTCGACGATCTCTTCGTCCGTCACGAGATTGATCTCGCCCTTCGATTCCTCGGCCGCGGCCACGGCCTCCTTCCAGCTCGCCGGGTTCCCGATCCGGATCGCGGTCGCAATCGTCCGGGGCTTTTCGACCACATGGCCCAGCACGATCGGCGCGGCCCCGGCCGCCTGGAACCCCATCATCCGAGGGAGCGATCCGATCCTTCCCTTTTGATGATACGCCTTGTAACCCCGCCAGGTGGCCGTGATGTTTCCGGCGTTTCCCACCGGAAGGAAATGGTAGGCGGGAGCTCCGCCCAACTGGTCGCAAACCTCGAAGGCGGCCGTCTTCTGTCCCTCCAGGCGAAACGGGTTGATCGAGTTGACGAGCGTGAGATTGTATTTCGCCGAAACCTCCTTTACGATCGTCAGGGCCTCGTCAAAATTTCCGTCCACCTGGATAACGGTCGCCCGGTGGATCATCGCCTGGGCCAACTTGCCCGACGCAATCTTACCCTCCGGAATCAGGACATAGACCTTGATCCCGGCCCGGGCCCCGTACGCGGCGGCCGAGGCCGAGGTGTTCCCGGTCGAGGCGCAGATCACCGCCGTCGCGCCGCCCTCCACCGCCTTCGAGATGGCGAGCGTCATGCCGCGGTCTTTGAAGGAACCGGTCGGGTTGGCTCCTTCGACCTTGAGATACAAATCGACCCCCGGGCTGACCGCGTCCCCCAGGTTCCTCGCCCGCACCAGCGGCGTGTTCCCCTCATGGAGCGTCACGATCGGGGTCGCATCCGTAACCGGAAGAAATTCCCGATAGGCCTCGATCACCCCTCGCCACGGGTTCATTCTTCGTCGTTTCCTTCCACGCGGATGAGGACGGTCTTCTCCGACACGTCCGGAAATCGGTCGATCTCCTCCAGGGCCCGTCGGATGTCCCGTTCGACCGCCTTGTGGGTCATCATCACGACCGGCACGGCCTCCCCGACCTTGCGACCCTTCTGGATCATCGATGAGATGCTGATGTCGTTCTTCCCCAGAACGCCCGAAATGCGCGAAAGGACACCGGGCTTGTCGAGCGCCATAAACCGGAGATAATAAAAGCTCCGGATCTCCTCCATCGGCTTCATCTTCAGAATCTCCCTCCGGTCCGGGTCGAATCCCGTCGGGGGCACGCAGCCGACCGATCCATGGACCCGGTTTCGGGCCGCTTCCATCAGGTCGCTTACGACCGCACTGGCGGTCGGCATCGCCCCCGCCCCCCGGCCGTAGAAGAGCGTGTTGCCCACGGCGTCGCCCACAATATAGATCGCGTTGTAGATGCCGTTGACGGTGGCGATCAGGTACTCCTCCGGGACCATGGTCGGATGGACACGGACCTCAATTTGGCCGTCCAACATCTTGGCGATCGCCAGGAGCTTGATGCGGTAGCCGAACTCCTGGGCGTACTCGATATCGGTGGGGGTGATGCCCGTGATCCCCTCGGTGTAGATCGAACGGATATCGACCGGGGTCCCGAAGGCGAGCGTCACGAGGATCGAAAGCTTATGAGAGGAATCGATCCCCTCGACGTCGAACCGCGGATCCGCCTCGGCGTATCCCCGCGCCTGGGCCTCGGTGAGCACCTCGGCGAACGGGCGGCGTTCTTCCGTCATCTTACTTAGAATGTAGTTGGCGGTTCCGTTGATGATCCCGAAGATCGAGAGGATCCGGTTCGCCGCCAGCCCCTCCTTGATCGCCCGGATGATCGGGATCCCCCCGCCCACACTCGCCTCGAACCCGAGGTCCGCGCCGGCCTTCAAAGCCGCCCGATAGATCTCTTCCCCGTGCACCGCGAGAAGCGCCTTGTTGGCCGTCACGACCGATTTTCCCCGCTCAAACGCCTTCAGGATCAGCGACCGGGCCGGCTCCATCCCCCCGATCAACTCGACGACAAGATCCACCTCCGGGTGATCAATCACGTCATCGGCCTTGGCCGTAAGCAGACCCGGGGCAAGGGAGATCCCGCGGTCCCGTCCCAGATCCGAGTCGGCGACCTTGATCAACCGGAGCGGCACGCCCAACCTTCGCTGAATTTCCTCGGAGCGGCCCGAGAGGATCCGGACGACCCCCGTTCCGACCGTTCCGAATCCCAGAATTCCGACGCCGATCTGCTTGGGTTTAGAACCCATCCCGCACCGTCATGCTTTCTTCAAGACCCGTTTAATCCCCTGAATCGCCTGTCGTGTCCGGTGCTCGTTCTCCACCAGGGCAAACCGGACATGATCATCCCCGTTCTCCCCGAACCCAACACCCGGCGAGACGGCCACCTTCGCTTCGCTCAGAAGAAGTTTGGTGAACTCCAAAGACCCCATCGCGCGGAAGGGATCCGGTATTTTGGCCCAGACGAACATCGTCGCAAGGGGCTTCTCGATCTTCCAGCCGATCCGGTTTAAACCGTCCACCAGTGCGTCCCGGCGGCTCCGGTACATCTCGACCCCCTCGCTCACGCAGGCCTGCGGCCCCTTGAGCGCAATGATGCTCGCGATCTGAAGCGGCTGAAAAATCCCGTAGTCCAAATAGCTCTTCAGTTGGGTGAGCGCCTTAATCATCGCGGGATTCCCGACGCAGAAGCCGATCCGCCACCCCGGCATATTATAGCTTTTGGACAGCGTGAAGAACTCGACCCCCACCTCTTTTCCCCCGGGGACTTCCAGAAGGCTGGGGGCGCGGTAGCCGTCAAACACCAGGTCGGCGTAGGCCAGATCATGCACGACCATGACGCCGTGGTCTCGGGCAAAATCGACCAGCTTTTTGAAGAACCCCGGATCCACGATGCGGGTCGTCGGGTTGTGGGGGAAATTGACGATCAGCATCTTCGGCCTGGGCTTGGTCTGGCGATAGGTCCGGACCAGATCCTCGAAAAAATCATTGTCCTCCCGGAGCGGAACCCCCCGAATCTCACCCCCGGCGATGATGACGCTGTAGGTATGAATCGGATAGGTCGGGTTCGGACAGAGGACGGTGTCCCCCGTGCCCAGCACGGCGAGGGCCAAGTGGGCGATTCCCTCCTTCGATCCGATCGTGACGATCGCCTCCGATTCCGGGTCGATCTCGACCCGATACCGCCGAAGGTACCAGTCCGCGATCGCGGCCCGAAGCTTCGTGATTCCCCGCGAGGCCGAGTAACGGTGATTTCGCGGGTTCCGAATGGCCTCGATCGCCTTCTCGACGATATGCGGCGGCGTGGGCTGGTCCGGATTGCCCATCCCAAAATCGATGATGTCTTCGCCCCGCCTCCTCGCCTCCAGTTTCAACGCATTGACGCGGGCGAAAACGTAGGGGGGAAGCCGTTTGATGCGTGGAAATTCATCCATCCTTTGATCCGTCCAAGTTTACCTATAAGCTATTCATATTAAAGCTTATTTTGGAAATTGTCAAATCGAAAGATCGGCCGCCCCGAATCGCAAATTTGATTGACGGGTTGATTTGAATCCGCGTGTGCGTTAGACTACACGCATTCCGATTCGGGTGATTGGGTCCCGGGCGGATGGATCCATGAGCGGAGCCCTGCGATGTTCACCCGAAGCCGAATCAAAAATCTAACGGGCGGACGACCCGTCGCGCGTTGGACGGTGGGATTTGCGCTCCCTCTGATGCTGATCGGCCAAGGGGGAAGTTTTCCTACCGTCTCGGTTTCGGAATCGATCGAATCGGCCAGGGCCTACATCCTGGACCCGGTGGCCGATACGGTCGCCGTCTTGGATTTGAAAACCCACCGAATTATAAAGCGGATTAGCCTGGGGGAAAAGGGACGGGCCCCGAGGGCGGATCCCCGCGGTCTCGCCCTATCCCCCGACGGCCGGTATGCCTACATCACGACCCACGAAACCGCGACGGTCGCCGTCATCGACACCGCGACGGACGAGGCGATATCGAGGATTCCGCTCCCGCTTCCGGACCCCGGCAACGTCGTCACCACCCCGGACGGGCGGACACTTTACATTCCTCACTATACCCAGAAAGCCCTTACCGTGGTCCGGCTTCCTGAGAAAAGCGTGCGCATCATTCGGCTGGAGGACTTCCCCGGCGATGTCGCCGTGACCCGGGACGGGAAGACGGTTCTGATCACGAGCCGGGATTCCGATCGGCTGCTCGCACTGGATCCGGCTTCGGGGCGGATCACCGCCACACCGGTCGGCCATAACCCGGTCGGGATCGGCCTCACCCCGGACGGGCAGGAGGCCTATATTTCCCACGACAACTCGCGGACGGTCGCGGTCATCGACTTGACCCGGTCCCCGATCGCGCTGAAGAGTCAAATCGATGTCGGAATGGCCGGCGGCGCGGCCGTGGCCGTCACCCCCGACGGGCTCCACGCGCTGGTGGCCCACTGCTGCGCCAACAGCGCCATCTCGGTCATCGTCGTCGCCAGCAAAGCGATCGCCTGCCGCCTCTCCCTCGCCCCCCAGGGCTTGGATCCCGTCCGAATCATCCTCCGCCCCGACGGCTCCGAGGCCATCGTGATCAACAGCCGGTCGAGGAATATCTCGCTGTTCCGCCCCCCGTGCGGCACGCCGACGAGCGAGAATGTCTTCGATTAGGCGGACCGAAACCCTTTCCGGGTCGGCCTTAAAATCCGGTCGCTCTTCGAGGCCAATCGGGGGCCTCTTCGTATTGCATCCCTCGCTCCACTCGTGTATAGTGATCGGTGCGTACGGAAGCGGTTCAGGCGATCGCGCCCGCCTTGGGCGGGTGAGGAAAGTCCGAGCTCCAAAGGGCAGGATGCTGGGTAACGCCCAGGCCCCGCGAGGGGACGGAAAGTGCCACAGAGAACAGACCGCCGAAGAAGGGCCGTGATGAGATGAAAGTGGCAAGATGCAAGTGGTTTTCACTTTCATCTTGCATCGAACCGCTCGTCACTGCCTTTCTGGCAAGGGTGAAACGGTGAGGTAAGAGCTCACCGCCCCGCCAGTGATGGCGGGGGCACGGCAAACCCCATCTGGAGCAAGACCAAATAGGTTCCGCCCGGTCCGGCAAGGACCAAAGGACTGCCCGTCCGAGGTTTGGCTAAGCGAGCGTCAGGCTTTGCCTGCGCGAGCGCGGGGGGGCGGGGGCATCGGAGGACCTTTTTTCCTTCTTTGCCGCACGGGCCCCCGATATAAATAGTCGAAGGGCGGAACGGGTTGGTTGCTTGAGTTCCCGAGTAATCGGGATCCTAGAGAAATGACCGCCGCCCCGGCGGAGCGATCCAAAGGGGAACAGAACTCGGCTTACGAACCGCTTCCGTGCGCAATTATTTTTGGGGCGAGACTCCCATCCGTTCCTTCGGCCCGCAACCCATCTCTCCACTTCCCAGTCGAGAACGGCCCATCATCCCCGCGAATGGCGATCTCCCCGTCTATAAGCCCGTGGGGGAAACCTCCAACCGGATCGCGATGCGGATTGCCCGTCAACTCGGCACGGTCGTCACGCATGCCGGCAATCTCGACCCCATGGGGGAAGGCGTGCTCATCCTCCTGATCGGCCCAGAGGCCCAAAAACAGCAAGCCCGCCTTCAGTCCGCCGACAAGGAATACGAGTTCGACCTCCTTTTCGGATTTTCAACGGACAGCTACGATGCGCTCGGATTGATCACGGAGGCGGCCGGCGATCGGCTGGTCGATTTTCGCGAAGAGGATCTGAGGGAGCAGGTGTCCCGGCTGAAAGGCCGGCGAATCCAGACCGTCCCGCCCTATTCATCCCTCGTCGTAAAGGGGAAACCGCTTTTCTGGTGGGCACGCCAGGGCCGAATCGGCGAGGTGGGGCTTCCACGACGCGAGATCCGTATCGATCAAGCGGACTTGATCCGGACTTCCAGAATGTCCGTTCCCGACCTTCGAGCCATCATTTTCAAGGGAATCGCCGCTGTCAAAGGCGACTTCCGCCAGCCCGAAATCACCGCGCGATGGGCCCGCTTTATTGAAACCGATCCGGGGTGCGAATTACCGCTGGCCACGATCCGGATGACGGTATCCGCGGGGACCTACGTCCGCTCGATCGGCCATGAACTGGGCGCCGCGATGGGAATCCCGGCCCTGGTCATGAGGATCCTGCGCACCCGGAGCGGAAATTACACGCTCTCCGATTGTCAGGACTGGGAAGGGCCGGCCCGGGGCGCGTCGTCCGGCTGAGGGCGGTGCCTCCTTAAAAACCTACATCCACCAGGGAAGCACTTTTCCACGGGATCGGATATAACCCTGAAGGATATCCCTTCGCGCCACCACGCCCACGAGTTTCCCCTTTTTATCGAGGACCGGAACCCGAATGAGCTTTTTCTCTTCCAGCACCCCCATGATTTCGTCCACTTTGGCGTCCTGGGATACGGAGATGGGCTTGTCGGTCATAATATCCTCGGCGGAAATGGCGGACAGATCCTTGCCCTTCCGGAGCGCCTTGAGCAGATCGAATTCGCTTACGATACCCACGAGCTTCTTATTCTGGTCCACGATCGGAACGCTTCCAAATCCTCCCGAGGTCATGGCCATCGCCAACTGAACGGCTTTCGAATTTTTCGAGAAATATATAACATCTTCCTCCATAAAGGTGGTCGCCGTCATCAGACCGAAATCTTCTTCGCCGACCAAATAATCCACTCGCCTCGTCATCAGTCTCTCTCCTTCTTCAACAGGGTTGGTTTCGTCCTGGGCCGCCTTAGTCAATATAGACCAGGATTTGAAGACTGTCAATCGGCCAGCGGTCCAAGGCTCCCCCCACCCCTATCCCGCATCCCGTGGCGAAAATCAATTAATCCTTGATCCGCAATAATCCACTTTGGTATCCTTCAGGGGTGTTTTGATCATCGGACCATGAATTCGACAGACTGCAAGGCCGGCGGATGGATATTGTCGACCCTGAAATTGAGGCTTATCTCTCACGCCTTTCGTCCTCGCGGGACGACATCCTGGGTGAGATGGAGAGGCTGGCAGAGAAACGCCGGTTCCCGATTGTCGGGCCGCTGGTCGGCCAGCTCCTGGCCGTCATGGCGCGGTCGGTCGGGGCAATGCGGGTGTTTGAGTTCGGGTCCGGATTCGGATATTCGGCCTACTGGTTTTTAAAAGGGATGGGCTCGCGGGGCAGGGTTGTGCTGACGGACGACGAAGAGGAAAACACCCGCCTGGCCCGCGACTTTTTTAAAAAAGCCCATTTGGATTCGGCGGTAGAGATCGAGCGGGGTGACGCCCTCGATATCATCGACCGGCAGTCCGAGGCCTTCGATATCATCTTTATCGACTGTGAAAAGAAACGCTATCCGGCCGCCCTGGACAAAGCCCTTCCCCGGCTCCGCTCCGGGGGACTGCTTCTGGCGGACAACGTGCTCTGGTTCGGCTCGGTATTAAAGCAGTCCGAGGACCCATCGGTCCTCGGCATTCAGACTTTTAATCAAAAGGTCGCGGCCGATCCCAACCTCCTGACCACCATCGTCCCGATCCGTGACGGCGTCTCCATCAGCCTGAAACGCTGATCACCCCCCGATATGTCCAGACGATCCCCCAGCCCCTCGAAGACACCTCGATTCGGGGAGGCCGTTATTCTGGTGGGCCACGGCGTCCCGGCCTCCGACGCCCCCCGTGCCCTCGTCACCGAACTGAAAGCCCTCGAGGCCCGGCGTCGGGCCGGTGGGCTTTCCATCCGCTCCCGTGAGATCGAGTTGGATCGGGTGCTGCGGAACTGGCCCCGGACCCCTAAAACCGATCCGTATAAGGCCGGACTGGAGCGGCTGGCCACCCGCCTTCGCGCCCGGCTCGGCCGAACCCGTCTAGAGGTCGCCTACAACGAGTTCTGC
>CAYJTJ010000073.1:0-8981 GCA_964372835.1 uncultured Nitrospirota bacterium
ATGGCCCGTCCCAAGACCTCTTTTGTCTGCCAGCACTGCGGTTACACCACCTCCAAATGGCTCGGACGATGCCCCGACTGTTCGAGCTGGAACAGCCTGCAGGAGGAGCCGGTGGCCGTTCCGGTCACCTCGCGCTGGATCGCCTCGGCTTCCCCGGCCGCCGCTCCTTGGCCGATCACCGAGATCGTCCGTTCTTCGGAGGACCGGTTTTCGACCGGAATGGGAGAGCTGGACCGTGTGCTGGGAGGAGGAGTCGTGGCCGGCTCGGTCGTCCTGATCGGGGGCGATCCCGGGATCGGAAAGTCGACGCTGCTTCTCCAGGCCTTCCAGAAAATGAGCCGGGACCGGCCGGTGCTCTACGTCTCCGGAGAAGAGTCGCCCCACCAGATCCGGATGCGCGGCGAGCGGCTCGGGGTCGGCTCGAAAAATCTTTTTATTTTGGCCGAGACGGCCCTGGAAGGGATTCTGAAAACGGCGCGGGCGCTTTCGCCCAAGGCGGTGGTGATCGACTCGATCCAGACGGTCTACACGGCCCAGATCACATCGGCCCCCGGAAGCGTCAGCCAGATCCGGGAGGCGGCGGGCCAGCTCATGGCGTATGCCAAGCAGACGAACACCCCCGCCTTCCTCATCGGCCATGTAACGAAGGACGGTTCGATCGCCGGGCCCCGGATTCTGGAGCATATGGTCGATACGGTCCTCTATTTTGAAGGGGATAAGGGCCATCCCTACCGGATCCTTCGCGCGGTCAAGAACCGGTTCGGTTCCACCAACGAGATCGGCGTGTTCGAGATGAGGTCGCTGGGTCTGGATGAGGTCGCCAATCCCTCGGAACTTTTCTTAAGCGAGCGGTCGATCAATGTGGCCGGCTCGGTCGTCGTCTCAAGCATCGAGGGAACCCGCCCGATACTGGTCGAGCTTCAGGCCCTGGTCAGCCCGACCCGCTTCGGCCTCCCGCGCCGCACGGCGGTCGGCGCGGAATCCAACCGGGTCTCGCTCCTTCTGGCCGTGCTGGAAAAGCGCGCCGGTCTCCAGCTTCAAGGGCAGGACGTCTTCATCAACGTGGTGGGAGGGATGGAGATCGCGGAGCCGGGTGTGGATCTGGGAATCGTGGCCGCGGTCGCGTCCGGATTCCGTGACCGCGCCATTGATCCCAAGACCCTTGTTCTGGGCGAGGTGGGGCTCGGCGGAGAGGTGCGCGCGATTCATCAGGCCGAGGTTCGGCTTCGGGAGGCGGCGAAGATGGGATTTAAGCAGTGTCTCCTTCCGGAGCGAAACCGAGTCCGCCTCGAGGAGACCGGGGAGCGGATCGACGGGATCGAGCTGACCGGAATCGGACATATCCGTCAGGCGCTGGAGGTCCTCTTTGGTCGATAGCCGATCGCTGGGGCTGACCCTTTGCGGCGCGATGCTTTTTTTGGCCGGATGTGGACTTCGACCCGCCGTCCGTCCTGACGTTCCGCTGAAGACGGCCTCGACGGGTGAGCTGGTCGGCCGGCTCAACGAGCGGGCGGGCTTGATCCGGACACTGAGGGCGCTCGTGACGATCCGTGTGCCGGGCCGTCCGATCGCGACCGGAGCCCTCTCATACGCGCGCCCCGAAACCGACCGGGAGCCCTCCCTGAGGCTGAAGGGCTTCGATCCGATCGGGCGGACGGTTTTCGATTTGGTTTCGGACGGGGTTCGTGTCCGTATCTCCATCCCTTCGTCCGGGACGATTTTAGAAATTTTGGAAGATGGAGCACGCGATCCCTCCGTTCCCATCCGGCCTTCCGATCTGAACGAGGCCGTTTCGACCGCGGTGGGGCCCGTCCTCCGGCCGGACGAGATCCCGGTTCTTGAGCAGCGCGACGGCGTCTATATTCTGCACCTCGTCCGGATTTCGGCATCCGGGTCTTCCCGGGCGGGACGCCTGACGAAACGGCTTTGGTTTGATCGCGCCGATCTCCGATTGATTCGGGCCGAAATCGTGGCGGCCTCCCGGCCTGAGGATGGGGGGCAGCGGCCGAGAGAAACTTTTGAATCGGAAAGCGCGGGCTGGGTTGAGACCGTTTTGGAGTTTTCGGACTACTCGGTGGAAGGGGGGATCGTCTGGCCCCGCCGAATCACGGTCCTTCGACCGGGGGCGGAGGAGGAAGCGGACTTCCCCCTGGTGGTCGAGTTCCGCGAGGTCCATTTAAACCGCCCGTTGCCGGAAGGGGAGTTTCGGCTTCCGTGAAGGATGCGAGATGAGGCTGTTGGCGATCGAGATGGCGACTCCCGTCGGGGGCGTCGCCCTCATGAAGGAGGATCACCTCATTGCGGAGTATCGCCTGGACATGCCGATGGCCCATGCCGAGCGGATCATGGTCCTTGTGGATCGCGTCCTTCAGGACGGGAGAACGGCGGTGTCGGATCTGGACGCGATCGCCGTGTCGGTGGGGCCCGGCTCGTTCACGGGCCTGCGTGTCGCCGTGGGGACGGCCAAAGGCCTGGCGACGGGGCGGACGATCGCGTTGGCCGCGGTCCCCACGCTCGAGGCGCTCGCCGGCAACGTCTCGATCCCCGGAACGATCATCTGTCCCATGATCGACGCGGGAAAGAAGGAAGTCTATGCGGCACTGTTCCAGGTCGGGGCGGGGGGCCTCAAGCGACGCATGGAAGATCAAGTCGTTTCCCCGAGCCGGCTGGCGGAATGGATCCGGGACGGATTCAAGTCGCCCGTGATTTTCGTCGGCGCCGCGGCCGAATCGCACCGGGAGGTTCTGGGTCCGATTCTGAAGGATCGGGCCGTCTGGGTCGATCCGAGCCTTTCCCATCCGAGGCCCTCGGTCGTGGGCCGCCTCGGGCTTGATAGGCTTCGGCGGGGGGAGTCGGCCGATCCGCGGCGACTTGAGCCGCTCTATCTGCGGCGGTCGGACGCCGAGATCAATTGGGAACGGGGGATCCGCCCGAAGCCGTTGAAGCGGTTTGGGGCGGGCGGCGGGCGGAAAATTCGATGAAGGGCGAGGCGGTTTTGTTCGCGATCCAGCCGATGACCGTCAACGACCTGGACGAGGTCGTCTCGATCGAGGAGGTCGCCTATTCGGCCCCGTGGAAGCGGGCGATGTTCGAGGCGGAACTCGGCGGAAATCCATTTTCTCAAAGCGTCGTGGTCCGAAATCTCGGCCGGGGGGCGATCCTGGGGTATCTTTGTTTTTGGATGGTCTTTGAGGAGCAACACCTGATGAATCTCACGGTTCATCCCGACTGGCGGGGCCGGGGGATCGGTTCGGATCTGGCGCGATGGGCCCTGTCGTGGGGCCGGGAGAACGGCGCCCGACGAACACTGCTCGAGGTCCGGGTTTCAAATGAGGCGGCCCGGCGGCTTTACGAGAAGCTGGGATTTACGGTCATGGCGGTGCGTTCCAATTACTACCGGGATCCCAAGGAGGATGCCCTGATCATGAGTCATTCCGCGGAATGATGGGCGGGGGCCGAAGGGATTTCGTCGGTTAAATGGAGGGGGCGGCGATGGAAAATCCGCTAGCGGTCCGAGAGAGGCTTCGGAAGGATAACCACGAGTTCCGAAAACTGGAGGGAGAGCATCAGCGCCTCGAGGAGGAACTGATGAGCCTGATCCGCCATAAGACGCTGACCCCCCAGGAGCAGGTGCATAAAAAGCAGATCCAGATCGACAAATTGATCACCAAGGATCGAATCGAGGCGATGCTCCGCGAGCATACCGGGCATCATCCTGCGTGAGGAATAGCGAATGTTCGGGATCGGATTGCCGGAACTGATCGTGATACTGGTCTTGGCGCTTTTGGTCTTCGGGCCGAATCGTCTTCCCGAGGTCGCGCGCTCGATCGGACGCGGCGTCGCCCAGCTCAAGCGGATGACGCAGGAGTTAAAAGACGAAATGGACGCCGAGGTCCGCAAGATGGACGAGGAGGCCGAGGCCCGGCGACACGAGCGCCCCGACGGTCCGGAGGCCGGTTCCCGCCGGGCCTCCGGGGACCGCTCCGATGAGGGGCCGGCATGAGGACGGCGGAAGGCGGGGAGGCCGGGGAGTCGCGGATGCCCGTGACCGGCCACCTGGAGGAACTGCGCGGCCGACTGCTCAAGGTGATCTGGGCCTTGCTCCTGGGGATGGGGGCGGCCTATTTCGTTTCAGACGAGTTGATCGCATGGCTGCGCCGGCCTCTGGGCCGTGAGCTTTATTTCTTTTCGCCCACGGAGGCCTTCTGGATGGCCATGAAGGTCTCCTTCTTCGGCGGCCTTTTCTTGGCATTCCCGGTCATCCTCATCCAGCTGTGGCGGTTCGTTTCGCCGGGCCTCCTTCCCAACGAACGGAAGTATGCGCTCCCGTTCGTCATCCTGGGGACGCTCTTTTTTATCGCCGGACTCTTGTTCGGCTATTTTCTCGTTCTGCCATTCACCTTGCGTTTCCTGGTGGGCTTCGGGACACGACAAGGGTTGCAGCCCGTATTCTCGATCGGGCTTTATGTCGATTTTATTCTCAAGCTTCTTCTGGCGTTCGGATTGATTTTCGAGCTGCCGCTGGTGATCACGGTGATGGCGAAGCTGGGCTGGGTGAACCACCGGTTCCTGGCCCGCCACCGGTCCTATGCCCTCCTGGTCAATGCCGTCGTGGCCGCGATCCTGACGCCGACCTCGGACATTTTCAACATGATGCTCATGTTGGGGCCGCTGATGGTTTTCTATGAGCTGGGCATTCTGGGGGCGCGGTTTTTCGGACGAAGACCCGCTCCCTCCCGCGTCGGGGAAGAAGCCGAAAGCAAAGCCTAAGGAGAGTTCCAATGCGGCGAAGAGACGAGATTCGACTCGGTCTGATGGTGAGCGTGTTTATGGCCGCGGCGTGGATTTGGGCGGCGGATGCGGTCGGTCAGATGGATCTTCCGGACCCGCGGAACAGCGTCCAGGCGCTGGCCGTGGACTCGGGCGGCCAGATTTATATGGGGACCTTCGGGAAGGGAATTTTCAAGAGCCGGGACGGGGGAAGCGGCTGGGAGGAAATCTCGAACGGACTGAAAGATCCCTATATCATGACGATCATGATCCGGGCCGCCCACGAGGGAGGACCCGGTCCGTCGGGGGAGATGATCTTTGCGGGGGGGGCCCGGTTCGGCGTCTTTCGCAGCACGGATCAGGGCCGGCATTGGGTCCAGCTCAATGACGGGCTCAAGAGCACGGAGATCGCGGCCCTGGTGTTCGACGCCCAAGATCGCCTCTATGCCGCCACCGGAAACGGGGTGTTCCGGAGCGAGGATTTCGGCGAGCACTGGACGGCCTACAACACCGGCCTGGACAACGTCCTGGTCCGGTCCCTGATCATCCATCGAGAGGGGATGCTGTTCGCCGGAACGGGCGGACGGGGGATCTTCACGCGGGGGCCCGGCGACGCCCAGTGGGAGCAGATCTCCAGGGGATTCGAGAAGGATCGGGGCCTCCGCGAGAATTTTATCCGCGTCTTGACGCTGGGCGGCAGCGGATCGATCTACGCGGGAACGATGGACGGAGGCATCTTTTTGAGCCGCGATAAAGGTCGGTCCTGGAACGACCTGAGTCAAGGGTTGATCAATATGTCCATCCGGGCCATCCTCCTGGATCGGAAAGGCGTTCTCTATCTGGGGACCGGCCGGGGAATCTTCATTCGCGGGCCGGCCGATAGCCGCTGGATTCCGATCAACGGGGATCTGGAGGATCTGAACATCCAATCGATGGCGATGGACTCCCAGGGACAGATCTACGCCGGCACGGCTCAAAATCTGTACAAGGGCTCTACCAAAGGGGACTGGATCCCGGTCACGACTCGATTATTCGGCGGTTCGAGGAAGGGGACCTAATCCTATCGGTTGCGCGAAGGCATTCGGTTTCGGTAGACTTAAAAGAATCAACTCGATACGGAGGAAAATATGGCCGATCCGAAAATCGCGCAGCGTGCGCCGTTCGTGGAGGAGATGGAGCCCGGGACGTATTACTGGTGCCGTTGCGGACGTTCTCAGGACCAGCCCTTTTGTGACGGCTCACATAAAGGGACCGAATTCTCGCCGATCGAAATGGTCATTACGGAGAAAAAGAAGGTCGCCTGGTGCGGCTGCAAGCATTCCGGATCGAAGCCGTTCTGTGACGGGACGCATTCCAAGCTGAAGTAGCCCGGCGGCCATCCCTCTCCGGCGGGGTTAAAACCGTGAAGTCCGTCTGCACGCTGATCACAGCCCTCCTTCTTCTGCCCTCGATCGCCGCGGCCGGATTCGTCGGAGAGCCGGTCGCGGAAGGGATCGAGTTTCCGGTCGCGATCGCCTTCGATTCCGACGGGCGGCTTTTTTTCACGGAGCGGTATTCGGGGCAGGTCCGGCTTATCGGGGAGGCCACCTCGGAGCATCCGCGGCTTCTCCCCCGTCCCGTCTACCGGTTCGGCCCGATCTCCGGCTATTTCGAGCGCGGCCTCCTCGGTCTGGCGCTTGATCCCGATTTCAAGACAAACGGCTACCTGTATGTCTACTATTCCCACCGGGGATCGGACCCGAAGACCGATCCGTACCGCCATCGTCTGATGCGCATCACGGTCCGGGAGGATGTCGGAGAAGATCCCGTGGCGCTTCTCGATCATCTCCCGATCGGCAGTCCGTCGGAGGCCGGCAAAGGGAACCACAACGGCGGCAGCCTGGCCTTCGGCCCGGATCGCAAACTGTATCTCACCATCGGCGATATCGCCATCCCCCGCACCGCCCCCGACCTGGACTCCTTTGCCGGAAAAATTCTGCGCCTCAACCCGGACGGGTCCGCCCCCAGCGACAACCCTTTTTATGATCCGAAGCAGCCCTCGGCCCCGCGTTCCTATGTCTTTGCCCTGGGCCTGCGAAACAGCTTCGATTTCACCTTCGAGTCGGGGCCCCCGGGTCGGGCCCGTCTGTTCGCGACCGAAAACGGGCCGGCGACGAATGATGAGCTCAATATCATCGAAATGGGCAAGAACTATGGTTGGGGGGAGGACCAAGTCAGCGGCATCCGAAACCAAAAGGGGCTCGTCGATCCGATTCTCGTGTATCGCCGCACGATCGCCCCCACCGGCATCGCGTTCTATTCGGGGAATCGGTATCCGGACCGTTACCGCGGCAAGCTCATCTTCGCGGACTGGAACACGGGACGGATCCGGATGGTCAAGCTCTCCGAAAAGGATCCGGCCCTCATTGTGAGCGTCGACGAGGAAATCTACCGCCACCGCGAGGGGATCGTGGATCTGGTCTCGGGACCCGACGGACGTCTTTATTTTACGTCCCCGAACGGGATTTACCGGCTGAACGACGATGAATCCCCATGAGACCCTCCGATCCGCGGGCCGGTCTACTGGCGGCCTTGGTTCCGGCGATCGTGTTTTTTGGCGGGTGTCGTTTGGATAAGGCCTTTATCTTCCATCCGGATCCCCAGATCATGGCCACGCCGGCGATGGTCGGCCTGGTCTACGAAGACATTTATTTCCAGACGGCCGACGGTCTTCGGCTGAACGGCTGGTTCGTCCCCGGGGCGGATCCGGATGGGGTTATGATCTGGTTTCACGGGAACGCGGGAAATATCTCCCACCGCGTGGATAATCTGCGCCGGTTTCACGAGGAGACGGGGCTCTCAATCTTCATCTTTGATTACCGGGAGTACGGCCGCAGCGAGGGCTCCGTCTCGGAGGAGGGAACCTACCGGGACGCCGAGGCGGCGCTCGGCTGGGTCTTCTCCCGGACCGGGCTGGCATCGAACCGGATTCTCTACTTCGGCCGCTCGCTCGGGGCCTCGGTCGCGGTGGAGCTCGCCCTTCACGCACCCCCGCGCGCGCTGATCCTCGAGACGCCGATGACCTCGGTCCGGGATATGGCGCGTAAAATCTTTCCGCTACTCCCCCTGGGACCGTTGATCCGGACCGAATACGACTCCCTCTCGAAGATCGGGAAGATCCGTGTGCCCGTCTTCATCCTTCACGGGGATCGGGATGAGGTCGTCCCGATCGAGCTTGGCCGGCGGCTGTATGAGGCGGCCAATTCCCCCAAGGAGTTCTATGTTATCCCGGGGGCATCGCACAACGATACGTATCTGGTCGGGGGCGGTGAATACTGGGCGGCCTGGAAACGGTTTCTCTCAACCCTTCCGGTCCCGGAAGGCCCGTCGAAATCTTAAGGGTCTTGGAGGATTCGAAAAGCCGGCGGCCGGATCCCTTCGTGTCGGCAGCGGGGGCATCGGCCGGGGTTCGAGAAGCGCCGGCGGTCCGAGAAGACGAATCCGCAGCCATGGCAGACGGCCGGATCGGTTAGAAGCCGCTTGGGCGGTTTTAAACTCTGCGCGACGTGTTCGAGATGGCCGGCCACCTCTTTCTCGGAGATCCGTACGGATTGTGAGAGGTCGCGGGCCGTTAGGAACGTCCTCTCGAGCTCGGCCATGATCCTCTGGCGGTGAGTTAGATTCATCAGTGATGGGGCGCGGGGCCGATCGTCCGGTAGTAGACGGCGGCCGAGATGCCGATCACGATCCCGGTCAGAAAAAGGATCCATTCCGGGCCGATCTGATAATAGATCAGTCTCTCAAGATAGTGGGCGATGAAGGAACCGGAGTAGTTTCGATCACCGTTTCCCCGGCTCCGAAACCAAACCTCAAGATAGGTCAGCGGACAGATCCAGGAGAAGATTTGGAGAAAGAGACTATAGCCCAGGGCCCCGATGTGAAGCCACATCGCCCACCGGGCTCGTCGGCCGACGGCGGACCCCCCGATCAGGAATAAGATCCAGCCGAAATGAACCACGACGACGGCATCGGCCGCCAAGTTATAGGCCAGCCCGTTCACGTGTTCCCTTTCGTCCTCCCTTGAAGTCCCGAAAAGGGATGTTCAGAAATCCTCAACGAGGGCCGGGGCCCGCAAGGGATTGAAATCCTACCGAACGATCGGAATCTATCTATACCACAACCGAACGGCATTCGCAACCCTCCCCGCCGGAGCAGCGGCGGGATAGGCCGCG
>CAYJTJ010000074.1:0-8952 GCA_964372835.1 uncultured Nitrospirota bacterium
GCCATCGGGTTGTCGGCCGAGATCAGCTCGGCCGTCCGAGGATTGGAATCGACCGGCCACATCACGACTTCCCGGAAACTCCCCTTCACTTGGTGCGAAACCGGATCGGTCGTCCGGATGTCGGCGATCTGGCCGCTCCGGATTTCCTTACCGGTCGTCGGATCATGGTAGGTCGACCGCGGCGGCTCGACGATCGTGGAGCCGAAGAATCCGTGGCCCCAGCCGTCCAGCCCGAAGACATGGTCATGCCAGAACACGACCCCCAGATCCACGTCCGGATACCACCGGTACCGCACGAACTCCGGGCTGACGATCGCCCCGCTCTTGTGGGACTTTTTGAGCGGCGCCGTCAGAACCACCGTAGTACCTTTGATCTCCTTGATCTTGACCGCTTCGAACGTGCCCACCCCGTCCAGGCTCAGCCCGATCGTGATCCCTGGATGATACATCGGCGCGTCGAACTTACTGCCATGGATGTCGATGTGGCGCACCGCCGACGCGATCTCGACCGACGTCTCGCCGGCCTTCGCCGCCTTGGTCAGCGTCGTGTTCTGCGGGACCGGCAGCCCCTCGGTCGGTTTCTCCTTATCCGAGGCCTTCAGGATCGTGTACGGCCGTACCGACTGCTCGTAGTTGAAACCGATGATCACGCCATCGGAAGCCGTGACATCGAACTGGAAGAAGTGCGGGTGGATGTTGGTCTTGTTGGACCAGACCGACCGCGCATCATCCTTCATCTGGCTCTTGTAGATCACGTCCACACAATCGTAGACGTTGGCCCGGATCGCGAGCGGATGCTTGAGATCGTCGTTCGCCCGGATCGCGGCCTCTTCCTCTTCCAAGACATAGAGAAGCCCGTCCGGATCAACGATGGCCGGCGTCTTGGCCGTCGCCTTCTTCAACGTGATCGGCAGCGTGATGCCGTTGATGCTGAAGTCCTTGCGCGGCGAGCTGGACGGGCAGAGGCTCCAGTTTCCATTTTGACCCGGCAGGGCCGGCTCGGTATCGACCGTCCGGAACGGCTCGAAGAAGGGCGCCGGGTTATGCTCCGGTGAAAACGGAACCCGCTTGCCGAGATGGGGCCGCAGATGCGGGATCGAAAGCTTCCCCGTCGCCGGGTCAAACCGGAAGGCCGGCCGTTTTCCGGGGTTCTGTGATTTGTAATTGACCCAGACCTGGGTTGTATCCGGTTCGTTGAGCGCCACTTTCCCGTCCCACTTCCAGTTCAAGACCGTCGCGTCATGCGAAACGGCCTGTTTGTGTTCGTCTTCCGAGCCGCCTGGAAGCCCCTGCGTCGGAAGCATCTTCTCGACCCAGTCCTTGATCGAAACCTGGGGTGGATTCGCCTTGAAATCCGTTTTGTCGGCCGTGATCCGGAACTTGGAGCCGCCGAACCAATCCACCGTTGTTCCGACCAGTTTGGATGAATCCACCGCAAGCTTCATCTTGCCTTTCCGGTCCGGAAGTTCGGCCAATGCCGGCATTAAATCATCCTGTGAACCGGCCGCCTGAAGTGTGTTGTACACCCGCCAGAAGCCCCACATTCCGGTGACGTAATGTTGCGGGATATGGCAATGGAAGGTGTAATCTCCGGCGCCGTAGGCACAGCCGCCGGAACCGCACTCGATCACTTCATTATACGATTCGGCCGCGCCGATCGCCTGAACATCCAGACGCTCGGAACTGGTCCGGATCGGCGGGAATTTCACCGGGCCGGTGCCGTCCGCCATGGCGGCGAAATTGAACTCGGCCTTCGTCACGGCCTCCGGAGAGGCCGGCCAGCGGTCGCTGCCGCCGTGCAGATGGTGGGAATGAACCACTTCCGATCCGCCCATCATACGGTACTTGGTCGGATCGCCGAGGTACGAGCGCGGAACCGTCGTGGCCGGATCGCCGAAGGTGTAGGAACCGTAAGCCATCGATTCGTCATGGAGCCCGTGCCGCGCCACCTGAAGTGCCAGACGCGTTCCGTGCGGCTCGCTGCGGAGATTCAGTCCGCGGCCGCCGGGACGGTAGGCGTCCGTCACCTGGTCCCGTTGGTCAAGCATTTCACCCTTCCGGTTCAGAAGACGGAAGACCTCGTCCCCGATCTCATGATAATAGATCGCGAACTCCCGGAAATCCGGGCCGTTGGGATCCTCGATCATCGCCATCCAGCCGCTTTTTAACTCCTGGCCGTTCCACGGATTCAGGTAACGCGATCCGCGGGGCTCCACCACCAACGAACCAAACATTCCGAGCGACCACTGTTCCCGCACCGCATGGCTATGGAAATGGTGCGCCTTATCCTGCTCGTCCGCCGGGATGTACCATTCAAACTCCTGGAATTTTCCGGGCGCGACCAGCGAGTCCGGATTGGTCATCGTCGCGGCCTTCCCGGTCGTCTTGACGATGAAGCTCGATCCGTGGACATGCATGCTGACCGGCTCGTCATTCGTGGTCTGGTTCCGGAGCGTGATACGGACGCAGTCGCCGACATTCGCGCGGATCGTCAGCGGCTGGATCATGTCGCCCTGTAATCCGAGAGACACCCCGGCCGCCGGAAAGAGGTCATCGCTCTTGCGGGCATCCGCATTCTTTTTCTCCTCCACCCGTACCTTGTCAATATCCTCCGTCAACACATAAAGATAGCCTGGGAAGAAATCCAGAAACCGGTTAAGGGTGATCTCGACATTAATCGCCGTTACGTCAAAGTTCTTGACCGGCGCGCCGGAGGGACAACGGCCCCCGGCCGTCACCGACTCCTCATTGCTGACCTTCAGAGGAGTACCTTGCATCGCGGCATGGGCTTCGGCGCCCGAGACATATCCGCCGAGATTCCCTCCCGCCTTTTCGATTTCCTTGTCCAGCCGGTTCGTCAAGTCGTCCAACATCGCCACACCGGCCTTCTGGTACTGCACACCGGTCGGGGCGACTTTCTCCGGCCCGCGATCGGGCATGCCCATCTGCTCAACATGTTGCGCGTGTTCGTGCCCTTCCCCCGCAACCGCCGTCGGCAGTGAAGCGGGACCGAACAACAGCATTAACAAGAAAGCGGTTACCACTGAAACCGCTTCGCCCAGAGCATGGATCAATCTCTTCATGACCGGTTTCCTCCTCTGTTGTTATTTCTCATTATGTTCTCTCGATTCAACTCATCACGGCGGAAAGGAGATCTTCCACCGTGGCGTTCTGAATTTTCGTTTGGTCATAGATCGTCAGGTGATTCTCTTCGAGAGTGCAATGGATCACCCGGGTTGGATAGCGTGAGATCAGTTTCTGAAGCAAGGCCTCTTCTTGAGTGCGGCGCGTCTCCTTGAAATAGACCACCACGTCCGGTCGAAACGCTTCGCATCGGCGCAGGGCCGAGTTCACGTCCGGAACCCGTTCGAACAGAATCTTATCCTTTTTGGATTCCAAGAGGCTGATGATTCCGGTTCCGAACAACGATCGGCTGCTGATCATCAAGATCCGCCGCTTCCCCACGGGGTCCTCGGTTCACGGTTTTGTCGCAAACAATATCCGCTCTTGAGGCCGATGTCTATTCCGCGCTCGGTCTATTTTGGGGATGAAAAAGGGTTAGTCCGAAATAACCCATTGGAGGGGGAGGGAATGGGCCAAAGGGGCCCAGCGTCCCGGAAAAGAAGCTATTTGGAGGCGTCTTTGGGATCGGAAGGGGGAATCAGGCCCTGCTGGTAAGCGTAGACCGCGGCCTGGATGCGGTTGTTCATGTGAAGTTTTTTTAGGATATTCTTGAGATGAATTTTAACCGTATGCTCCGAAATGCAGAGGGCATTGCCGATCTCCTTGTTGCTGTCTCCCCGAGAGAGGACCTGGAGTATTTCCTTTTCGCGTGGGGTGAGCGGTTTCAGCTTTGAGGCCTGAGGATCATCGACCCGGTGGGCGATATGGCTGAATTCGGCCAACAGCTTCGAGGCCATGGCGTGGGGAACAACCGCCTCCCCCTTGGCCACCAGTTGGATGGCCTTGATCAGCTGTTCGGGCTCCATGTTTTTGGGAAGATACCCGCGTGCGCCGGCCTTGACGGCCGAAAACAGGTCCTGATCTTCCTCCGAGACGGTCAGCATGATGATCTGGGCCTTCGGAACTTCCTCCCGAATGATCTGGGTCGCCTGAATCCCGGTTCGGCGGGGCATCTTCACATCCATCAAGATCACATCCGGCTCCAGATCGCGGGCCAGACGGATGCCCTCCTCCCCGTCCCCGGCCTCCCCGACCACCTTGATTCCCTTCTGATCCTCCAATATGCCGGCGACGCCCTTTCGGAAGAGCGTGTGGTCATCCACGATCAGGACTCGAATCGGGGGCATCTCTACTCCTGGGCCGCATCCAGCGGGACCGAGACCCGGACCGTGGTCCCCCGCCCCGGGACGGAGTCGAGCCGGATCTTTCCATGAAGGCTTTCCACGCGCTCCCGCATGATCGCAAGACCCTGGTGGAAATAGGCCGAACGGGAGATCGACCGAGGGTCAAACCCCGATCCGTCATCCCGGACGCAGATATCCAGACGGCCCCCGGTCCTTGAGATGGAGATGGCGACCTCTCGGGCCGAGGCGTGTTTTCGGACATTCGAAAGCGCTTCCTGGACGACCCGGAATATCTGATGCTGGACCCGGTCCGTAAGCGGGGGAAGAGATTCCGGGCAGGCCAATCGCGCCCGAAGGCCCGTTCTCTCACCGAATTCTTTTAAATACCGATCCAGAGAGGCTCGGAGATCCTCCCCGTTTTTAAACTTCATCCGGAAATCGACGAGCAGTTCCCGGACTTCTTCGTAGGTTCCCCGAATCACCTCCCGGATCTGACCCAGTTCAGCCAAAGCCCGTGGGGCGGGATGCGTCTTGAGGGACTTCTCCAGCTTCTTGGTTTCGAGATTCAGATAGGCAAGGGACTGCGCGACACCATCGTGGATCTCCTGGGCGATTCGCTCGCGCTCCTCCTTTACCGCCGAATCGCGAACCCGAGCGTAGAGCAGGGCGTTTTCTATGGCGATCCCGATCTGTTGACCGATGAGGACGAGCCAGTCCGGATCGAGCTTGGAAAATGCGTGTGATCGGTTGGCGTAGAGCGTAAGAATGCCGAGCGTCCGATCCCGCGCCCGCAAGGGAATACAGATGAGCGATCCCAGCGCCTCGTCCCGACACGCGGCCCGGCTGAGCCGGGGTTCGGACGCAAGATCCGAGGAGGAGACGATCTCCCCGGTGCCGGCCGCTTCACCGCAGAGGCAGTCTCCCGCCGGGATCCGCTCTTCCGCGCAAATAAATCCCTTCGAGAGCCCCCGACTGGCGATCAGTTGAAGATCGCCGGAGGGGGATTCACGGAGGTGAATGGACCCGATATCGGCCCCCGTTACGGCCAGAAGTTGATCCAGTGTTCCGTTGATGGCCTTCGCGAGATTTCCGGTCCGGCTGATGAGTCCCGATACTTGGGTCAGGGCGGAGAACTGCGAATTTCGCTCTTTAAGCGCATCCGGTACGGGGTTCTCCGCGTGGGATCTTTTCGGCGGCATGGTTGGCTCCCTGGCTACAGGCTATGACCATTTTAGATCATTCCGCCCCTAAAATCAAAACGAATTTCCCCGCGCGAAGGGGGTCGGGTCTCATGAAATATCTCACTCGAACCGCTTCAGGCTCACCTTGATCCCGTGCTTGGCGAAGCATTTCTCGTAGGTGGAGAACTGGGCCTTGAGCGCGCCGATCGTGGAGACGTAGCCGTAGTTGAGGATCTCCAGGCGGGCGGCCAGATTGATGACGTTATAGAGGAACATGAGGGCGTCCGAGGGGTCCGGCTGGATCAGGAGAAAATCCATATTCGGATACTCGGCCTGGTAGCGCTTGAGGCCCAGGTAGATCCTCGTGTTGGTGCTGATCCGGTTACCCTGGTCGAAAATGTAGGACATCCCTTTATCCTTGATGCCGCCGCAGTATCCGTAGAATGTGGGAAGGCAGACCTTGGACTTATCGTTCACAATTTGCACCACCGGATTAATCACAAAGAGGAGCGAGGCCCCGTGATTGATCGCGATGTCCATATAGGCCACGCGCCCCACTCCCCCGTCGATGTAGTCCTTGCCCTTGATCCGGACCGGCTGGAAGACGATCGGCACGGCGGACGAGGCCGTAACGGCCGCCGAGATCGGCACGTCCGCAAACTCCCCCTCCCCGAAAACATCGTATCGGCCCAGGTCAAGATCAACGGCCGGGATATAAAGTTCATGCTTGAGTTTCCGAAAATCGTTGGTGTACCCCGGCTGCGAGAGGAAACCCCCGATGTAGTCGTCAAAATTCTTGAGCGTAAAAAATCCGGAAGGTAGGAATTCCTCAAGCATGTGGATTACGTCGATGCTCGAGACGCGCTTTCGATTTCTCCAGAGGTACTTCATCATCGGATAGAGGGATTTTCCAAGTTTTTTGAGCAAATGGAACGTCTCCTTGTACCCGAAGCTGTAAATATTCTTGCTTTTAAAGTTGAACGGGCTGTCGGCATCCTCGCGGATCGCATCATAGATGGCCCGCGGGGGGATCTGGTTGGCAATCAGTGCGGCCACGCCGGCGCCGGCGCTTGTTCCGACGTAGATGTCGAAGTCGTTGACGGTGAAACCGTCCTCAAAAAACTCGTCCAGAGCGGACAGACACCCGATCTCGTACATCCAGCCGGGGAAACCACCCCCCGACAGGACCAGCGCCATCTTCGCGTTCCGGCCCGGCGCCTGGACGACCTTGAGATGACTCGCCTCCTCCCCCAATTCGGCTCCTTAAAAACCCCCCTTTACGGGCGGGAATTGATTTTGCTGCGCGGTTTCATTTCACGAGGCATCGACCTTATCCATCCGTAAAACGAGGAGGTCGTTTTTCAAGGAAGGCCGAAAGGCCCTCCCTCATATCGGCCGTTTCGCAGAGTTTCCCGAAGAGCGTCGATTCGAACCCAAGCCCCTGCTCAAAATCCCCCTCTCGGCTCATCCGTGCGGCCGAAAGAACCGCCCGTACCGCGACCTGGCCCATCGAACCGATCCGGCCGGCCAGCTTTCTCGCGCGATCCAAAACCTCGGCCTGCGGCACGACCTGATTGACGAGGCCGATTTGGTGCGCCTCCTGGGCCGTTATTCGATCGCCCGTTAGTATCAGTTCAAGCGCTTTAGCCGGCCCAACCAGGCGGGGCAGCCGCTGCGTGCCCCCGAAACCTGGAATAACACCCAGTGTAATCTCGGGCAGCCCCAAACGGACACGGTCACCGGCGATACGGATGTGGCAGGCCATGGCCAACTCAAGACCTCCTCCCAGACAGAACAGGCCGTTTACGGCGGCAATCACGACCTTTCCCATCCCCTCTATTTTATTATAGACGGACTGGCCGCGCCTTGTTAGCTCCTCCCCCTCGCTCCGCGCACGGATTCGGGCGATTTCTTTGACATCCGCGCCCGCGGAAAAAAGCCTTCCGGCACCCGTAATCACAATCGCCTTGACGGAGGCGTTGCCGTTGAGTTCATCCACCGTTCGTTCCAGCCGATCCAGGACGGCGCGGCTGAGCGCATTGGCGGGGGGATTGTCCAGCGTCACCGTGGCCACCGCCTCGTGATGCTCGTAGGTCACCAGCCGATCCGTCGACATCCGCACGCCCTCTAGTAGGCGAAAAATCCCCGCCCCGATTTGACCCCCGTGTAGCCGGCGGCAACCATCCGCGTGAGGATCGGGGCCGGCCAGAACCGGGGTCCTACCGTATTCGAAGCCCGGCGCAGCTCGTCCAGAACCATATCAAGGCCGACCTGATCCGCGTAATGGAGTGGGCCGCCCTTATCCTTCGGAAATCCCGTCCCCAGGACCATCGCGAGATCGATATCCTCGGCCGAGGCCGTGCCTTCCTGGAGGGAGAGGGCGGCCTCGTTGATCATCAGGAGAAGGAGGCGCTGCGGTGTAAAAGGCGTCTCGATCTCGCCGGCCTCATCCTGGATTTGCTTCATGATTTTGGACAACGCCTCGTCGGTCTTACCGTCATACCGATAGATGCCCGCCCCGCTCTTTTTCCCGAAGCGACCGGCCCCAACCAGCCTCTTGAGAAGCAGCGCGGTCGACATCCGGGGACCGTATCCCTCATACAGCACGTCGCAAACTTTCTCGGCGATATCGATCCCGATCACGTCAAGCAGTACGAAGGGCCCCATCGGCATCCCGAAGGCCTTCATCGCATCGTCGATCGCCGGGGCCGCGGCGGATCCCTCCTGGAGCGCCAGTGCGGCCTCGTTCAGGTACGGCATCAGAAGGCGGTTCACCACAAAACCCGGGCATTCCTGAACTTTGATCGCGACTTTTTTCAACCGCTTCGATAATTTCATCACCTCGGACACGGTCTCCGGAGCGGTCGGAAGTCCCGGGATCACCTCGACCAGCTTCATGGCGTAGACCGGATTGAAGAAATGCATTCCGATCACGCGATCCGGACGGCCGGTCATCCGCGCTAGGGCCGATATCGAAAGTGATGAGGAGTTTGAGGCCAGGATGGCCCGGGGGGGGCATGCGGAATCAAGCGCCTCGAACACCTTCCGTTTTACGGCTATATCCTCGAAGACCGCCTCGATGGCCAGATCCACGTCGCCCAGACTTTCATAATCGCTCCCCCCGGAGGCCAGCCCGATCTTCCGTTTCATCTCCTGGGACGATATTTTCCCTTTATCCAAACCCGTCTGATAGATATTCCGTATCGTTTCCATCCCCCGCCGGACGAGCCCTTCATCCAGATCGATCAACCGCACCCCAATTCCGGCCTGTGTCATCGTCTGGGCGATCTGCGCCCCCATCGTGCCGGCCCCGATCACGGCCACCTTCTCGATATTCATCTCGACACCTCGCCGAAATCTTAAATGAGGGGTCCCGGTCTATTTCCGCTCAAGCACCATCGCGGCGCCATTATAGGGGCTCGCGTCGCCAACGATCTTATCTGGGGGCCCGTGCGGTGCTGTCG
>CAYJTJ010000075.1:0-5726 GCA_964372835.1 uncultured Nitrospirota bacterium
GAGTCGTTCCCTATAATTTCGTCCGTGTCCATTGTGGGTCCGGGCCTTCGAGGATGAACCTTCCAAATTTATTGACGATTCTTCGGATCCTGAGCATTCCCGTTTTTATCAATCTTTTGATTTATGAATACCACGGATGGGCGCTGATCGCTTTCCTAGCGGCCGCCCTCACCGATAGCCTGGACGGACTGATCGCCCGGGTCCGGAATCAGCGGACAAAGCTTGGAACCTATCTCGATCCGATGGCGGATAAGCTTCTCCTGACCGCCTCCTTCATGACACTCGGGATCTTAAAGGTGATTCCGATCTGGAGCGCAGTGGTCGTGGTGAGTCGGGATGTGATCCTTATTCTTGGAGCCCTCCTTCTTCATCTGACTCAGACCAGCCTTGAAATTTCCCCGACCCTTCTTGGAAAAAGCACGACGGCCGTTCAGCTCATTTATATCGCGCTGGTTTTGCTGGCCACCGTGATTGAGGGTAACATGGTCGGACTGTTTCCTTTTCTCGTTTTCACCGTGGCCTTAACCGTTATTTCCGGGCTTCATTATATCTATCGAGGCATTCGACACCTGAGCCTGTAAAATAGACCGGGACTCTCCTCAACGATCGAGAGGATTTTGGTATGCCGATTACGGGCCGAACGAGACTGGTCGGGATCATCGGGTATCCCGTCGGGCACTCGCTTTCCCCAAAGATGCAGAATGCGGCGTTCGAGGCGCTCGAGCTTGATTACTACTACCTTCCACTGGAGGTCCGGCCGGAACGACTCGGACGGGCCGTAAAGGCTTTGTGCTGGCTCGGGTTTCGCGGGTTCAACGTCACGATTCCCCATAAACGGAAGATCCTGCGATATCTGGATGCCTTAAGCCCGGAGGCCCGGTTCATCGGTGCGGTGAACACGGTCGAGGTGCGGGGCGGCCGCCTGATCGGCCACAATACGGACGGGGGTGGATTCACTCGGGCTTTTAAGGAAGAGATGGGCCGAAACCTCCGGGGACGGCGTGTGCTGATTCTGGGGGCGGGCGGGGCCGCCCGTGCCGTGGCCTTTCAATCGGCACGAGAAGGAGCGGAGGCGGTCGTGATCGCCAATCGGAGTCCGCTTAAAGCGAGGGCCCTGGTTCGGGATCTGAAGGCCGGCTTTCCCTCATGCACAGCGAGCCGGGTCCGTTGGAATAAAAAAGGACTTAAATCGGCCATCGAGGAGGCCGAGATCGTCATTAACGCGACCCCGGTCGGGATGCGACCGGAGGGTTCATCGCGGATTCCTGATCTTCGTCTAACGCCGCGGCATTGGGTGTTCGACCTGGTTTACGGTCCGATCGAAACCGATCTGATCCGGAAGGCCCGCGAGGCGGGTGCCCATGCGACGAGTGGGATGGGGATGCTGATCCACCAGGGGGCGCTATCTTTTCAGATATGGACGGGACATCCGCCTCCCATTGAGGTCATGCGCGAGGCCATGGAATCTGAAATCAAAGGAAATCGAGGGGTTCGGTAATTGACAATTTTCGGCAGATCCAGTACACTCAAGAAGTTCGGATCCCACCGGAGAAGAGAGGGACGTGGTTCCTGAAAGGCTGGGGAAAATCCTCGTAGGGGCGCGCCTCATCACCGAGGAGCAGTTACAGAAGGCCCTCGCCGCGCAAAAAAAAGAGGGGGGGCGCCTGGGAAGCATCCTCGTCAAGATGAATTTTGTCGAGGAAGATAAGCTCCTGAAATTTCTCAGTCAGCAGTACGGAATTCCGCCCGTCGATTTAACCAAAATCCAGATCGATCCCGCCGTGGTCAAGCTTGTAGCCGCCGAAGTGGTTCACAAATATCACGTCATCCCGGTGAAGCGCTCCGGAGCGGTCTTGAGCGTGGCGATGGTGGATCCCACCGATGTGTTTGCGATCGACGACATCAAGTTTATGACGGGGTATGAAATCGAGGCGATGGTCGCCTCGGAGGCGGCCGTGACGGCGGCGATCGCCCGCTGTTATGACGCCTCCCAAAAACAACTCCAGACCGTCCTCAAGGATATCGAGATCCAGGACCGGGGGGGCGATCCCTCCGTGATCAGGGAGGAGGAGGTCGATATCGGGAAGCTGAAGGAGGCCGTGGAGGAGGCCCCCGTCGTGAAGCTGGCCAACCTGATCCTGGGCGAGGCCGTGAAGAAGAAGGCGAGCGATATTCATGTCGAGCCTTACGAACACAACTTCCGGGTCCGGTACCGTGTGGACGGATCTCTCTACGAGGTGATGGCCCCCCCGAAAAAGCTCCAGGCCGCCCTGACCTCCCGACTCAAAATCATGGCGGATCTGGATATCGCCGAGCGACGCCTCCCGCAGGACGGTCGGATCAAGCTCCGGTTGGAGGATAAGGAAGTGGACCTGCGGGTTTCCTCACTGCCCTGTCTGTTCGGTGAAAAAATCGTGATGCGGCTTCTGGACAAGAGCAACCTCACGCTCGACCTGACCAAACTGGGATTTGAGGCCGGGGCCCTGGAACATTTCATGAAAGCGATCGGCAGTCCCTACGGAATGGTGCTGGTCACCGGCCCCACGGGCAGCGGAAAGACGACGACGCTCTATTCCGCCCTCAACTACGTCAACACCGATGATGTGAACATCATGACGGCCGAGGATCCGGTCGAATACAACTTGGTGGGCATCAACCAGGTCCAGATGAAGGATGAAATCGGTCTGAATTTTGCGGCCTCGCTCCGGTCTTTCCTTCGCCAAGACCCGGATATCATCATGGTGGGCGAGATCCGGGACTACGAAACGGCCGAAATCGGGGTGAAGGCCGCCCTGACCGGTCATCTGGTCTTGTCCACGCTTCACACCAACGACGCTCCCAGTACCATCAACCGTCTCCTCAACATGGGGATCGAGCCGTTCCTCGTGGCCTCTTCCGTTCTGCTGATCCTGGCGCAGCGCCTGGTCCGACGGGTCTGTAAGGACTGCAAGGAAGTCGAGAAAGTTCCGGTGGAGGCCCTGATCAAGGCCGGGATGGCGCAGGAGGATGCGAAAAATACCGTCGCTTATAAGGGCAAAGGATGTCCCAACTGCAGCGATACCGGTTACCGGGGCCGAGTCGCCCTCTATGAGGTGATGCCGATCGGCGAGGAGATCCGGGAGCTCGTGCTGCAGGGGGCCTCGGCGGACGAGATCAAAAAGCGGGCGATCGGGGCGGGGATGAAAACACTGCGCATGAGCGGGCTGGGGAAGGTCAAGGAGGGGGTTACAACCATCGAAGAGGTCGTGGATTCAACCTTTTCGGACTGAGGGGTCCGCGGCGTACCCCGGCTTTAAGGCAGGGAACGAGACAGGCGCGGTGGCCGCTCCTTTCAAATCCCCGCCTTAAGCCAACCGATAAGGGAAACCGAAGAGAGGATCTATGTCGAACTTATATCAGCTGCTCCAGACCATGATCGAGAAGGGCGCTTCGGATCTCCACATTACCACCGGAACGCCTCCTCAGATCCGCGTCGATGGCGATCTCGTCCCTCTAAACCTCCCCCCTCTCTCCCCGGCCGAAACGAAACAACTGATCTACAGTGTTCTGACGGATGCGCAGAAACATAAGTTTGAAGAAGAAAACGAGCTGGACTTCTCCTTCGGCCTGAAGGGGCTGAGCCGATTCCGCGCCAACGTCTTTTCCCAGCGGGGTGCGGTCGCCGCCGCGATCCGGACGATTCCGTTCAAGATCCAAACCTTTGATGAGCTGGGGCTTCCGCAGGTTGTCCGGGATCTGGTCCGCAAGCCCCGGGGACTGATCCTCGTGACCGGGCCGACCGGATCCGGAAAATCGACCACGCTGGCCACGATGGTCGACACCGTGAACAACGAACGGCGCGAGCACATCGTCACCATCGAAGATCCGATCGAGTTCCTCCATCCCCATAAAAAGTGCGTCGTGAATCAGCGCGAGGTCAATTCGGATACCCGATCGTTCAAAGCCGCTCTCAAGTACATTCTCCGACAGGACCCGGACGTGGTGCTGATCGGGGAGATGCGGGACCTGGAGACGATCGAGGCCGCTCTGACGATCGCCGAGACCGGGCACCTTACCCTGGCGACCCTTCACACCAACTCCTGCGTCCAGACGATCAACCGGATCATCGATGTCTTTCCGCCGTTCCAGCAGTCCCAGGTCCGGGCCCAGCTGTCGTTCGTTCTGGAGGGGGTCCTCTGCCAGCAGCTGATGTCGAAGGCGAGCGGCCACGGCCGGGCGCTGGCGCTGGAGATCATGGTGCCGAACCCGGCCATCCGGAACCTCATCCGGGAGGACAAGGTTCATCAGATCTATTCCATGATGCAGACCGGGCAGTCCAAATACGGAATGCAGACCATGAACCAGTCGCTGGTGGAGCTGGTTCAAAAACGGCTCATCACGTACGACGATGCGATCAACCGGAGCAGTAACACGGAGGAATTGATCGGCATGCTGGGTCGGGCCGGAGGGGCCCCGGCGGCCGGGAAGGAACAACGCGCGGTGCGGTAATTTGAAAGGGGAAGGGAACGATGGCGACATACGCCTGGACCGGTAAGACAAGACAGGGCGCACTGCAAAAAGGCGAGATCGCGGCCAAGAGCCGGGAAGAGGTCGTCGGTCTTCTCCGGAAGCAGAACATCCTGGTCACCTCGATCCAGCAGAAGTCGGCCTGGCTGAACGCGCAGATCCGTTTCGGCAGCGGGTCGGTCTCGGATAAAGACATCGTCGTTTTCACCCGGCAGTTCTCCACCATGATCGACGCCGGACTTCCTCTGGTCCAGTGCCTGGAGATCCTTTCGGCCCAAACCGAAAACAAGACCCTGGCCAAGGTGGTGGGGGAAGTCCGGCAGGACGTGGAGGCCGGCTCCACCTACGCCGATGCCCTTAAAAAACATCCCCGTGTCTTTGATGAACTTTATGCCAACATGGTGGCGGCCGGCGAGGCCGGCGGTATCCTCGACACCATCCTCACCCGACTGGCCAAACACATCGAGAAGGCGGCCAAGCTGAAGAAGCAGATCAAATCGGCCATGGTCTACCCCATTACCATTTTGGGGGTCGCCGTCATCATCGTGGCCATATTGATGGTCTGGGTGATCCCGGTTTTTGCGAAGATGTTCGAGGATTTCGGGGGAACGCTGCCCACCCCCACCCTCATCGTCGTCACGGCCAGCAACATCACCAAGCAGTATATCGTCTATATCGTGATCGCGGCGGTGGCGGGCTTCTTCGCGATGAAGAGGGCTTACCGAACGGAGACGGGAAAAAGATGGCTGGACCGACTGGCCTTGAGACTGCCCGTGATCGGGGACCTGATCCGAAAAGCGGCCGTGGCCAAATTTACTCGGACGCTGGGGACTCTCATCAGCAGCGGCGTGCCGATTCTCGATGGGCTGACGATCGTCGCCAAGACGTCCGGGAATAAGGTGATCGAGGAGGCCATCATGGTGGCCCGCCAGAGCATCAGCGAAGGGAAAACGGTCTCGGAACCGCTCGCGACGACCAAGGTTTTTCCACCCATGGTGGTCCAGATGATCGCGGTCGGGGAGACCACCGGGGCCCTGGACGCGATGCTCGGGAAAATCGCCGATTTTTACGACGAGGAAGTGGACGCCGCCGTAACGGCCCTGACGGCGCTCCTGGAGCCGATGCTGATGGTCTTCCTCGGGGTCGTCATCGGCTTTATCGTCGTGGCCATGTACCTGCCGATCTTCAAGATGGCCGGAACGGTCGGGTAAACCAGTGCC
>CAYJTJ010000075.1:5826-8893 GCA_964372835.1 uncultured Nitrospirota bacterium
CTCCCTCCAACGGGCAGGAAGAAATCCGGGCCAAACTCAAGTGGCTGATGGCCCTTCGCGTCTTGATCGTGACCCTCCTCCTGGGGGCCTCGATCGGACTGCAGGTCCGTTACGGACAATTTCCGAGATCCGGCCCCGCGTTTTCCTATTTGATCGTTGCGACCTACGGCCTGACGATTCTCTATGGTTTTCTCCTTCCCCGCATTAAGCGGCTCGCACTTTTCGCCTACGTCCAAATCGGAATCGATCTCCTGTTCGAGACCACCGTGGTCTATCTCACCGGGGGGATCGAGAGCCCTTTCTCGCCGTTCTACATGATCACCACGATCGCCGGGAGCATCATCCTCGGGCGCAAGGGCGGCAGTCTGACCGCGTCCACCGCCAGCATCCTCTTCGGGCTTCTCGTCGATCTCCAGTATTTCCGCCTCCTGCCCGCCGTGGGCGAAGGCACCTACAGCAACCGGGAAACGCTTTTCCTGCTCTTTCTAAATATTGTCGCGTTTCTGACCGTGGCCTATTTGAGCGGGAGTCTGGCGGAGAAGCTCAGCGTGACCCAAATACGGTTGAGGGAGGAAGAGGCCGACCTGGCCGAGCTCAAACTTTTTCACGAATACATCGTCCGGAGCATGACCAGCGGCCTTCTGACCACCGGAATGACGGGCGAGATCACCTCCTTCAACCGGTCGGCGGAGGAGATCACCGGTTACCGTTTTTCGGAGGTGCGGGGAAAGCCCTGGTGGGAGGTGTTGGATTTAGGGGATCTCCGGTCACTCATCCATTCGAACCGGCCGCTCGCCGAGCCGATCCGGTTTGACCGGGAATCCCTGCGAAAAGACGGAATCCCGCTCCTGCTGGGCATGACGGTCTCCCCGCTTCGCAACGAAGAGGGGGACCAGATCGGCTCGGTCTGGATCTTTCAGAATCTCACCCGGATCCGCCAGATGGAGGAGGAGATCGAAAATAAGAAGCGGTTGGCGACGATCGGCGAGATGGCGGCCGGAATGGCCCACGAAATTCGGAATCCCCTCGCCGCCCTCAGCGGATGCATGCAGGTCTTGAAGGGGGGTCTTCGATTGGAGGATGCGGAGGCCCGCCGGCTTATGGAGATCGCCTTGAAGGAAACGGAACGGCTCGACGGCATCATCGCGGCCTTTCTTTCCTACGCGCGCCCGGTCCCGCTCAACAAGAAGCATTGGGATATTAACCGCCTGATCCTGGAAACCATGGACCTCCTCCGGAGGAGCCCGGAATACCCGGAGGGCGTCGAGATTCGGCTGGATCTTGCCGAGGGCGAGCTGGGGGGGATCGTGGATCCGGACCGCGTCCGACAGGTCTTCTGGAACTTGTCGATCAACGCGTTCCACGCCGTCGGGCGGGAGGGGTGGCTTCTCATCTCAACCCGGCCCGTAACCACGGCCCCGTCGATGGGTCAACCCCAATCGGCATGGGTCGAGGTATGCTTCTCGGATAACGGCTGCGGCATTTTAAAGAGGGATCTTCACAAGATTTTCTTCCCCTTTTTTACAACGAAGGAGCGGGGAACGGGCCTGGGGCTTTCGATCGTGCATCGAATTGTGGAGGAGCACGGCGGCCGGATTCATGTCGACAGTGAGGCGGGTCGGGGGGCTCGATTTACGCTCCTCCTGCCGGCCGAGGCGGGGGCGTCGCGGGCGCCCCAAGACTCTTAAGGGAGACGATTCGACGTGGGCAAGATCTTGGTCGTGGATGACGAAAAAGGGATGCGGGACCTGCTCGGAATCATGCTCGAGAAACAGGGCTATTCCGTGACGCTGGCGGAGGACGGTCAGGCCGCGATCCAATTCATTCGGAAGGAACCCTTCGACCTGGTCCTCACGGATGTGAAGATGCCGAGATCGGGCGGGATCGAGGTTTTAAAGACGGTTAAGGAGGTCTCGCCGGAGACCATCGTTCTGGTCATCACGGCCTTCGCATCGACCGAAACCGCGATCGAGGCGATGAAGGAGGGCGCCTACGACTACCTGACCAAGCCGTTCCAGATCGATGAGGTCAAGCTGATCATCCAAAATGCGCTGGAAAAGAAACGGCTCCGGGATGAAAACCGGGCCCTCAAGCGAAGGCTCAAAGGGACCGGCGGCCTTGAGGACATGATTGGCGAGAGCGATTCGATGAAGGCCGTTTTCCAGATGGTGAAGAAGGTGTCGGACACGCACAGCAACGTTCTGATCTTGGGAGAGAGCGGAACCGGGAAGGAGCTGATCGCCCAGGCGATTCATTCGAACAGCCAGAGGAGGTACAAACCCTTCGTCACCGTGAATTGCGGGGCGCTCCCGGAGCCGCTTCTGGAAAGCGAGCTGTTCGGCCATATGAAGGGATCCTTTACGGGCGCCTACGCCAACAAGCCGGGCCTCTTTGAAGTGGCCAACGGCGGGACGATTTTCTTAGATGAGATCGGGGACACGCCGCCCGCGATTCAGGTGAAACTGTTGCGCGTCCTGGAAGAAAAAGAGTTCCGGCGGATCGGCGGAACGCAAGATGTCCGGGTGGATGTCCGGATCATCGCGGCCACGCATCGGGACCTCGAGAAGGCCGTGGCCGAAGGGGCCTTCCGTGAGGATCTCTACTACCGTCTCGACGTGATCCCGATTCATCTCCCCCCCCTCCGGGACCGGCCGGAGGATATTCCGCTCCTGGTCAACCACTTCCTGGCCCGGCTCAACGCCGAGTTCGGCAAGACCATTCGCGAGATTACCCCGGACGCGTTGAAGGTGCTCCGGGGGCACGACTGGCGAGGAAATGTCCGTGAACTGGAAAATGTGCTTGAACGGGTGGTGGCCTTGGCGACGGGAAATACGATCGAGGCCGAGGCGTTGAGCGAGTGTCTTGCGCGTCCGACGGCCGCCAGGGACTCTATTCCGACCTCCCTGCCCCCCGAGGGCCTCGATCTCGACAAGGTGATCGGGGACCTCGAAAAATTGCTTCTGTTGAAGGCCCTCGACCGGACTCACTGGATCAAGCGCGAGGCCGCGAAGCTGTTAAACCTGAACATGAGATCCTTCCGTTATCGTTTGGAAAAGCACGGCATCCG
>CAYJTJ010000076.1:0-8736 GCA_964372835.1 uncultured Nitrospirota bacterium
TTAGAGGCTCATCGCCTCACGCACTTCTTCCAACGTCTTCCCGGCAACCCGTCGGGCCTTCTCGGACCCCTCGGCCGCCACCGATTCGATCTTCCGCGGATGTCCGGACCATTTCGCCCGCTCCTCCCAGACCGGCTCCAGCCGGTTTACCATACGGTCGGCCACGAGGGCCTTGCAATCGATGCAACCGATGGCGGCCGTCCGGCATTCCGTGTTCACGCGATCGATCACGCCGATTTCGGAAAAGATCTTATGATAGGAGAAGACCGGACAGACCTCCGGGTTTCCGGGATCCGACCGCCGGACGCGTGCGGGATCGGTCTTCATCGTCTTGAGTTTTTCCCGCACGACCGGCTCGGGATCGGACAGGTAGACGGCGTTCTGATAGCTCTTGCTCATCTTTCGTCCATCCGTCCCCAGAAGTTTCGGGACCTCCGTCAGGAAGGCCTGGGGCTCCGTGAAAACGCTCCGGTAGGTCGAGTTGAACTTCCGGGCCAGTTCACGCGTGAGCTCCAGATGGGGAAGCTGATCCACCCCCACCGGTACGACCTCGGATTTATAAATCAAAATATCCGAGGCCTGGAGGACCGGGTAACCCAGGAACCCGTAGGTCGTCAGATCCCGGTCCCGGAGTTCCTCCATCTTCTCCTTATACGTGGGGTTTCTCGTAAGCCACGGCACGGGGGTGATCATGGACAGCAGCAGGTGGAGGACCGCATGCTCCGGAACCCGCGACTGAACAAAGATCGTGCACCGGTCCGGTTCGAGCCCGGCCGCAAGCCAATCGATCAGCATTTCGCGTGTGTATTCTTTAAGCCGGCTCGTGTCGGCGTAGTTCGTCGAGAGGGCGTGCCAGTCGGCCACGAAGAAAAAGGCCGCGTATTCCTTCTGAAACTTGATCCAGTTGTCCAGGGCGCCCAATAGATTCCCCAGATGCATCCGCCCGCTCGGCTGCATTCCGCTCAGCATGCGATGTTTCCCGCGTTTCACCGTCGGGTTTCTCCTCCCGTCCCCCGCCATGGTCCGCGACACCGTTTGAGGCCTCCTAGAAGTAAAAGGGGTTGATTCCCAAGATCAGCATCATGATCCCGACGATGACCGGAGATATAATCTGAGACCAGACCCCCAGCGGATCCACGAAGACGAGCAATATAACGATGAGGAATCCGAAGGGCTCGATGCTGCTCCAGGCCCGGGACTGACGGTCCGGGAGGAGACCGACCATGACCCGGCCCCCGTCCAGGGGCGGAATGGGGATCATGTTAAAGACGGCGAGGACGACATTCCACTTGACCCCCTCGATCAGCATCCAAAGGATCGGGACGAAGAAAATCGCCGCGGGATCGTTCCACCCGGACTGGATCGACCCGAACCGGAGATTAAGCAGCAGACGGGGATAAAGCGTCAGGATCAATCGGAACAGAAGTCCGCAGGCAAGCGCGAGGGCCAGGTTGGTGGCCGGTCCCGCCCCCGCCACCCAGATCATGTCTTCCTTGGGTCTCCGGAGATTAAAAAAGTTAACCGGTACGGGCTTGGCGTACCCGAAGACGAATCGGCCCTGGGTGGCGATCAGCAGGAAGACCGGAATCATCACGGTCCCGACGATGTCGATATGGGGAATCGGATTCAGCGTGAGCCGGCCCAACCGACGGGCCGTGGGATCGCCTTTCTTGTCGGCCACCCATCCGTGCGCCACCTCATGAAGAACCACGGCCATGAGAATCGGGATCGCCGAGATCGAGATCTGCTGAATAATATGCTGAACGCTCATATTTCCGGTCCGGATGCACGCATCCCGGTCGAGGGTCAGAATCCCTCTATCCGGGCGGCGCGAATCCCGCGCCGATCTGGACGAATTTTCCGTTCCTGACCTGGATGAAAACCAACGGCCTTGAAATTTCGCCTGCCGCCGTGGAGCTCAAGCGGCCGGTCGCTCCCGGGAAGTCCGTCACGCGATGGAGAAACTCGAGGATCGCCTCGCCGCTTTCCGCGCCTTCCTCGAGAGCCTTGAGGAGAATTCGTGTCGCGTCGTAGGCCTGGGCCGCCAGAAGCGACGGCTCCCGCTGGTAGCGCTGACGGTATTGCTCGACGAAGAACTGGACCGCCGGATCCGGGCTTTCCGCGAAGAACCCATCCACGAAAATCCCCCCCTCCATGAAACGTCCGCCGATCCGGATCAGATCCGCCGAGTTCCATCCGCCCGCCCCCAAGAGCGTCACGCCCTGGATATCATAGAAGGCCAGTTGTGCCGCGATGAGCCCCGCCTGATCGTAATCGCCCGGGATGAAGACGGCATCAAAACCGGGCAGATACTCGCGGACTTGGCCCCGTTGAGACGGCGGGGGACCCAGGAAGCCATACTTGGTCGCGTCCACGGACTTGAGGTGCCGAATCGGCCCCCCGAAATCGGTGGCCTGCGGATCGTAGGAGGCCCAGGCGATGACTTCACCCCCCTGCTTTTCGACCTCTTCCCTGAAGTTCCGCATCATCTCCTTTCCGTACTCGTCTTCCGGGTAAAGGATGCAGAACCGCTTGAGTCCCAGGGTCAGTTTCGCATACCGCGCGATCTGGATCGCCTGCGCGCCCAGCGTCACTCCGGTCCGAACGACGTAAGTCCAGTTTCTTTCAAGTTCGCGCGACGCGGCGGGGGCGATCAGTGGAACCCGGTGTTGTTCCGCCTTGGCCGCCACACGGGACACCTCCCGGGTCAGCAAAGGCCCGATGACGGCTCGAACACGGTATTCCCGGATCAGCTCATCCATCCCCGATGGAAGGGCCGATCCATCGGACCCGCTGTCCCAGACCACGATCTCCACAAAGTCTTCGGGCCGGGGCGCGGATGAGGGATCCAACGCCAGTCGGATCCCGTTAAGCACCTCCTGTCCGAACGGCTTTAACCGGCCCGATAGAGGAAGCATCGCGCCCAGCAGGTGGCGATGCGCCAGGACCCGCTGTTTGATCCCGGTAATCCGGTTCCGGACCTGGGGGACATCCCGATGGCGGGGGTAGGCTGAAAGGAAACGCCGGAGTTCCCGATCCGCCTCGAAATATTCACCGGCCGTCTCATACCGCTCGGCCAGTTGCATGAGGGCCCGATCGCCCGGAAAACTCTTCGGGAATTTTTGGACGAGATCGTTCAGTTCCTGAAGGTCGCTTTCCTTGAGGAGTCCTTCCAACCGCTCCTCAACCGTTTCTTGGCCGCCTTCCCCGCCCCCTTCCTTCTTCAGAAGTTCGGCGATGGCCTGGACATGGTCGTTTTTCCGGAGGTATAGATCAATGATCTGCTCCGTCAAGGCCTGGCGGTCGGCGGGTTCGGTTGACAGGCTCCGTTCCCGCTTGAGGATCGGAAGCGCCTTATCGTATTCGCCCTGCTCCACATAAATTCCGGACAATTCATGTTGCGCCGGACCGATCCGGGGCGACTCGGGAACCTCATCGATGAGTTTCTGAAAAGACCGTACCGCGCCGGTGTAATCCTTGAGCCGTCGGTTCACCCGGCCCAAACCGAAATAGGCCTGATCCCTCAAATCGGAGCGCGGGTAGGTCGTGAGCCATAATTGAAATGTGAGCTGGGCCTGTTCGAGTTCGCCTGCTTCTGCCGAGGCGAGCGCCCGATCCAGCATCGACCGGGCCTCAAGGTCGGAGGCGGAAGGAGACCCCGTTTCGGATTGGGCCATCACCCCCGACGAGGACAGGAGCCAGGCGAGTACCGCGATCCCTGTAAGGGCGGTGCCGACCCCTACGTACCCCCTCCGAAACCGACGCGAATTAACTTTCAAGGTAGCCCACTATAAGATATGCCGGCGGCCTTGTCAACACGGGTATCCCACCGTTCCAAAGCCCCCGCTTTTCACGGTTCGTGAACGCCCTTGTCTTTCGGCGGGCGGATGGGTAGAATGATGGAAGGCTGTTGGAGGGGTTCATGGAGGAGTACGTCGAGCTATTTCTGCGGTATCTCCGAACGGAAAAGGGGCTTTCCACGAACACCCTTGCGGCCTATGGAACCGATCTCAAGAGATTCTCCGAATATCTTCAGAAGAAAAACCTCCTCTTCACCGCGGGCATCTCGCGGCGGGATCATCTCGATTTCCTCTCCAGCCGAAAGCGAACCGGTCTTTCATCCGGCTCGCTCGCGCGGCAAATCGTGACCCTCCGCCAGTTCTATCGATTTTTAAACCGGGAAAAGATCCTAAGCGTCGACCCCACGGCCGATCTCGAGTCGCCCCGCAACGGGCAGCGATTGCCCAAAACCATGAGCCTCGAAGAAGTCGAACGGATCCTAAACTTCCCAAAGGGACGAGGCCCCTCGTCCCTCCGCGACGACGCCTTGATCGAACTCATGTACGCGACCGGGCTGCGGGTCTCCGAGATCACCGACCTTCCGCTCCAGGCGGTCCATCTGGACGCCGGGTTCATACTGGCCACGGGGAAGGGCCGCAAACAGCGAATCATCCCGATGGGAGGGGTGGCGATTCATAAGCTCAAGGATTACCTGGAGCGCGGCCGTTCCCATCTCGCGAGGGGACGGGCCACCGATCGCGTCTTCCTGAACCGCTCCGGGAACGGATTAACGCGGCAGGGCTGCTGGAAACTGCTCCGAAAATACGTCCGCCTGGCCGGAATCGAGCGGCGCGTTTCGCCTCACATGCTGAGGCATTCTTTCGCCACCCATCTGCTGGAACGCGGGGCCGACCTGCGCTCGGTGCAGGCCATGCTCGGCCATGCCGATCTTTCCACCACGCAGATCTATACGCAGGTTACCCGTCGACGACTCAAAGAGATCCACCAGCAATATCACCCGCGGGGATGACCCGGTGCTCATCCCGGAGGACGGGGGCCCTCAGGCGGGTTTGCTCGGAAGGGCCTTTTTGACGCGAAAGAGGAGGTCCTCCGGAGACGTATCCTTCAGGATAAACCCGTCCGCCCCCAACTCCCTGAGCTTATGGACATCGTTCAAATCCCGGTGGACGGCGGTGATGCAGAGCACCGGAATCCCCTTCCCCACGGCGCCCGCCTTGACGATCCGTAAGACGTCGAATCCGCTCATCTGCGGCATCTGAAGATCCAGCACCAGGAGGTTGAAGCCCCCTGCCTTCAGTTTTTCAAGGGCCTCCATGCCGTTCTCGGCTTCTGTCACCTGGTATCCGCCATTCGAAAGGATCGTCGCCAGGTGCTTTCGAACGGTGGTAGAATCATCGACTAATAAGATTCGGTCGGCCATGGTCGGGGCACTCCGATTCGGATTTCCGGGTCGAAACAATCCATTCCGATTTATTGCACCGTCACCGTTTTCATCACATCCCCGACCCGAATGGCCTGAATGACCTCAAGACTTTTCTTGTCGGTTACCTGTCCAAAGACGGTATATTTCCCGTCGAGGGAAGGCTGCGGGGCCAGGCAGATGTAAAACTGACTGTCGGCGCTGTCCGGGTCGCTGGCCCGGGCCATGGCGACGGTCCCGAGGAGATGGGGTTTCTTGTTGAACTCGGCCGGAAGCTTCACGCCGGATCCGCCCGTGCCGTTTCCATTCGGATCGCCCCCCTGGATGACGAAACCCGGGACAATCCGGTGAAAGGTCAACCCGTTATAGAATCCCTTCTTGACCAATTCCGTGATTCGGGCCACCGTCTTGGGAGCCGCGTCCGGATACATTTCAAACAGGATATTTCCCTTTTCGGTCTCGATCGTAACCACGGGTCGACCTCCCTGGGCCCAGGCGGGAATGACACTGGGCCCCATGCTCAGGGTGATTAACAACAGAAAACCGCAGAACCACCGGTGCGTTCCGGCCATAGGAATCCTCCTTCGGTCAGTTTGTTTCATGGCGTGCCATCCAGTCCACCAGGATTCCCTCCCGGAGACCGAAATCGCTGACGAGAACTTCCTCTACCCCCAGCACTTCCATCGTGGCAAGGAGCAGCCCAATTCCGGCGATGATGATGTCCTCCCGCCCCTTCTCGATTCCCGGGAGCCCGCGCCGATCGGCCATTTTCATGTCCAGCAGCCTCTTAAGCCATTCCTCGATCCGAGTCCGGCCGAGGCTCATGTTTTGGACGCGGGACGGGTCGTATTTTATCATGCCCAATTCGAGCGCGGCCAGTGTCGTCACGGTTCCGGCCGTCCCCACAAGGTCGTGTCGCGGGGAAGGGCCCACGATGTCCCTGATCCGACCGACGGCCGGGCCGATCGCCTCACGGATCCCAAAAATGAGCGCCCTCCGCTCGGGACCGGAGGGAGGATCCGTCGAGAGGTACCGTTCCGTGAGCTTGACGACCCCCACCTCGACCGACTCTAAGGCCTCGATCTTCCCCCCCGTCACCACGATCCATTCCGTGCTCCCCCCTCCGATATCCATGATGACAATATTCGGATGCGGGAGGTCGGCCCCCTCTTTTAGACCGTATCGAACGCCCAAGACGGTCCGCCGGGCCTCCTCCTCTCCCGGAATGACCTCCACCTTAAGCCCGGTCTCCTTCAGGACTCGATTTAGAAACTGCCGCCGATTACCGGCCTCGCGGACGGCGCTCGTGGCAACGGTGATAATGTGATCCACGGAATGTTTCGAAACGGCCGCCCGAAACCGCCGCAGCGCCTCCAGTGTTCGGCGAATCGCCGAGGGGGAGAGACGGCCGCTGTTCACGATCCCCTCCCCCAGTCTCGTGATCCGGCGATCGTTGTGAAGGACCCGCATTCGAATGCCCGTTCCGTTTCTCCATACCTCGGCGATCAGTAATCGGAGGGCGTTAGTTCCGATATCGATCCCCGCCACCGTCCATTTCCGCATCGATATTTTCTCGATCAAAACTTTCCAGCTCCAGTTTGAGTTTCTCGCGATCGGTCCGCCGGGCTTCAACCTCGCGGACGAGGAATGCCCATTCCCGATCCCGCGCCCATTCAAACGGGGCGGTTTGAATCCGTCTCAACCCGTACTTACCCAGGGCGCGATAGGCCACGGCGAGTTGTTCTTCCAAGGCCCTCAACCGGTATCGGCTTTTCAGACGATCCGCCTCCTGTGTGGAGATTACGGCGGCGCGCCGGAAGCCCCTTCGGAGAACTCCCATTGCATGGCCGATATCGTCCTTCATGGCGGTCCAGCCCATCATGAAATTCGCATCCTACCCAAATTACGATAAAAATTCAAGCGGTGTCGCTCCCACCGGATCCGTCCGGTCGCGGAGAAAGCCCAAGGGGTATTCGCTCGCGAAGCGGATTCAGCTGACCGTGAAGAGCTCGAGTTTCCCGCTCCACTTACGCGACAAGGCCCCTTTCAGGCGGGCATGATCGGCTCGGGAAAGACCGGGGTCCTCCTTAAGCGTTCGGCCGGCTTCGCGGCGGGCCGATTCCAAGATGCGGCCGTCCCTCAAAAGATTCGCCACCTTTAACTCCGGAAGGCCCGACTGGCGCGTCCCGAAAAACTCCCCCGGTCCCCGGATGGCGAGATCCGCTTCGGCAATCACGAAGCCGTCCCGAGTCCGAACCATCGTCTCCAGGCGTCGCCTCGCCTCTTCCGAAACGGGCGGGGCCGCCATCAAAAGACAACAGGCCGCGTGGGGACCGCGACCCACCCGTCCCCGAAGCTGATGGAGCTGGGACAGACCGAAACGCTCGGCATGTTCGATCAGCATGACGGTCGCGTTCGGCACGTCGATTCCGACCTCGATGACCGAGGTGGTCACCAGGATCTGGATTCGCCCCGCTTTGAAATCGTCCATGATTCGTTCCTTCTCGTCCGTGGGCATCCGGCCGTGGAGGAGTCCGATCCGATGGGAAGGAAACACGCTTTTCTCGAGGTGGGCGGCCATTTCCACGGCCGCTTTCAGATCGACCTTCTCCGACGATTCCACAAGGGGATAGACGATGTAGGTCTGCCGGCCCTTCGCGATTTGATCCCGGATCACGGAATAGGCCTTCGGCCGGTCGGTCTGGGAATAGAGAATCGTCTGGGTCGGGGCGCGTCCCTTGGGAAGCTCCCGAATGACCGAGAGGTCCAGATCCCCGTGGAGAGTCAGGGCCAGCGTTCGCGGTATGGGCGTGGCGGTCATGATCAGGACATCCGGGTGGTACCCTTTTTTTCGTAGACCCGCCCGCTGCATCACGCCGAATCGGTGCTGTTCATCCACGACGACCAGGCCCAGACGCCCGAAGCGCACGTCCTGTTGAATCAGGGAATGGGTCCCGATGATGACGCATGGTTTCTTCGAACCGATCATCTCCAGGGCCTTCCGGGTCTCGCGCTTTTTCCGCCCGCTCGTCAGAAGCCGGCAGTCCAGCCCATAGAGGTTTATCCACTTCTTTACCGTCAGAAAGTGTTGCTCGGCCAGGATCTCGGTGGGGGCCATCAGGGCGGATTGGTACCCGTTATCGGCCGCGATCATCATGGCCGCCAGCGCCACGATCGTTTTCCCGCAGCCGACGTCTCCTTGAAGCAGCCGATTCATCGGATGCGGCCGGGCCATGTCCCGCCGGATTTCTTCGAGAACCGACTTCTGATCCGATGTGAGCGAAAATGGGAGTCCCTCGAGAAATCGGGAAAAATACGATCCGTCGGTCCGAAAGGCGGTTCCCCTGGATTCCTCGGCCGCCTCCCTGCGTTTCAGACCCAACCCGAGCTGGAGGAGGTAGAGTTCATCGAACACGAGTCGGCGGTGGGCCTCGCTGCGGCCCTCGTTCAAGAGATCAATGGACGCATCCGGGGGTGGAAAATGAATTGCCGAAAGCGCTTCCGACAGGGGGGGA
>CAYJTJ010000077.1:0-8726 GCA_964372835.1 uncultured Nitrospirota bacterium
GCCGGAGTGGCGGAATGGCAGACGCAGCGGACTCAAAATCCGCCGAGGGCAACCTCATGGGAGTTCGACCCTCCCCTCCGGCACCAATTGTATCGGGGGGCCGCTGCGGTCCGCCCGCCTGTCTGGGCGGATCCTCACATGCCCCCCGCGCCCCCGCGCTCGGACAGGCGAAGCCTGATCCTCGCTTTGTATCGGGGGGCCGCTGCGGTCGGCCAAAGGATTTCGCCGGGCCGATCCTCCCATGCCCTCACAACTCGCGCCTCTCGCGGCAGGGCCGCCAAACGGTTTGTAAAGTTTCGAATTAATCGCCCGTCGAGGTCATTGTGAAGCCGACCACGGCCCTTAAGAAACAACCCTCCCTACCCGCCAAGGACCGATTGATTTTCCCGCTGGACTATGCGACCCTTCGAGAGGCGGAGCAGGCCGTCTCGACCCTGAAAGACCACGTGGGAATATTTAAGGTCGGGCTCGAGTTGTTCGTCACCGCCGGCCCGGCCGTTCTGGAGGGGATTTCGGGGGGCACCGACTGCAGGATTTTCCTGGACCTGAAGTTTCATGATATTCCCCATACGGCCCGGGCGGCCGCACGGGCCGCCCTGTCCGGAGGGCTTGCATTCATGACGGTGCATGCCTCAGGCGGGAAGCGGCTCATGGAGGCCGCCGTTGAAGCGGCGGAGGGGCGGGCGAAGATCCTGGCCGTCACGGTCCTGACCAGCCTGACCCGAGAAGATCTGCGGCGGGATGGTTTCGAACGAGATCTGGATGTAATGGGCCTGGTGCTTCGACGGGCGACATTGGCGAAGGAAGCCGGCTGCGCGGGAGTGGTCTGCTCGGGGGCGGAGGTCCGCGCCGTCAAGGATCGAATCGGCTCGGAGTTCCTCGCGGTTGTCCCCGGAATTCGTCCTGAGTGGGCGCCGGTGGCGGAGGACGATCAGAGGCGGATCGTAACGGTCGGGGAGGCGATACGGAATGGAGCCGACTACCTGGTCGTCGGTCGTCCGATCCGATCCGCCCGTGATCCGGCCAAGGCCGCGGCCCGAATTGTGGAGGAAATCCGGCTTGCCACGGTCTCGTCGCCCCTCGCGAAAAAAAGAATTGACTAAGCCCGGGCTTGGGAATAGGATGCCTATGTTCCCCTTTTTACATGAGGTTGCAAGACCGAACCGGTGGATCTCCGAAGTCGCTCAAGAGATGCCGTGGTTCCCCTCCTCGCCGTCATCCTAACGACTGCGTGTGCCTCCACGTCGGATCTGTCCGATCCTGCCCAGAACATTGCCCTGGATCCCGCCTTCCAAGGCGTGACCGGAATCAGTTATTCCCGGACGATGGCCGACTACATCATCCAAACCGTGGCCGGGGGCGGCGTGGCGGATGGGGGACCGGCAAATGAGGCCAATCTGAACGGCCCTCAGGCCGTGGCCGTGGACCGTGAAGGGAATCTCTACATCAGCGATACCGGGCACCACCGAATCCGCCGTGTGGATCGCCGAACGGGGATTATTACCACGATCGCCGGAACGGGCGTTCCGGGCAACATCGGGGATCACGGCCCCGCCCTGGAGGCCCGCCTCTACTCGCCGCACGGGATCGCCTTCGATTCCGAGGGAGATCTTTACATTGCCGATACCGAGAACCGGCGGGTCCGAAGGCTTGATCAAGATGGCCTCCTCCATCCGTTCGTGGGGCAAAGACCGATCCCGCCCCGCAATCCGCTTCAGTCGATGTCGTTTCGGGATCATGATCACACCTTGATGTTCCTGCCGAAGGATCCCCAGGGAGAGGTCGAGCTCGCGCCTCCCCATCATCTGGCGGTGGATCCGACCGGCTATATCTACGTTACCGAGATGGAGAACAACCGGATCTCCAAAATTAAGATCCCGACCGGGGAGCAATCCGTGGTGGCGGGAGAAATCACGGCGGCCGGCTTCGCAGGAGATCGGGGACCGGCCATACAGGCCAGTCTGATGAACCCGCACAGCATCGCGCTGGATGCCCGGGGAAATCTTTATGTGGCCGATACAATGAACCACCGGATCCGAAAGGTTGAAGCCGCGACGGGGATCATCACCACCGTCGCCGGGACCGGGGCGATCGGTTTTTCAGGAGACGGCGGGCCGGCCACCAAGGCCGGGCTATCCTTCCCGGCCGGAATCGCGGTGGGATTGGACGGGACGGTATACGTGGCGGATTCCGGCAATAAGGTCGTCCGGAAGATCGACCCGGATCAGACCATCGAGACCGTGGCCGGCCGGCCGGGCCGCTCGGGGTTGGAGGGGGAGGGCGGCCCCGCCACGAAGGCGACTCTGACGCTCCCAGTCGGTCTAGCCCTCGACCGCGAGGGAAATCTCTATATCGCCGATTCCGGGAGCAGCCTGATCCGTAAGGTCTCTCCTTCCGGGATCATCAACACCATCGCCGGGAACGGTCACTGCTGCTTCAGCGGGGACGGGCTTCAGGCCACCAACGCGGCCTTCACACCGCCCTACGGGATCACGATCGGTCCCGAAGGGAATCTTTACGTCGCGGATCGGGACAATCATCGAATCCGACGGGTGGACGTGCAGACCGGCGTCGTGACCACGGTCGTAGGAAAGGGGATGCCCGGATTTGAGGGGGATGGGGGATCGGCCCAAGAGGCCCTTCTTTCCAATCCGATGGGGGTAGCGGTCGGGCGCGATGGGGTCCTGTTCATCGCGGATTATGGGAACCACCGGATTCGTAAGGCAGAGTGGGTTCCGTCGGGTCCGATCGCGGGGGAGGCCCGGATCGGAGAGCCATCCAACAGGGCGCCGGAAGCCGCAGCCATTCCCTCGGCCATAAGCCGCGACGGACCCCCACGATACACCGTGAAGAAAGATGATACTCTCTGGAACATCTCAGCCTCCCTCTTGGCAGATGCGCTCCTGTGGCCTGAGATCTGGAAAACCAATCCCTCCATCTCCAACCCCGATCTTATCTACCCGGGTGAGGTCATCGAGGTTCCGGCGGGAGCGGGAGGCGCACGGGCGCCGGTGTCCCGCGGGGCGGATGAACCGACCCCGCCCGCTCCATCCCTTACGGCCCGTACCTCCATGATTACGACGGTCGCCGGGAATGGGATTCCGGATTTCACCGGCGATGGCCGTCCGGCAACGGAGACCAGCCTGCATTCTCCCGTGGGGATCGCGATCGATTCGGCCGGTAATCTCTACATCTCCGACGCGGGAAACGGGCGTGTTCGCTTTCTCGACCAAAAAACAGGAATCCTGACGACCGTTGCCGGAACAGGTCGGTACGGATACAGCGGGGACGGTGGACCGGCTACGGACGCCGACCTCGCCAGCCCGACCGGCCTCGCCGTTGATCGGGAGGGGAACCTTTATATTGCGGATACGGATAACCACCGTGTGCGGCGCCTGAATCGGGATACCGGCCTCATCACCACCGTGGCCGGCGATGGGAAGTCATCATTCGGCGGCGATGGCGCCCCGGCCACCCAGGCCAGCCTCCGCTACCCCTCGGGAATCAGCGTGGACGCGGAAAGCCTGTATATCGCCGACACCGGCCATCATATGGTCCGAATCGTTTCGCTCAAGACCGGTATTATCGCCTCACTGGCCGGAGTCGGTCGGCCCGGGCTAAGCGGGGATGGGGATAGGCCGGGTCGCGCCAGCCTGAATTTTCCTTTCGGAATCGCTCTCGATCCGAAAGCCATTTATGTGGCAGACGCGGATAACCGACTGATCCGAAGATTGGCCCTCGGCCGGCCGAACCTTCCCTGAGAATCGGTCCGGCATCGAAATCCGATCCAGACGGACTCCTAGAGCGGACCCGCTTTTTTAGGAGCCCGGTAGGCCGGAATACCGCCCAAACCTGTTTTCCAGAAACCCCCCGAATTGCCCCAGACGGACCCCTCGATCCGGCGTGTAGATAACAGGACCCGTTAACAACTGCCGACCCGCCGACTGAATTGACTTATGAGGGTAAAACGGTATAATAAGGCATGATTGAGAAGTCTCATTTTTCCGGCGCGGACAAGATCACGACCCACGACGAGCTGGATCTTCGCGGAGTCATGTGTCCATACAACTACGTGAAAACAAAGCTAAAACTTGAAGCTATGGATCCAGGTCAGATTCTCTCGGTCATCGTGGATGACGGCGAGCCGATCCGGAATGTTCCGCGAAGTATTTCGGAGGACGGGCATCTCATCCTGAGGCAGGAGAGGTTCGATCAAGGATTTCGCCTTCTGATTCAGAAACGGGACTGACCGCCGAGAATTAGGGCCGGATAGGCCACGCACCGAAGTCCCGGTGCGTCCGTGGATCTCGAAGGGCGCGGCGGTCTCGATACCTTCCACTCCATGCTCACCCCGACCGATCGCGGCCTCTTCGCCCCGCGCGGGCCCGAGGGTCCTTTCGCGGTGGAACACGTTCCGTCAAACCTTATGCGTTTAGATCGGCACGGTCCGAAATGAAGCTGACTCTGATTCGAAAGATGTTGATCGGATTTTCGATCATGGTCCTCCTGACCCTTGTGACCGGGATGTATGTTCTAATGACCCTTCGGAAACTCCGGTCCATGAGCGACAGCATCGTTCAACGTAACCTTCCCATGATCGAAGCCAGCACCCAGATGACCGAAAGCCTCCTGGCCCAGGATCTTTATGAAAAACGTTCCGCCATCCTGAGGGAACCGGCCGCCCAGGGGCTTTTCCTCGACCGAAGCGAAGAGTTTCGGCGCCGCATCGAGCCGTTGAACCAATTATCCATCGGAGACCGGGATCTCGTGCGTCGAATCGCGCGTCTTCACGAGGAGTACGGACAGCTTTTCCGGGAAAAACAGGACTATCTCGATAAAAGGAAAGAAGACCTCGCCTCCGCCATCTCGGCCGGGCCCATGAAGGCCCGGTTCGATGAGTTGATCAATCTGCTTCGGGAATTGGAACGGCGAGCCCGGGAGGAACAGAACGCGACCACGCGGAGTGCCAACGAACTGAGCCAGCGGGCGTTTGATACCACGGTTGTTCTGGTGGTGGTCAGTTTCCTCTTCGGCGTGGGGTTTGCGGTCTTCATTAATTCCAACATCAGCTTTTCGATCCGGCAGCTGCAGGAAGCCGTCCGGCATATCGGCCAGGGGCATTTCGATCGGGCCTTAAACATCAAAGCGACCGATGAAGTGAGCGATCTGGCCGATTCCTTCCGCTGGATGTCTAAGCGTCTTAAGGAGTTGGGGGAGCTGAATCTGGATGCCAATCCCTTAACGCGCCTTCCGGGAAACCTGGCCATCGAAAAAGCGCTCCTGATCCGGCTCCAAGAGGGAACGCCGTTCGCTTTCTGCCTGGTGGATCTCGACAACTTTAAGGCATTTGGCGACCGGTACGGATACGCCCGGGGGAGCGAAGTTCTCCGAAAGGTCGCGAATATCCTGAGCGATACGGTCAGAACACTCGGCTCGGAGCCGGATTTTGTGGGCCATATCGGAGGCGATGATTTCGTGATCATTACGGATCCGGGCCACGTGGATAAATTGTGCGAAATCATCATTAGCGATTTCGACGAGGCGATTCCCGGTTTTTATGACCCGGAGGATCGGAGGCGGGGACACATTATTTCTCGTGACCGGAAGGATATGGAGCAGCAGTACTCGTTCATGACGATTTCGATCGCGGTGGTTACGAATCAAAAACGGATCGTGACAAGCCCCATGCAGGTGGCCGAGATCGCGGCGCAGCTCAAGCAGTACGCCAAAACGTTCCCGCGCAGCGTCTACGTGGTGGATCAACGGAGGGCGGTTTGAGATTCAGGCCAACGGCGGTCCTCCTCGCCCCTCTCTGCCTGGCCTGGGCCTGCGTTCATTTCATTCCCGGGGACCCCATCGGCGAAAGGCCGGCCGAGCGCCATTTCAAAAAGGCGGAGGCCCTTTTCGCCGATGGGAAATATGCCCAGGCGATTACGGAGTATCGCCTGATTGTCTCCCAGTACCCCGAGGATGATCTGGCGGATGAGGCGCTTTATGGGGCGGCGTACGCCGAGATTTATTTTAAGAATCCGAAACCGGATCACTCGTCCGCCGGGCGCGATTTTTTGAACCTGACCCAAAAATATCCTGAAAGTCCGTTGAAGGACAGGGCTCGGAATTGGATCGCCACCTTGGACCAACTCAAATCCCTGCAGTCCGAGAGTGAAAAACTGCGGAAGGATCTCCAGCGGCTTTTAGAGCTGGACGTCCAGTCCGAGAAGAAGCGGAAGGAGGTCCGATAACGAAAGAAAGGGTTCGGTCGAACTTCTTCGTGCGGCCGCATCCGAGGAAATTCACCACAGGGATTCGATCTGACGGTAGCCCTCAACCACGAGGGTGATCTCTCCACGAATCGTCCGGCCTTCAAGAGATGAAATGACTCCTGATATTCTACCCCGAATGATCTCCTCGAAAACCTTGGTCATTTCACGGGCGATCACCACGCGACGATCCCCAAGTACGGCATGGAAGTCCCTCAGGGACGCGAGAAGTCGGTGAGGTGATTCGTACCAAATGAGAGTTCTGGGCTCCATTTTTAGACCCTCCAATCTCCGTCTCCGCGCGGCCGGCTTTCTGGGAAGAAATCCTTCGAAAATAAAGGCGTCGGTGGGGAGACCCGAAACGGTCAGCCCGGCCAAGAAAGCGGCGGGACCCGGCACGGGCGAGATGGGAATGGCAGACCGAATGCACCGATTAATGAGATAATACCCCGGGTCGGATATTCCCGGGGTTCCGGCATCCGCGACCAGGGCGACCGATTCACCGTCTTTAAGCCGCCGGATGAGGACCTCGGCCTTTTCCTCCTTGTTGTGATCGTGATAACTGGTTAACCGCGTTGAAATTCCATAATGGTTAAGAAGTTTCTGGGTCCGGCGGGTGTCCTCGGCCGCCACGATCGATACTTCCTTAAGGAGCCGAAGCGCCCTCAAGGATATATCCTCGAGATGGCCGATCGGCGTACTGATGATATAAAGGCAAGCGGGCATCGGCTTCATCTGCGACAGGGACGTCGACGCCACCCGTGCACGGGGGCGGGGTGGGCGACGGGTTAAAAGGTAGCTAATATAGGCCCTTCCGGGAAATTTCGCAAGCCGATCCTCGGGGCTGCTCCCGGACCCGTCGGGTTATGGTATGCTAGAACGCGTGCGGGCGAAGGAAGGGGAGTCGGAGGCTTTCGTCCGTCCAGGGCGATTCGTATCGGGGGAACTATTGAGAAAGTCCGGGGAAATCATGGATAAGCGGCCTGTTGCCAAGGGGTGTAAAAATTTGCTATATTAACCACATTTTGTCGGATTGGACTTGGGAGGATAAATGAACATTTCGGTCATTGGCAGCGGATATGTTGGACTGGTGACGGGGGCCTGTTTTTCGGAGTTCGGCGTTCATGTCACCTGTGTGGATAAGGATGAGGCCAAGATTAGGGCGCTCCAAAAGGGGCAGATTCCAATCTTCGAGCCCGGGCTCACCGAGCTGGTCCACAAAAACACGGAGGCCGGCCGGCTCCAGTTCACGACCGATATCTCCGGGGCGATCGGCCGATCGCTGGTCGTTTTCATCGCGGTTGGGACCCCCCCTCGCGGTGACGGATCGGCGAACATGGCCTATGTGGAGGAGGTGGCCGAGACCATCGCCGAAAATATTGACAGCTACAAGGTGATCGTTACCAAAAGCACGGTTCCCGTCGGGACCGGCGAGCGGCTCAGAAAGATTATTGGTCTTAAGCTCAAGGAGAAAATCGATTACGATGTTGTGTCGAACCCGGAATTCCTTCGTGAGGGGTCGGCGATCGAGGACTTTCTGCGGCCCAACCGGGTTGTGATCGGCAGCGAAAGCCCGCATGCCATCGCGATCCTGAAGGATCTTTACCGGCCGCTGTATCTGATCGAGACCCCGTTTGTGGTGACAAACATTCCGACCGCTGAGATGATTAAATACGCCTCCAACGCCTTCCTGGCGACAAAGATTTCTTTTATCAACGAGCTGGCCAACCTCTGCGAGCGAATGGGCGCCGACATCCGCCAGGTGGCCAAAGGAATGGGACTGGACGGCCGCATCGGCCCGAAGTTTCTACATCCCGGTCCGGGCTACGGAGGGTCCTGCCTTCCCAAGGATACCCGGGCCCTGACCCAGATGGCCAAGGAAAAAGGGTACGAGATGGATCTCTTGAATGCGGTGGTTCGTGTCAATTACAGGCAGAGAATTCTGATGCTGGACAAGATCCGGACCGCGACGGGCGGACTGGATGGAAAAACGCTCGCCGTTCTTGGAATCGCGTTCAAACCCAACACCGACGACATTCGTGAATCACCGGCGATGGAGATCATCCAAGGATTGATGGAATCCGGGGCGCGGATCCGGGCCTTCGATCCGGTGGCGATGAGCGAGGCCGGGAAGGTTCTGAAGACAGTCACGTACTGTGAGGATGCCTACGATGCGGCGCGGGGGGCCGACGCCGTGCTTCTGGTCACGGAATGGAACCAATTCCGAAGCCTTGATCTGGAGCGACTTCAAAAATTGGTCCGCACCCCGCTCTTTATTGACCTTCGTAATGTTTACGATGAGGCCCGGTTAAAACGGGCCGGGTTTCGATACATCGGAGTTGGGAGGTCCCCGGGGTGTGCAGAAGGGAATCATGAGACCGTCTCGCCTTGAGATCGTTTTAAAAAATATCCTTACGGGCGTTTTCCTTCTAGCCGGAACGGGCCTGGGCCCCGGTGCCGAGGCGG
>CAYJTJ010000078.1:0-8689 GCA_964372835.1 uncultured Nitrospirota bacterium
TCCACGTTTCGGGTCCGCCAGGCCGAACGGTCTCCACCCGCATCGGCTCGCTGAAGAGAGAGCCAGTGAGAATTTGGCCTTCGTGAATGGGAGGTTGATCAGCCATCATGTTTCTACAAATTTAGGTTCAAGCCTTGGATTTCACTCCACCGCCTGCCAGAAATTTTCTTCAGACCCAAGATCCGCGCCGTTATCTTTTGCGCACGGTTATGGTCAGGTTTTGCGATCAAATACTTGAGGGCTTCAAAGGCGTAAATGGTAAAGTAAGCGGAGACGACCGAGAGATGGGAACCATCCTTGATCTTTTGTTTCAGAAAATCTCCAACGGTCCCACGGTGATAGTTATCTCTTATGCCAGATTGTATCCCCTTGGGTGTTGTCTTGGCCATCTTATCGACTCGGATGAAATGGATAGAATGGTAAGGATCAAAGCATTCAGACTATACCGATTCGTACCGAAAAATACAACCAAACGGCAGGGGTCGTCAATTTGAGGTTTTGCCTTAACGGCCACTCTACAGCGCAATCCCATCCTGTATGATCGCGGCGAAGAAGGAGGTCTCCCGGTGTGTTTCCAGATCGGCCTCGTCCACGGGGATCGCCGTGATCAGGATGTCCTCCTCCACCTTCATCGGCCCCGTGAGCCGATGGATCCGACCCATCTCGACGAAACGATCCCGCAGTCCCTCGATCACCACCAAGAGATCGAGATCGGATCCCTGCGGGGCGCGGCTCTTGTGGCCGAACAGGATCACCCGCTTGAGTCGGTCAGAATAAAGACCCCTCAACTGGTCCAGCAGCCGGTCGAGCGCGATCCGATCGGATGGGCTCAGGGCTTCCAGGCGGATCCTCCCGGACATTACGAGGCCTTTTCCCCCGAGCGACGCTGGTATTTATCGACGGCCCGGTTATGTTCCGCCAGCGTTTTCGAGAAGTGGTGGCTCCCGTCATTCTTTGAAACAAAATAGAGATCGTCCGCATCGGCCGGATAGAGCGCGGCCCATAAGGAGGCCTTTCCCGGGCTTGCGATCGGCCCGCGGGGGAGCCCTTTAATATGATAGGTGTTATAGGGCGTCCGGGTCTTAAGATCCTTGCGGGTGAGCCGCCCTTTGAAATCCGGCAGGGCATATATCACGGTGGGATCGCTTTGCAAGGGCATTTTCTTTTTGATCCGATTATGGAAAACGGCCGAAACGAGGGACCGCTCGGACTCCCGCGAGGTTTCCTTTTCGATCATCGAGGCCAGGGTGACGACTTCCGGAACCGTCATCCCGATCGCCGCCGCCCGCTCCCTCATCTCCTCATTAAAAACGGCCTCGAATCGGCCGACCAGCGTCCTTAGAATTCCCTCCTCGCCGATGCGTTTTGTGAAGTAATAACTCTCCGGGTAGAGATAACCCTCGAGCGACCCGGACGCATATCCCAGGCCTAAAATGAACTCGGGATCCGTCGCCTTCCGGATGAATTCATCGGCGTCGGCCAATTTCTTATCCTCCAGCAGGCGCGCGATCTGGGCGAGATTATATCCCTCCGGAATCGTCACGTCGTACAGAACCACTCGGCCGCTTTTGAGCAGATGAAGGATCTCGAGCGGAAACATCTGATTATGGAAGGCGTACTCCCCCGGAATGACGCGACGCTCGATCTCGACGAGCTTGCCGATCAGAATGAAGGTTTCCACGCTGCTGATCAGGCCGTTCCCGGCGAGGAGCCGGGCGGTTTCCCGAAGGGTCGCGCCCTCGGGGATCTCCACCACGACCGATTCGGGCTCCCCGCCGCGCCGACCCGGCGGCAGGTAGAGAAACGTGAGGACGTGCACAAGGAGAAAGAGCAGGCCGGTCCCCGCCAGCAGCGAGACCCCCACCACAAGGCCGGTCTGCGTTCGGATTTTCATCTCCATCAAGCCTCGGGCGGGTGGATCAGGCGAGAATTATCCAGATATCCCTGGAGGATCAGAACGGCCGCAATCTGGTCTACCTTTTTCCGCCGTTTGGCGCGGCTTACGTCCGCTTCAAGGAGAACCCGCTCCGCGGCCCGGGTCGTAAGGCGCTCGTCCCAAGGAACCACGTCGAGATTCAGCCGTTCCCGCAATACCTCGATGAGCTCCAAGACCTCCCCGGCTTTCTGACCGAGGGTTCCATTCATGTTCCGGGGCAGCCCGACGACGAGCTTCGCCACGCCGTGCTCGGAAACGAGTTCGCGAAGCCGGGCGATGTCCTTCCGGAGGCTGATGCGGGCGAGGGTGGGCAGCCCATGGGCGGTCCAGCCGAGCTCGTCGCTGACCGCCAGGCCGATCCTCCGTGTGCCGACATCCAGGGCCAATATGCGTTCGGGCGACATGGTCGCGTCACCCTCGCTTCGCTTTCATGGCCATCTCCTGAATTTTTTCCTCAAGCCGCTTAAGGTCGGCCTTCGTGGCCACGGGCAGCTTGGCCATCAGGCGATCAACGAACTCCCGTTCCTTCGCCTCCACGGCCTTGAGGTCCTTCTCAAGGCAAGCGAAGCCGTCCTTGACCCGCTTGGCCAAATCCCCCTGATTACTCTCCCCCCGGTGGACCAGGTCGTCAAGCGTCGTCCGCCAGTTCTCGCGGATCTTCGCCTCGGCCCCCAGTCCCGCCAGCATCATTTTTCTTATCAATTTAACCATGACCCTGACCTCCCTTTCCTTCCCGCCTCCCTTGATTATACCGCTTACGAGGCCCTTCGTTCGACGATGGTGTAGGCCTGCGCCAGCGCCTCCTCAAGCCGGGAGACATTCCGTCCCCCGCCCTGGGCCAATTCGGGCCGGCCGCCCCCGGTCCCCTCCATCACGGCCGCGACCTTCTTGGCGATCTCGCCTGCGTGGAATCGCCCCGTCAGGTCGGCGGTTACGGCCGTAACAATCGCGGCGTTGCTCCCATCCGATGAGACGGAGGCCAGGAGCACGATCAGGTTTGCGGGGGTCCGGCTCCGCAGACTATCGGCGAACGAGCGAAGATCTTTGGGGCCCAGGCCATCCTCCAGCCGTCGGGCCAGGACCTGAATCCCGCCGATCGTCCGGGCCTCGGAGAGAAGGCGGCCGGCTTGGCCCCCGGCCGATTTCGACTTATGCCGATCCAGCTCTCTCTCCTTTTCTTTAAGTTGGGCAACAAGCCGTTGCGTCTTTTCAACGACCTCATGGGGCTGGACCTTGAGAAGGGCCGCCACCTCCCGGATGTCCTCCTCCTGCTTTTTAACATAAGTGTAGGCCGTCTCCCCGGTTAGGGCCTCGATCCGTCGGACACCGGCCGCCACGCTCCCTTCCTGGAGGAGTTTGAACAGTCCGACCTGGCCCGTTTCATGACAGTGCGTCCCGCCGCAAAGCTCTTGGCTAAACTCCCCGATTCGGACGACCCGGACGCGTTCGCCGTACTTATCGTCAAAAAAGGCCAGCGCGCCGGACCGGACGGCCTCCTGAAAGCCCATCACCTCGGTCCGGACCTTGGCGTTCTGGCGGATCCGCTCGTTCACGATCGCCTCGATCCGCCCCAGCTCCGGCCCGGTCACGCCCTTATAATGGCCGAAGTCGAACCGGAGCCGGTCCGCAGCGACCAGCGAGCCGGACTGTTTCACATGCTCCCCCAACACCTCCCGAAGTGCGGTATGAAGGAGATGGGTCGCGGTATGGTTACGGGAGGCCCCCCACCGGGCGGTCGGGTTCACGACGGCCCGGAAGGTCTCTCCCTCGACAATCTGCCCTTGGGCGACTTTTCCCAGATGGACGTACAATCCCGGAAGGGGCTTGACCGTCGCGTGGACTTCGACCAGCGCGCTGGGATGCTCCAGGAGCCCCTGATCGCCGGACTGCCCGCCCGACTCCCCGTAAAAGGGCGTCTTGTCGAAAACGAGCTCCACCGTCTCGCCGGCCACAGCCTTTTTAACCAATCCCCCGCCTTTAAGAATGCCCAGCAGCCGAACCTCTTCTTCCAGGCGCTCATACCCGACAAACTCGCTGACGCCCAGTTTTTCGGCCGTCTCCTTATAATAGGGCGCGGCCTCCTTTACGACCCAGGACTTGCGGGCCCTCTCCCGCTGATCCTCCATCGAGGCCTGAAACCCGGCCTCATCGACCGAGAGCCCCGCATCGCGGGCGATATCCCGTGACAAGTCGAGCGGGAAACCGTATGTGTCGTAGAGGCGAAAGGCCTCCTCGCCCGGGACGATCCGGCCGCCGGCCGTTTTCACCCGGCCGATCACTTCTTTAAGCAACTCCACGCCTTGATCCAGTGTCTGAATGAACCGTTCTTCCTCCCCCCGCGTCACCTCGGCCACGATGTCTCGTGTCCGGGTCAGCTCGGGATACGGCTCGGCCATGATCTCCGTCACCGAATCCGTAAGCCGGTATAGAAACGGTCCCTCAAGCCCCAGCTCCTTTCCGTAACGGGCCGCCCGCCGGATGATTCGACGGAGGAGATATCCACGGCCCTCATTCGAGGGCAGGACGCCGTCGCCGATCAGGAAGACGATCGCTCGGGCATGGTCGGCAATCACCCGACCGGCCATCGTCGAGCGAATCTCTTCCGGGCTTTGATCGGTCCTCTCCGAGACCGCCTTGAAGACCGCCCCAAACAGGTCCGTTTCGTAGTTTGAACGGCCGCCCTGAAGGACCGCGGTAATCCGCTCCAGACCCATGCCGGTGTCGATGCTGGGCTTCGGAAGGGGGGTCAGCCGGCCACCCGAGTCGCGCATGAACTGCATAAAGACCAGATTCCAGATCTCCAGATACCGGTCGCAGTCGCACCCGACACCGCGGCAGTCATGTGCCGGCCCCGCGGCCGCCTCCCCTTGATCGATGAGGATTTCGGAGCAGGGACCGCATGGGCCGGTATCGCCCATCGCCCAGAAGTTATCCTTCTCGTCCATCCGCATGATCCGACCCGAGGCCACCCCGATCTTCCTCCAGCAACCCTCCGCCTCATCGTCCTCGCGGAAGATCGTGATCCACAGTCGGTCCTTGGGAAGGTTCCAGCGTCCAGTCAGAAGCTCCCAGGCGTAGGCGATCGCCTCGGCCTTGAAGTAATCCCCGAATGAAAAATTGCCGAGCATTTCGAAAAAGGTGTGGTGGCGGCCGGTCATGCCGACGTTTTCGAGGTCGTTGTGCTTTCCCCCGGCGCGAAGGCATTTCTGGGCCGAGACGGCCCGACGGTAAGACCGACGCTCCCGGCCGAGAAAAACATCCTTGAACTGGACCATGCCGGCATTGGTAAAAAGCAGTGTGGGGTCTTTTTTCGGAATCAATGCCGAGCTGGGCACGAGGGTGTGTCCCTGCTCACCAAAAAAGTCGAGGAAAGCCTTTCGGATTTCGGCCGACTGCATAGATGGGAATTATCGCATACTGTCCGGTCGGTTACAAGAGATGCCCGCGGCATGGACCGGGGAGGCGGTTTCTTCGGGAATCGGCCATGGCGGGCATTGCAGGCGGGATCCCGCCGCCAAAAACGGTGGGTGACTTTTAAGTTCGCTTCCTCCCAACTTTTAGACGCATCAGGGCCTTCTCAAGCTCGCGTCGGGCCGCTTCCATCTCCATCATTTTGCCGGCCGCGGCCCCGATCTCTCCCTGGGCCTTCTTGACCGCGGCCTCTGCCCGGGCCAGGTCGATCTCCTCGGCCCGCTCCGCCAGTTCGGCTAGGACCGTGATCCGGGTCGGATTGACCTCGGCAAATCCCCCGCTCACCGCCAGCCGCAGCCATTGATCCCCTTTCCGGTATCGCAGCTCGCCGACCCGGAGCGTCGTAAGAAAATTGGCGTGGCCCGGAAGAACGCCGAACTTACCCTCGGAGCCGGGCGCGATCACCTCGTCCACCTCCTCGCTGATCAAGAGCCGGTCGGGGGTCGCCAGCTCAAAATGAATTTTTCCGGGCATTTAAGGCGCCTCCTTCCCGGTCAGCTTATTGGCCTTCTCGACGACCTCCTCGATCGGCCCGACCATGTAGAAGGCCTGCTCGGGAAGATCGTCGTATTTTCCATCCGCGATTTCTTTGAAGCCCTTGATCGTGTCTGTGAGCTTGACGTATTTTCCGGGCGCCCCGGTGAAGGCCTCGGCGACATGGAACGGCTGGGAGAGGAATCGCTGAATTTTTCGGGCCCGGGATACGGTGAGCTTATCGTCATCCGACAGCTCGTCCATACCCAGGATCGCGATGATATCCTGGAGGTCTTTGTATCGTTGGAGCGTCGCCTGGACTTGTCGCGCAATGGTGTAGTGCTCTTCTCCCACGACCTTCGGGTCCAGGATGCGCGAGGTGGAGTCCAGGGGGTCGACGGCGGGGTAGATGCCCAGCTCGGCCAGCTGGCGGGACAAGACGGTCGTCGCATCCAGATGCGCGAAGGCCGTGGCCGGAGCGGGATCCGTCAAGTCGTCGGCCGGAACATAGATCGCCTGCACGGATGTGATCGAGCCCTTCCGGGTCGACGTGATCCTCTCCTGAAGGGTGCCCATTTCGGTGGCGAGGGTCGGCTGGTATCCCACGGCGGACGGCATCCGGCCGAGGAGGGCCGAGACCTCGGATCCGGCCTGGGTAAACCGAAAGATGTTATCAATGAAGAGGAGAACGTCCTGGCCCTCTTCATCCCGGAAATATTCGGCCATCGTCAGGCCGGTCAGCCCGACCCGCAGCCGCGCGCCCGGCGGTTCGTTCATCTGGCCGTACACCAGCGCCGTCTTGCTGATCACGCCGGACTCCTTCATCTCCAACCAGAGATCGTTCCCCTCCCGGGTCCGCTCCCCGACGCCGGCGAAGACGGAGTACCCGCCGTGCTGCGTGGCGATGTTGTTGATCAGCTCCATGATGATGACCGTTTTCCCCACGCCGGCCCCGCCGAACAGTCCCACTTTTCCTCCGCGCGAGTACGGCTCGAGGAGGTCGATCACCTTGATTCCGGTCTCGAAGACTTCCGTTCGGGTCTCCTGATCCGCCAAGAGCGGGGCCGGCCGATGGATTGCGTACCGTTTCTTGGCCTGGACCGCCCCCTGACGATCCACCGGTTCCCCCAGCACGTTTAAGAGTCTCCCCAGCGTCTCAGGACCGACGGGAACCGAGATGGGCGCCCCGGTATCCACCACCTCCATGCCGCGAACGACTCCCTCGGTCGAGGACATCGCCACGCCCCGCACCCGATTTTCACCCAAATGCTGGGCGGTCTCTAGCGTGAGACGGATCTGCGGCCGCCGACTCTTCTCATCGGCCTCCTCTTCCAGACGAAGCGCATTGTAGATGTCGGGAAGCTTCCCCGGAGGAAATTCCACGTCCACCACGGGCCCGATCACCTGAATCACTTTCCCCTTGCTCACGCGCGACCTCCGCTCAGTTTCCCCTCAGCGCCTCGGCGCCCCCCACGATGTCCATCAGCTCTTTGGTGATGACGGCCTGGCGCGTCTTGTTGTAGACCAGCGTCATCCGATCGATCAAATCCCCGGCGTTCCGCGTCGCGGCGTCCATCGCCGTCATCCGCGCCCCCAACTCCCCCGCGGCCGATTCCAGCAGCGCGCGGAATATCTGGACCTCGATATACCGCGGCAGGAGTTGCTCCAACACCTCCGACTCCCCGGGTTCGTACAGATACTCCCCCACAAGAGGCGCTTCGTCCGAATCCGGCTCGATGGGAAGCAGCTTGGCGATCACGATGCGCTGCTGCATGACCGACTTGAACTCGTTGTAGAGGAGGTAGAACTCGTCGAAGGTTTCCTGGGTGTACTCCCGGACGATATCCCGTCCGATCTCGGCCCCCTGGGCGTAACTCAACCGGTCAAACATTCGGACCCACAGACCTCGCGGCGCGACCTCCCTCTTCCGGAAGAAGTCCCGGGCCTTCCGGCCCACGATCGAAATCCCGGCGTCCAATCCCGCCTCCTTTTTTTCCCGGAGGAAGGCCTGCGCGCGCCGAAGGATGTTCGCGTTGAACGCGCCGCAGAGCCCCCGGTCGGCCGTCACCACCAGCAGCTCCACGCGACGGACGGTGCGGCGGTGAAGCAGCGGATGGAGATCCGGGTCCACCTGCCGGCTCAGCGATCTTAAAACCTTGGCCATATTCTGGGCATACGGACGGGCCCCCAGAATCCGGTCCTGGGCCCGCTTGAGCTTGGCCGCGGCCACCATCTTCATCGCCTTCGTGATCTTCTGCGTGTTTTTGATCGACGTAATCTTCCGACGGATGTGCTGCGGACTCGGCATCGCGACCCCTCATCCCTCCGTCTCGATGGAGAGTTTCTTCATGAACTCCTGCTTGAACGCATCGAGGGCCCGCTTGACTTTCTCGGTCAGCTCCTTGTCCAGGGTCTTCTTCGCGGCGACCTCTTTCCTGACCTCGCCTCCCCGCCGGTCGAAGTAGCGGATCATTTCCCGCTCGAACAAACGGACCTGCTCCTTGGACAGATCGTCCACATAGCCGTTGACGCCCGCAAAAATAACCAAGATCTGGGTTTCGACGGACAGCGGCTCATACTGATCCTGTTTCAGAAGCTCCACCATCCTCGCCCCCCGGGCCAGCATCGCCTGCGTCGTTTTGTCCAGCTCCGACCCGAACTGGGCGAAGGCCGCCATCTCGCGATACTGGGCGAGGTCGAGCCGGAGGCTGCCGGCCACCTGCTTCATCGCCTTGATCTGGGCCGATCCCCCGACCCGGGACACGGAGAGGCCCACGTTCACGGCCGGGCGGACCCCCGAATAGAACA
>CAYJTJ010000079.1:0-8588 GCA_964372835.1 uncultured Nitrospirota bacterium
CCCTCCCGCTCGGTCATGGATCTCCGGTCGCCTCCGCCCCCTCGAAGGCGGTGGCGTCGTAATCTGACCGGAGCCGGATATAGAGCGGTTTTCATTGGAGGAGCGCTGTTCTAAGGTGAGCGATTCATCAAGCCGTTCAAGCTCGAAGAAGTGAAGGAAGTCCTGGCGGAGATCGGAATCCAGAGATTGACGATTACTGAGCGGAGATCCATGGTTACTATGCGACTGGGGAAGCGGTACGTGAGCGTGCTGCTTCTTCTGGTTGGCTTGACTGTCATTCCTGGGTTATGCCGTGCGCAGGAAGGAGCAGTTCCTCATGCAACCACGGAAGCGGCAGGCGGCCCGGAAAAAGCGCCTTCCGGGGAAGCGGCTCCGGCGCCGCCGAAGATCGATACGGGCGATACCGCCTGGGTTCTAACGTCTTCGGCCCTCGTGCTGGCCATGACCGCCCCCGGCCTGGTGCTGTTCTATGGGGGGATGGTTCGTCGAAAGAACGCCCTCGGGACGATGATGCACAGCTTTATCATCCTCTGTTTGATCAGCGTTCAGTGGGTCTTGTGGGGATATTCCCTCGCATTCGGCCCGGATATAGGGCATATGATCGGCGGACTGGACTGGCTGGGGTTAAAAGGGGTGGGGCTCGAGCCCAATGCGGATTATGCCGGTACGATTCCACACCAGGCCTTCATGGTCTTCCAACTTATGTTTGCCGTGATCACTCCGGCTCTGATCGTGGGTGCCTTTGCCGAACGGGTCAGGTTCAGCGCCTTTTTGGTCTTTACTTTGTTATGGGCCACGTTTGTTTATGATCCTCTCGCCCACTGGGTCTGGGGAGTCGGCGGCTGGCTGCGCGACCTGGGTGCGCTGGATTTTGCAGGCGGGACGGTGGTTCACATCAGCTCCGGGGTGTCGGGTCTGGTCTGCGCCATTTATATCGGCCGGCGGCTGGGTTACGGGCGCGAAGCCATGGCCCCTCATAATATGCCCTTTACTCTGATCGGAGCTTCCCTTCTCTGGTTTGGATGGTTTGGGTTCAATGCCGGCAGCGCGGTCACCTCGGGCGGACTGGCCACGAGTGCCTTTGTGGTCACCAATACCGCAGCGGCCTCTGCGGCCCTGGCCTGGATGCTCTCGGAATGGGGGTGCCGCGGCAAACCCACGGTCCTGGGCGGGGCCAGCGGCGCGGTGGCCGGCCTGGTCGCCATCACTCCGGGTTCTGGATTTGTCGGGCCTGTTTCATCTATAATGATCGGAATCGGGGCAGGAATCATCTGCTATTTCGCCGTCATTCTCAAGGGAAAATTGGGGTATGATGACGCCCTGGATGCCTTCGGAATCCATGGAATCGGCGGGACATGGGGGGCGATCGCGACCGGGTTGTTTGCCAATCCCGCGATTAATTCGGCCGGGAGCGGTCTCTTCTTTGGAAACCCCGGCCAACTCATCAAGCAGATCGTGGCGGTTGCGGCGGCCTGGATCCTGGCGCTGGTGGGGACGTTCGTTATATTAAAGATTGTCGATTCAACAATGGGCCTGAAGCTGAACAATGAAGAGGAACGCAGCGGACTGGATCTGACTCAGCATGACGAGAGCGCCTATACCTTATAGAGAAATCATCAACAAAGAGGAGAAACCTCATGAAGAAAATCGAGGCCATCATCAAGCCCTTCAAGCTTGATGAGGTGAAAGAGGCCCTGACCGAGATGGGGATCCAGGGGATGACGATCACCGAAGTGAAGGGATTCGGTCGACAGAAGGGTCATAAAGAAACCTATCGCGGCGCGGAATATTCCGTCGAGTTCGTTCCGAAAATCAAGATCGAGGTCGTGGTCGCGAACAACATCGCCGATCGGGCGATCCAGGCCATCGTGGGCAAAGCCAAGACCGGAACGATCGGGGATGGGAAGATCTTCATCACGGATCTGGCCCAGACGGTCCGTATCCGAACCGGGGAGACCGGGGATTCGGCCCTGTAGCTTGGACGATCCGAGGAAGTCTCGATGCAAATCGAATGATAAGGGATATCATTCAAAAACGATTCGAGGAGATCCGCCGGCATCACGCGGAGGGAGCGACGGGAGAGCAGGTCATCGCCGCGATGACCGATTTGACGGATGAGGTGATAGAGCGGGTTTACACGGAGACCCTTCATTCGGTACCCGCCGGGGAACGCTGGAAATTCGAGGACGGGCTCGCGATCGTAGCGCTCGGTGGGTATGGTCGAGGTGAACGATCGCCTTATTCGGATATTGATATCATGTTCCTCCACCGGCCCGCGCTCAGGCGGGCCACGGAAGGGATCCCCGGTCGGATGCTTCAGGTGCTCTGGGACATCGGTTTTCAGGTCGGTCACAGCACACGAACCGTGCGGGATTGCATCGAGATCGGAAGGGCCGACCTCACGGTGCGAACCGCCCTGATGGAGGCCCGTTTTCTGACCGGAAGTCGCGCGCTGTTTGACCAGTTCCGCTCGCGCTACCGCCGGAAGGTGACGCTCCGCCGGCCCGGCCATTTCGCCCGCGCGAAAATTCTAAGCCGCGAAGCCGAGGTCGACCAGTATGGAACCACCGTCCATCTCCTCGAACCGCACATCAAAAAGAGCCGGGGAGGGCTTCGGGACATCCACCTCCTCCGCTGGCTGTCCCAGATCCGCTACCAAACCCCCTCTCTGGACTCGCTCAAACAGCAGGGGCTTCTTTCAAAACAGGATCATCGGGCACTGACCGAGGCCCAGGAATTTTTATGGAGGAATCGAAACGAGCTTCATTTTGCGGCCGGGCGGTGCCAGGATACCCTGACCTTTGACGATCAGATCCGACTGGCCGAACGGTGGGGCTATCACGACGGGAACAACCTCCTGGCGGTCGAGCAGTTCATGCAGCGCTACTACGACCACACGAGGGCCATCGCCGAGATCACCGGCCGATCCATCGAGGCCATGGCCTCCACCGGTCTCTGGCGGCGGTTCCGGAATCGGCTGAGCCGTCGTCGCGTGGGCGAGTTCTTCATTCTTTCCGGGAATGTCCTGTCGATTCCTCCCGATCAACGTTCTAATGTGCTGAGCCGGGGGGAACGAATTCTAGAAATGTTTCGACGGTGTCAGGCGTTTGGGGCCCGACTCTCCGTGGAAACACAGGGGGCGTTGCGGGATCGGATGGGCCGGTGGTCGGCCGACCTTTTTTCAAGCCCCGAATCCCATTCGGCCTTCCTCTCGATTCTATCGGACGTCCGGGGCCTTTCCCGGACGCTACGGGATCTTCACCGATATCGAATACTCGAGCAGATCCTCCCGGCATTCCGACGCGTGAGGGGGTTGATGCAGTTCAACCTGTACCATAAATTCACGGTGGATGAACACTGCATCCGCGCCGTGGAGGAGGCCGAGCGGTTATCGGAGCAGATGGGAATCGCCCCGAAGGCATTAAAGGAAATCGGCCGACGCGAGATCCTCGTTTTGGCCCTGCTGCTGCATGACCTGGGAAAAGGACTCGGCGGCAACCATTCCGAGGAGGGAGCCTCGATGGCATCCGAGGCCGCGAAACGACTGGGCCTCGACTCGGCCGCGTCGGAGTCGCTTGTTTTTCTCGTTCGGCACCACCTGCGCATGACCCATGTGGCGTTTCGCCGGGATCTGGCGGATGACAGGGTCCTAACCCAATTCGCCAAATCGGTCGGGACGCCGGACGTGCTCAAGATGCTTTTTATCCTAACGATCTGTGATGTGAGCGCGGTAGGACCGGGGACGCTGACCGCGTGGAAAAAAGATCTCCTGACCGAGCTCTACGGCAAGACCCTCGGCCTTCTCACCGGTGAAACCCCGATGATCGCCGAGGAGGAAAAGGCGCAGGGGATTCGGGATGAGGTGGAGGCGCTACTCGGGGAGACCCATCCGGCCGGATGGCTTAAAGCCCAATTGGCCGCGATGACGAACCGCTACCTCGTTTCAATTCCGACCGATCGGATCGTCCTTGACCTTGAGCGCGTTTCGCAGCTTTCCCCGGGCAGCGTCAGTGTCCATGCACAGAATGATCCGGAGCGGAATTTGACCGAATACAGCGTCTACACGTTCGATGACATCACGCCCGGTATTTTTTATAAAATCACCTCCGTCCTGGCCGCCAAGGGTCTCCAGATCTTAAGCGCGGCGATCACGACCTGGTCCAACGGAGTGGTCGTTGACTCGTTCTGGGTGGGAGACCCGGACTATGCCGGGCCGCCCGTGGGCAATCGCCTACGGGACGTCCGGGAGACGATCGCACGGGTTCTCCGGGGCCATTTGGCGGTGGAGGGCTTGTTCAGTGAGGGGGAGCGAATTTCTTTGGGTGCGGTCCGTTTCCCGCTGTCGGCCCCGGTTCAGGTCGAGCTGGACAACAGCATTTCGGAAAGGTACAGTATCGTCGAGGTGTTCGCCCAGGACCGCCCCGGGCTTCTGGCCGTGATGGCGCGCGTTTTGTTTGCGGAGGGCCTGTCGATTCAGACGGCCAAGGTGGCGACCCATCTCGATCAGGTGGTGGATATCTTCCACGTCACGGACCGATCTGGACAAAAGATCACCGACCCTGATAGAATTCGCCATCTCAAGCAGACCCTGCAGTCTCAGATCGAACATCACCTGGAGGTGTCCCGGGTTCCTTGATTGCCCCCGCGCGGGAAATCGGGAAAAACCCTTTTTGCCAACGGAAGGCTTGCCCCCGGTGTCCCATTGGAACCCAATCAGTGGATAAACATTTTTCACAGGAGGATTCTTTATGAACGGGAAAGAGGTCATCGAGTATTCGAAGAAAAATCATGTCCAAGTGGTGGACCTGAAATTTGTGGACTTCATCGGCACGTGGCAGCATTTCACCATCCCGGTCGAAGAACTCACCGAGTTGATCTTCAAAGAAGGCTCGGGGTTTGACGGCTCCTCGATCCGCGGATGGCAATCGATCGATAACAGCGACATGCTGGTCATCCCGGATCCGAACACGGCCATGATCGATCCGTTCTGCCAGGCGCCGACCTTAAGCCTGGTGTGCGACATCCTGGACCCCATCACACAGGAGCCCTACTCGCGGGATCCGCGATATGTGGCCAAGAAGGCCGAGTCGTACCTGTCAAAGAGCAAGATCGGGGATGTTTCCTACTTCGGCCCGGAGGCCGAATTTTTCATCTTCGATGCGGCCCGTTTTGATCAAACGGCGAACTGCGGATACTACTTCATCGATTCGGAGGAAGGGGTCTGGAACAGCGGAAAGGAAGGGATGAATCTGGGCTACAAGCCCCGCCACAAGGAGGGTTACTTTCCTGTTCCTCCGACCGACAGCCAGCAGGACATCCGTACCGAGATGATCCTGGAGATGAAGAAGGCCGGCATCATCATCGAGAAACAGCACCATGAGGTGGCCACCGCGGGGCAGGCCGAGATCGATATGCGGTATGATTCGCTGGTCCGGATGGCGGATAAAATGCTTCTGTACAAATACATCGTCAAGAATGTCGCGAAACGGCACGGCAAGACGGTCACCTTTATGCCCAAGCCTCTTTTCGGGGACAACGGTTCGGGGATGCATACCCATCAGTCGATCTGGAAAGAGGGAAAGCCGCTCTTCGCGGGCAAGGAGTACGCCGGCATGAGCCGAATGTGCCTCCATTATATCGGCGGGATATTAAAACACGCGCCGGCCTTGGCGGCCCTGACCAATCCGACCGTGAACTCCTTTAAGCGTCTCACGCCCGGATTCGAGGCCCCGGTCTTTCTGGCCTATTCCAGTCGGAACCGATCGGCCTCGGTTCGGATCCCGATGTACTCGGCCAATCCGAAAGCGAAGCGGATCGAGGTGCGGTTCCCGGATCCTGCCTGCAATCCCTACCTGGCCTTTGCGGCCATGCTGATGGCCGGTATCGACGGGATTGAAAACAAGATCGACCCCGGGCTTCCGATGGATAAGGACCTGTACGATTTGGAGGCCGAGGAAGCTTCAAAAATTCCGACGATGCCCGCCAGTCTGAACGAGGCCTTGGATCACCTGGCGCGCGACCATGCGTTTCTTTTAAAGGGGGGTGTCTTCACCAAGGATGTGATCAAAACCTGGATCCAGTACAAGCGGGATAAAGAGGTCGACCCGCTGAGGCTCCGGCCCCATCCTTACGAGTTCTTCCTCTATTACGATGTTTAAGAGAACGGTATTGGAGTAAGCAAGCGTCCGCAACCCATTGAAGGACCCCGCCCGTGAAGGCGGGGTCCTTCAATCGCTCCCATCCCTCCTTTGCCCGCCCTTGTGATTTTCAGGCATTTTAAGTATAATCCCTCTCGCCTGTCCTGCCGAATTTTTTATCTGTGTGCCCGCATGCCGTCACGAGGCCGTTTGATGGATATCGAACCCAATACTGCCACAACGAATATATTGATTCTGCATCATTCCCGCAAAATCAACCGGGCGGCGCCGCGCGGGCGGGGGGAAGCGAAAAATAGTTGATCGGAGGACCTGACCATGGCCGGGTGCAAAAAATAACGGTGTGGATCTTGGGTTTGAAGAAAAGTTCCGGCTGGCGGCGGATGTTGCAATGCAAGACCTGACCCTATTCTTTTGACCCTATTCTTTCTACTATGTCACAGCAATCTATCCTCGGCTCTTTGCTATCACAGATGCAGCAGCCCAAAAAGCGTAAAATCTTCGTGGGCTACCATCATGGTGGAGATCAGGCTTACTATGATGCCTTTTCGAGATTATTTGCCGACACCTATGATTTCATTTTTGATAACTCATTGGAACGACAAATCGACAGCGATGATGTGAATTATGTGATGCAACGCATCCGCGATAATTACATTTCTGGCTCTTCGTGCACAATCGTTCTTTGTGGCAAAGAAACTCCCTGGCGTAAATATGTCGATTGGGAAATCAAAGCTACGTTGGATGCGAAGCACGGCTTAATCGGCGTCAATCTTCCAACCAATCCCAAGAATCCATCTGGCAATTTCATTGTTCCAGACCGACTTCATGATAATATACAAGCTGGTTATGCGATCTGGACAGGCTGGGCTTCTATTAACGCAGCTAACCTTAAAGGATTAATCGAGCAGGCGATAAACCGCTCTACTGAATTGATCGTGAATAGCCGACCCATGATGGCACGAAATGGAACGTCACCATGGAAGCAATAAAACTATTATATTTAGGAGTCAGTAGATGAAACTACGGAAGTGGTTAGAGAATTGGGACCTGACCAGCCTCAAGATCAATGTCGGAATTCTTGAAACAGAGTGGCAACCGCAGGAGAAAGATCGGGAAGCTGCTTGGGAGCTCTATGTCGAGATGCTTACTCGTATTGTGACACAGCCGTTGCCAGCTAGCCACGGTGACGAGAAGACTGCTTTGGACAGCATCCATTCGCTTTTTCCTATTACCCGTGAGATTCTTCGACATAAAGGCAGAGAGTGTGTTCAATTCACAAAAATTGCTGTGGTTGTGTTGAACCAGATTGTTCGTCCTTTCACAGCCAAGTGGCACCGCCTATCGCTCGGTGGGGCATTTAACGATCCCAGGATGCGAAAGGAATCTCGAAAGGATCTTGCCAAACTCCAGGAGGAGTTACGCAAATACACGAGGGCTCTTGCCGACATTGCTCAAGTTGAAGATCTAACAGATCTGGGTAAGAAGTAATAAAGATAGGCAGATTAGCTCCTTTGAGTATATCGTCCAGGATTTCCGGAACTACCGCAACGTCCTCCGCGACGACGGATGAGCGACCTGTGAGATAAAAGCATGAAGGATGAGCGCAAAAAGCCGAACCCGGGTTTGATCGGGCCGCACGGCGGATACCGCGAGTTGAAGTCGTATCAGAACGCCGAGATCGTTTACGACGCCACGGCGAAGTTCTGCGACCGGTTTGTGGACCGCCGTTCGCGCACGCACGACCAGATGGTGCAGGCTGCGCGAAGCGGCAAGCAGAACATTGCCGAGGGCAGCATGGCGTCCGGCACGTCCAAGAAAACCGAACTGAAGTTGGTGGGCGTGGCGCGAGCGAGCCTGGAGGAGCTGCTGCTGGATTATCAGGATTTTTTGCGGCAACGCGGGCTGGCGCTCTGGGAGAAGAACCACCCCACCGCGGAAGCGGTGAGAAAGCTGGTTTATAAGACCAATAGGTCTTATACGACCTATAAAAACCTGGTCGAGAGCAACGCCGAGACGGCGGCCAATGCGCTGGTCTGCCTGATCCACCAGACGAATTATCTGCTCGACCGGCAACTTCACCAACTTGAGCAACAGTTCCTGGAGGAGGGCGGATTCACTGAGAAACTTTACAGGGCCAGAAGCGAGGCGAGAAAACCCCGATGACTTCCTCCGCCATCGTCCAAAAACTCTGGAACTACTGCAACGTCCTCCGCGACGACGGGATGAGCTACGGCGACTACGTCGAGCAGTTGACGTATTTGCTGTTTCTCAAGATGGCCGATGAGCGGATGCGGCCGCCGTACAACCAGAAAGGCGTGGTTCCGGAGAAATATAGTTGGCCCAGTCTGCTGAAAAAGGATGGTGATGAGTTGTTTGAGCATTACCGTCACATGTTGGAATCCCTCGGCAAGGAAAAAGGGTTACTCGGCC
>CAYJTJ010000080.1:0-8512 GCA_964372835.1 uncultured Nitrospirota bacterium
GTCACTAATGGAAATCCCACCCTCTCGGCCAGGGCGACATAGGCGGCGTCATAGAAAAAGGGGTCAAATCTGCTCTTGGCTCATCTTGTATTTCGCTTCTTTCCTGAAAAGGGGTCAAATCTGCTCTTGGCTCATCTTGTATTTCGCTTCTTTCCTGTCTGTACATCCGCCGCGACCACGACCCGTTTCCCGTGCCCCTGCGTCGGATTAAGGTTGCGACGTGTGACTTTAAGGATTCTGATTCGCTCTCCAACGGTCGGCCTCGTGATGGCGCAATGGTGCAGAGATAATCTAAAAAGACAGAAAAATCCGGCAGGACAGTTGGGCCGATTATAATCAAAATACCTAAAAACCACAAGGGCGAGATGGAAGGCAGCTCAACCCAAAATAGACTATTGAAGAACTCTGCGTGTGGAAGCGCTTCGCGGGCCCGATTTTACGGGTACCACTCGGCTCGGTTTTGGGGAACGTACCACTCGGTGGGAAAGTTGTACCAGATCCCGATGGCGGAGGGCGAGATGCCCTTGAAGCGTTTGTGAACGATGGGAAGCGCGTCGGGATAGTAGAGGAAGGTGTAGGGCTGATCCTCGGCGATCAGCGAATGAATCTTTTCGTAAATCGCGCGGCGCCGGTCGTGATCGCAGGTGTTCCGTCCCTCCAGGAGAAGCCGGTCGACCTCCGGGTTGCTGTAGGAAACGAAGTTGAATTCCCCTTCCTTCGTCTTGGAGGAATGCCATATATCGAACGAGTCGGGGTCCCGGCCCAGCGACCATCCGAGGATGATCGCCTCGAACTTTTTCTTGTCGATAAATTGATGGAGGAAGGCCTGCCACTCCAGTATACGGATCTCGACCTTGAGCCCGATCTTCTCGAGATCCCGCTGAACGATCTCGGCCGTTTTAGCCCGCTCGTTGTTTCCCTGATTCGTCATGAGGGTGAAACGGAAGGGCTGGCCGTCCTTGTCCAGGATCCCATCCCCGTTCGTGTCCTTCCAGCCGGCCTCGGCAAGCAACCGCCGGGCCTTCTCAGGGTTATACTCGAACCTCGGGACTCCCGGATTATAGGCCCAGGATTCGGGCGGCACCGGCTGATCGGCCGGGCGCCCGACGCCGAACAGTACGCCCTCGATCACCGACGGCCGGTTGATCGCGTGGGCGATCCCCCGGCGGACCCGCCGGTCGGCAAACCGGGGATCCAGAAGGTTGTAACCCAGGTAGGTGTACGCGAACGCGGGATACCGGAATTTATTGAAATATTGCTTGAAATAATCGGTGTCCGATTGGCGCTGGTACTGGAGCGGAGACAGCCCCATGAAATCCAGGCCGCCGGCCTTCAGCTCGAGAAACATCGTCGCGTTGTCCGGGATGATCCGGTAGACGTATTCCCCCACCCTCGGCTTGCCCTCGAAGTATTCCCCGTTGGCCGCAAGCACGATCTTCTGTCCGGTGGTCCACTCCTTGATCCGGTAGGGGCCGGTGCCGATCGGCTTGCGGTTAAATTCGGTCGTGTTGAGATCGGCGTTTTCTAGAATGTGCTTCGGGATGATCCCCATTCCCCAGCTGGCCAGCCCCGGGGCAAAGGGTTCCTTATAGGTAACCCGCACCGTATAATCATCCGGGGCCTCGATCGTCTCGACGCGCTCAAAGTCACCGCTGTAGGGCGTGGCCACCTTGGGATCGATCGACTTCCGGTAGGTGAAAAGGACGTCGGCCGCCGTGAACTCCTTCCCGTCCTGCCACCGGACGCCTTTCCGAAGACGGAAGACGACCTCACGGCAGTCCGGGGAAGCCGTGAAGCTCTCGGCCAGATCGCCCACAAGGTTCAGATCCTTGTCGTACTTGACTAGGCCGTTGAAGATCCATCCGCTGATGTCCCCGGAGGCCGAGTCCGAGGCGAGCATCGGGATCAGGCGCTGGGCGTCGCCGATCGAACCAATGTGGATCGTGTTCGGGCTCGTGGGTTCCTTCGACGAACTGCATCCCGATAAAAGATAGACGCCCGCCGCGATCATGACGATCCACGCGGGGATTCCTGATTTTCGGGGGGAAATCACGGGGACGGCGCGGGGGGCTCGGCCGGGGACTCCGCGGGTGGCGAGACGGGAGCCGGCGCCTCCCCGACTTCGGGGGTGGCCGCGGGGAGGGCCTCCGCCTCGGCGGCGGGCTTCTGAGTCGTATCCACGACGCTGCTGGATAAAAAGCGGCCCTTGGAAAGGACCGAGAGTCCCAGCGAGGTGACGAAGAAGATCGCGGCGGCGACGGCCGTCATCTTGCTGAGGAATGTCCCCGGACCGCGGCTCCCAAAGATGGTCTGACTGGAGCCGCCGAAGGCCGCCCCGATCTCGGCTCCCTTCCCGGACTGCAAAAGAATCACGCCCACCATGATGAAGCTGACCAGCACATGAACGATCACCATGAATAAATACATCCTCTTTATCCCTCCTGTTTTCCTTTCGCCAGGCCCCGGGCGATCGCCGCAAACTCGGCCGTATCGAGCGAGGCCCCGCCGACCAGGACGCCGTTGAGCCGCTTCACCGAGGCAAGCTCCGCGATGTTCCGGGACGACACGCTGCCGCCGTACAGAATCGGAATCTCCCCCGCCAAGGCCGGGCCGAAAATCTCTACCAGCCCCTTGTCAATTTCGTCATGGGCCTCGGCGATCTGCATCGCCGTGGCCACGTGCCCCCCGCCGATCGCCCAGACCGGCTCATACCCGATGATCAGGCGGCGACCGTCCTCTCGCGACACGCCCATCAATCCCTTCGCAAGCTGCCCCCGGATCACCTCCGCCGTCCGGTCCGAACGGCGCTCGTTAAGCGTCTCCCCCACGCAGAGGATGGGAACCAGCCGGTGCCGGAGCGCCCCGATAACCTTCCGGTTGACCAGATCATCCGTCTCCCCAGAGAAGCGTCGTCTTTCCGAGTGACCGACCAGGACCGTGCGGACGCCCGCCGACCAAATCTGCCTGGGGGAGACTTCCCCCGTGAAACCGCCTTCCTCTTCCCAGTGAACGTTTTGCGCTCCGAGTCCGACCCTCGAGCCTTTGAGCACTCTCCCGACCGGCTCAAGCGCCGTGAAGCTCGGGGCGATCACGACCTTCACGCCGCGAACCGATCTTAATAACCTCGCCAGCCGCCGGGCCGTTAAGACCGACTCGGCCGCCGTCTTGTGCATTTTCCAGTTACCGACCACGATGGGCGGCGGCGTGTTTAGGCCTCGTCGCTTCGTGATCACCCCCGCCCGGAATCCGATTCATCCCGATCCGGCAGCGCGACCAGGCCCGGGAGCGGTTTCCCTTCAAGCAGCTGGAGCGCGGCCCCGCCGCCCGTGGAGATGAAGGAGATGTTTTCGGATTCGCCCGCACGGTGGACCGCCATCGCGGTATCGGCCCCTCCGACGATCGTCAGCGCGTAGGAATCGGACACGGCATGCGCCACGGCCAGGGTGCCCCGCGAGTAGGCGTCCCGTTCGAATACGCCCATGGGGCCGTTCCACAGAATCGTCTTGGCGTTCGCCAGTGCCTCCGTGAACAGCTTGACGGAAGCCGGCCCGATGTCCAGGGCCATCCAGTCCTTCGGGATCTCCTGCATCGGCGTGATTTTGGTCTCGGCATTGGGGTCGAGGCTCTGGGCCACCACGCAATCGACCGGCAGGTAAAATTTGACCCCGCGCGCTCGCGCGTGGTTTCGTATGTCCATCGCCATCTGGAGCATCCCGTCCTCCACCAGGGAATTCCCGACCTCATATCCGAGCGCCTTATAAAAGGTGAAGGCCATTCCGCCGCCGATGATCACCTTGTCCACCTTTTTCCCCAGGTTCTCGACCACCCCCAGCTTCCCCGACACCTTGGCGCCCCCGAGGATCGCCACGAAAGGCCTCGCGGGATTCTCCATGGCCCCTTCCAGATAGGTGATCTCCTTCTGCATGAGGAACCCCGCCGCCGATTGGGAGATAAACCGCGTCAGGCCGCTCACGGAGGCGTGATTGCGATGGGCCGTTCCGAATGCGTCGTTCACGAAGACGTCGCCCAGCCGGGCGAGCGCCCGCGCGAACTCATCGTCGTTATTTTCCTCTCCCGGGTGAAACCGGAGATTCTCCAGGAGGAGAACGTCGCCCCGCTTCATCCGCTTTACCAGTTTTTCCACCGGGGGCCCGATGCAGTCCGGCGCGAACTGGACCTCCTTCCCAAGGAGGCGTTGCAGCCGTTTTGCGACGGGGGCGAGGCTGAGCCGGGGATCGCTTTTTCCGTCGGGCCTTCCCAAATGGGAGCAGAGAATCACCTTCGCTCCCTCGTCGATCGCGTAATTAATGGTGGCCAGGGTGGAGCGGATCCGGGTATCGTCCGAAATGTTCAGCTGCTCGTCCAAGGGGACATTGAAGTCGGCCCGGATAATGACCCGCTTCTTCTTGATGTCCAGATCCTCGATGGTGACCTTGTGCCCGTTCATGAGGCGGCCTCGGCGCAAGCGCGGCGGCGGACGGCGGGGGATGAAGCAAACCCCATCCTCATCCCCGATTCGCGATGTACTGGATCAGATCTCTCAGTCGGCAGGAATAGCCCCACTCATTATCGTACCACGCGATAACCTTCACCATGCGGCTTTCAAGGACCTTTGTCAGCGTGGCGTCCAGAATGGCCGAATGGGGATTGTCGTTCAGATCCACCGATACGAGCGGCTCCTCCGTGTACTGCAGGATTCCCTTCAGGGGTCCCTCGGCCGCCTCCCGATACCGCCGGTTGATGTCGGCCACGGTGGCGTCCCTTTCGATCTCGGCTACGAGATCGATCACGGAGACATTGGGGGTCGGAACGCGGATCGCCATCCCGTCCATCTTTCCCTTCAGCTGGGGGAGAACATGGAAAAGGGCCTTGGCCGCCCCGGTCGTGGTCGGAATCATTGAGAGGCCGGCCGCCCTCGCTCGACGGAGATCCTTGTGGGGCAGGTCGAGGAGCCGCTGATCGTTCGTCACGGAATGGACCGTGGTCATCAGCCCGCGCTTGATGCCGTAGGCGTCAAGCAGAACCTTCGCCACGGGAGCCAGACAGTTGGTGGTGCATGAGGCGTTTGAAAGGATGGCGTGCTTGGAGGAGTCGTACACGGATTCGTTCACGCCCATCACCACCGTCAGGTCGGGGTCCTTGGCCGGCGCCGAAATGATCACGCGCCGCGCCCCGGCCGCCAGATGCAATTCGGCATCGGCCCGGTCGGTGAAAAGGCCGGTGGACTCCACCACGATTTGGACCCCCAGTCGCTTCCAGGGAAGGTTCCGTGGCTCCTTTTCGGCGAGGACCTCGATGGTTCGTCCGTCCACGCGGATCGAACGCTCCCCGGCCTCCACCTCGGCCCGGAGCCCCCCGTGGACCGAATCGTACTTCAGGAGATGGGCCAGGGTCGTGGCGTCGGTCAGATCGTTCACCGCCACGAATTCGATCTCGGGGTTCTTTAGCGACGCCCGGAATAAATTGCGCCCGATCCGACCGAATCCGTTGATTCCCACTTTCGCCGACATTGCGCTTCCTTTCTCATCTGAACAGGGGTTCTAAAGACCATGAAAAGCAAGAGTATAGTAGGTGAAACGGGGGAGAAAAGTCAATCGGCCCGATGGCTACGGGATGGCGTCGATTCGGAAAAATTCGGCCGGTTTGGGACCGCGGCTCGACGCCGTCACGGGCTCCGAACCTTTCACGAAGATTTCGACAACGGCTCCCTCGGCCCCCTCCGGCGCGAGCAGACCGGTATTCGGATCGATTCGGGCAAAGACCACGCTTTCCGGAATGGGAAAGGTCATAACCGGCCCGGACTGGAGGCCGACCCGCATGAAATTGATCCAGATCGGGAGGGCGGCGGATCCCCCGGCCTCGCGATCCCCCAGGGACCGGAGGTCATCAAATCCCACCCAGACCCCCGCGACCAGATTTGGCGAGAAACCCACGAACCAGGCGTCGGTAAAATCGTTCGTCGTTCCGGTCTTCCCCGCCAAGGGTCGCCCCAAGACCTTGGCCCGCCAGCCCGTGCCGCGCTGGATGACGTCCTCCATCATATTCGTGACTACATAGGCCGCCTCTTTGGAGATCGCCTCCCGCGCGGAGGGCTCGTACTCCTCCAGGATATTCCCCGCCGCGTCCGCGACCGAGAGGACGGCCACCGGTTCCACACGGATTCCCTCGTTGGCGAATACGCCGAAGGCCGAACTGAGCTCGATGAGGCTTACGCTCGAGGAGCCCAGTGCCAGGGAGAGATCCTGATTCAGGAGGCTTTGGATTCCCAAACGCCGGGCCATGTCCACCACGTTGCGGATCCCCACCTGGTCCAGCAGACGGACCGTCGCGAGGTTTCGCGAATGCGTCAGTGCGTCCCGGAGCGTCACCGGGCCGTAGAACCGGGACTCATAATTTTCCGGTTTCCAGATCTTTTCGGCCACTTCGTCGACAAACACGACGGGGGAATCCACGATGATCGTGGCCGGCGTCAATCCCCGGTCGATCGCCGTCGCGTAGATGATCGGCTTGAAGGCCGATCCGGGCTGCCGCTTCGCCGATACCGCCCGGTTGAACTCGCTCCGTTTGAAGTTGAACCCGCCGACCATGGCCCGGATGCCGCCCGTCCTAGGGTCCACGGCGATCAGCGCGCCCTCCACGAGTGGCTCCTGCTCAAGCGTGAGGACCGCCGCCTTCGATTTTGGATCCAGTTTCCGCACCTTCACCCGGATCAGATCGCCCACGGCCAAAATATCCGGGGGCTTCGCTTCGGGCCGGATCTCGGCGTCTTTGAGGAGGTCCGGCCCGTTGAGACGCTTCCGGGCCCAGGCCATTCCCTCCGGGGCGATACGACCGGTATGACCCGACGCGATCACCGTGGCCCCCTTCTCGTCCACCGCCGTGACCACGCCCTCGATGATATCGCCCTCCCGGACCTCGGAAAACGACATCAGACCCGCCCCGATTTCCTGGTCCCGGGCCAGCTCCTCGGGGCTCCTGTGCGCCACCGGCCCCCGGTACCCTTGCCGCTTGTCCACGTCACGGAGACCCTCTTGAACCGCAAGCGTCGCGGACTTCTGCATCGCGAGGTTCAGTGTGGTATAGACCTTGAGGCCGCCCCGGTAGACCATCGTTTCGCCGTACTTCGCGTTGAGATACTGGCGAATGTACTCGAGAAAGTAGGGCGCGATCTCCTCCTCCTTTTCCGGTTTACGGAAGAAGAGATCTTCCCGGTAGACCTTTCGCAGCTGATCCTCCGTGATGTACTTCTCCTCCATCATCCGCCGGAGCACCACCCCCTGGCGCTGTTTGGCCCTTTCCGGGTTGTTGTACGGCGAATACTCGGTCGGGGCGCGCGGGATCCCCGCCAGAAAGGCCACCTCGGCCAGATCCAGTTGATTGACGTCCTTACCGAAATACAACCGCGCGGCCGACTGCACCCCGTACGAGCCGTGACCGAAATAGATCTGGTTGAGATAGAGCTCCAGGATCTCATCCTTGCTCAGGAGTTTCTCGATTTTCCACGCGAGAAGGGCCTCCCGGATCTTTCGCTGTAAGCTCCTTTCGGAAGAGAGAAAGAGGGATCGGGCCAGTTGCTGAGTGATCGTGCTGGCCCCCTGCCGGATCTGGAAGCTCTCGATATTGGCAAGAAGGGCCCGGAGGATGCCGAGGGGGTCGACGCCTTTGTGTTCATAGAATCGGGCATCCTCCACGGCCACGATGGCATGGAGGAGATCCGGGGGCATTTGGTCAAGCGGCACCAGAACACGCCGTTCGATAAAGAACTGGCCGACCAATTGCCGGTCCTCGCCGTAAATCTTCGTGACGAGGCTGGGTTGGTATTCCCGGATCGTATCGAGAGAGGGCAGGTCTTTGGAAAAATACCGGATAATCCCCCACAGACCTCCCGCCCCCGAAATGACAGCGACGGCCAGGACGATCAAGAATTTCAACTTCCATGACCATCGACGGCCCGAAGGCGGATTCTCATCGAACTCCAAGCTCGGGCGTTCGATCTCGTGCTTTCCGGAATAGGACATGTCCGACTTTATCTTCCCCCGGTGTGGCGGGAGGTTTCCTCCCGGAGCCTGATGATGAAGAATGGCCGCTCCCCCTCACAAGATGCCGCGTGCCGCGGCGGGTCGGCCGCGTCAGAGCTGGAGATACTCCAGAATCCGAAAATGCTTGAGAAGCCGCTGATAACGGCGATCGGACATCTCTTCGAACCGCAGCCCGGCCATATGGAGTTGCCCGACCAGCCGGGCCCATCGGACCCGGGCCGCAACCTTCAATTCCGGTTCCGCAGGCCCCTTCTCGATCAACTTCAAGGTGATGACGACCAACTGTCCGGGCTTGATCTTCCGGTGGAGATAGATCCCGAGCCCCCCTCGTCCGATGCTGGCCAGGTAAACCTCCTGCGGCTCTTCTCCCTGTACTGTCAGGGGCACATGCCCCATGGCGCTCAGACGAAGATGTTTGCGCCGTTCCCTCGCAACCATTTTGATTGGAGTCGGATCAGACACGGTATGCTTCC
>CAYJTJ010000081.1:0-5188 GCA_964372835.1 uncultured Nitrospirota bacterium
TGGGCCCACGGTATCGTTGGGAAGCGGTTTTTCCCGGCCTCGATCTTGGTGGAGGATCCCTTTCCGGCCGATGAGCTGGCGTTGGCGGTCGAGTCGATCTCCGAGGAACACGGGGACGAGCTGGCGGTCGAGGCCGAATTTCAGAAACGGATCACGGATCGCCTGAGTCTTTCGGTCGAGGGCGAATACGAAAGACTGGACGAGGACCACGGAACCCATAAAGGATTCAACAATCCCGAATTCGGCCTGACCTACTCCGTGTTTCGAAGCCCCGAACATGAATGGATCGCCTCGGTTGGGCTGGGGATATCGCCCGGCGGTGTCGGGGATGAAGAGATCGGCGCCGATGAGATGACGAGGATCACCCCATCGTTTTTGTTCGGGAAGGGCCTGGGAGATCTGCCGGAGGGCATGGCCTTGATGAGGCCGCTCGCCGTGACGGGACGGCTCGGCCTTGAGGCGCCGTGGGGACGGTCCGATCGGGCCGAAGAGCTCGGGACCACGCTCTCGATGGGTCTTGTCATCGAGTACAGCATTCCGTACCTCCAATCTTTCGTCCGGGATGTCGGGATACCGCGGCCGTTCAATCGGCTGGTTCCGATCATCGAGATCACGATGGACCGTTCCCTTAGCGGGCCCGAGGCCCATAAGGCGACGGGGTTCTGGGCGCCCGGTCTGCTTTGGGCCGGGAAGTCGGTCGAGTTGGGCCTCGAGCTCCTAATCCCGATGAACGACCGGACGGCCGACGGCATTGGTTTCGTCGGGCTGGTTCATTTCTTCCTGGACGATCTGTCGCCCGGCGTTTTCGGACGCCCCTTGATCGCATCGGAGACGGCACGGCCGTGATGAACCGGTCCGGGCGATCACCAACCGTCATACTGCTGATGGGAATGGTTTGGCTCACTTTATCGGGCCATGCCTTTCCGGAACGGTCCGAGCCGCGCGTGGGTTCCACCGTCAAGACGCCGCCCGCCGCGGTCCGAATCTGGTTTGACGGTCGGCTGGAGTCGGCCTTCAGCCTCCTCCGGGTCGAAGATTCGGAAGGGAATTCGGTTGATAATGCCGATTCACGCGTGAATCCCGAGGACGACACCGTTCTGGAGGTGAGTCTTCCTCCGGTCCCGGCGGGACGCTACCGCGTGTCCTGGATCGCCGTGGCGGTTGACGGCCACCGCACGGAGGGCGATTTTTCTTTCACGGTGGAGTCGATGCGATGATCCACTCGCATCTTCTTACCCATATTCTGATCCGCTGGCTGGATCTAGTCCTCTTGGTGACCCTATTGGGCGGGGTGGGGTACCGATTCTTCGTTCTTAAGCGCGTTCCGCAAATGTCCCTTCCTTCAGCGGCCCGGCCGGTTTATCCCATTTCGATGGGATGGGTGTTGGGCCTTCTGGCAATCGTCTCCTTGGTGGACCTCATCCTGCGGGCCGCGATGATGAGCGGGCGGTCGGTTTGGGAGACGGCCCCCGCGATTCCGATCGTGCTGTCCAAGACGCATTTCGGGACGGTCTGGATTTGGAAGATGGGGCTTATTCTATTTTTCGCCGGTCTCCGGCGGTTCGGCGTGTTCGGTGCGGGGCCCGGTGCAATGGTTCCCTATCTCGGCCTGGGGGCCGGAGCTCTATTAGCGCTCACGACGAGCCTGTCGGGCCATGCGGCCGACCAGGGCACCTGGGGCACGACGGTCTTCACAAATGGGTTCCATGTACTGGCTGTATCCGGGTGGGTCGGGGGTCTGGTTTGGCTTCGAATCCATATGAATCCTCTGATCTTTCGGTTGCCCGTCGGCGACCGGGCCGGCTACCTGGTCACGGCGATCCGCTCATTCTCAAAACTGGCGATCACCTGCGTCGCGGTGCTGATTCCGACCGGCGCGTTCAACACCTTGGTTCATGTCCATTCGACCCAGCTCTTGATCACGACGCCTTACGGTTACGTGTTGATCCTTAAGTGGACCTTCCTGGCGCCGATGCTTGTGCTGGGCGCAATCAGCCGGTTCTACATCCTCCCACGGCTTGAGGAGGAGCGGGGGAATCCCCGACGCGGTCTTTGGGTTCGAATCACGAGATTTCTCGTTGAAACGATCTTAAGAAGGCCGGAGGCCCGGGAGCTCAGCGAGCTATTCTTTCGCTGGGTGACCGTTGAGGCCGTTCTCGGCCTCGGGGTGCTGGGTTGCACGGCGTGGATAACGCAACTGTCGCCGCCCCACCTTCCGTCGGTCGGTTTTGAGCACGACCGTCACGGCCTGTAAGGGGAGCGTTAGTGCGAGTACCGGAGGAGGGCCGCGGCGAGTATAATAAAGACCCCGAGGATGAACGAGATCCGGGCGTACGGAACCGCTTCCTGGCCGCCCTCGACCGGATTCGATTTGTAGAGCAGATTCAGCAAATAGATGCTGGCGAAGGCCGTGACCAGCGTCAGCTTGATGCCGAGAAGGATCATCCATCTTTGGGACGCCCTCGCCTGATCAAGGAGGGAGAAATGGACGTTCAGCCCGCCGGTAATAAGAAGCACGGCGAGAAAAATTCCGGACATCCGTATGTATTTCTTTCGGATGTCGTGGAAAAAGACCTTTGTGGATTCCTGAGGGAATTTCCCCCTCAAAGACGGGGCCAGTACCATCACAATAAAAGCCAGACCCCCGATCCAGATCACGACAGAAATCAGATGAAGCCAGTGATTAATCGAAGCGATCGCGCGCATGCGGTCATCTCCTTTCTCGGGGTCGGAGCGGGCCGCCGGGGGATGCCCTCCCGCCTAGGCCAAGCGAGGCTTGACTCCGGAAATTCGCGTTGGGAATAAACCATCATGGGGTAATGGGACGGGAGACCGGGTGGATCAGGGATGCCTCTGGTCCTCGGCCGTCTTGGCTGTCTTAAATTTGGCTAGAATATCATTAAGCAAAGCCGGATTTTTCACGGCTTCTTCCATCGTCCGCTTTCCTTCCTCGATTCCGGCATCGGCAATCTCGAGCGTCACGCTGTCGGTCTGAAGCTTTTGGGCATGCTGCTCAATCATTCCACGTGTGCAGTCCCGCATGTATCCGGCGGGGACCTTCTCCAGGCGCTGGATCGCCTCCGGGGTCCAGTGAAGCTTGTCCGGAGGCGGGGGGGGCTCGCTTAATACGAGTCCTTCCGATTCGAGCAGGGGCAAGGCAAATTCCTTCGTGATTGTGGTCAGCCCCTTCTTCCGCCCGGATTTGTCCACCTTGGCCTTGGCCCGGCGCCGCTGAAATCCGGCCGGGATCATTTTGAGGATCTGGCGGGCCTCTTCGGTCCACTGGACCTGGACATCGTCGTAGGCCGTTTCAACTTCGATGCCCCCTTCGGCCTTGGCGGCGGCCTCGAAGATCGTCTTGTCAAGGTATTTGAACTGGTCGCCGCCGGCGCCGCAGATCGGGCACCGAACCGGCTGCGCACCCTTGGCGGTGTGGCCGCAGCCTTGGCAGATGTAGTAGTTCAGCGGCGCGGTCTCGGGCTGGCTGTTCCCTACTTGCGAAACCATCCCGGCCATTCCCTGCCCCATCAGGCCTTCCACGACCCCCTCCGTGGCGGTCATCTTGTTCCGGTCGATCCCGGCCGCGTCCAGCTGACGCCCCAGATTCTTCATAGCGTCGATGGCCGATTTGGGAAGAATCTCCCCCATCGCGGCGTCCACCACGGTGTTGCTGATGATCGTGAAGCCCTTTTCGATTGCGAACCGGTAGACCGCCGTTTTGGCCATGCCCCTCGCGAAAACCGGGACCCTCTCCATCCGATGGAGGGCCTCTTCCGTCCAGGCCACGGTGTACTCGGCAATGGCGTCGATCGGCGGAACGAATTTTCGACTGGTGATAAAAACATTACAGGGGACCATTCGGAGAAGATTCTCGGTGTTGCTTCCGACGTCCATGTCCTCGTCCGAGTGAACGCCGATTCGCCCGAGGATGAGCAGCCAGGGTTTTTCGCGCCGGACGTACTGGAGCACCTTGTCGAACGGCTTGCCGTCCAGAAGCGCGGTCTTGATCGTAACCCCCTCTTCCTGGGCGACCTGCTTGGAGATCTCAAGGTGGGACTGATAGATCTTGGCCAGGCCGCTGTCGATCACCTCTTCGTGGAGTTTCTCCTGCTGCTTGAACCGGAAGACCTTTCCGGCTTCCTCGGAGAGAACCCCCGCGATGCTGTTGAACATCGCGTAATGAAAGTAGGGATCGAAGGCCGAAACGGCATGGACCTCACAGTTGAAGGCCTTAGCCAGCGCCAGCGCGGTCTTAAGCCCGGCGAAGGACTGGGCGCTGCCGTCCATGGCGACCGTGATTTTTCCACCGCCGTTCAAGGGTTTGAGATCTTTAACGATGAAGAGGTCGGCCGAACGGACTCGCCGGACCACCCGTTCGGTGACGCTTCCGATCACGCTGTCCTTCACGGCCCCGACCCCAAGCGCCCCCATCACGACGAGGTCGTATCCGTTCTCGTTGATGTCATCGACCAGGACCTTGAAATTCTTTCCTTCAAGGGAGCGCTCCTCCAGCGGAACATTTTCGGATGCGCACTTCTTTTCAATGACGTCCAGATAGGAGTCCGTAATGATCTGTAGTCCCCGGGTGATCAGTGAGTCGTGGATCTTCCGCTGACGTTCGAGTTCTTGCTCATCGTGGTATTCCTCGGGGAGGCCGGCCTCCATCTGCTTGAACCGGCGGTCGTGGAGTTTGGCGGCATAGACGTGGCTTCCGATCACCTTGGCCCCGAACTGCTTGGCCAGCCGGACACCGATATCAACGGCCATGTTCGAGTAGTCGGAATTATCGACGGGCACGTAGATCTTCTTATACATGCGACCCCCCTATGTCTTCGGGCCGAGCCTTTGGATTTCCCTTGCGCCCCGGAATCGGCCGTAAGGATCATTGAGAAGACAAAATGGTAGCACGGTCCCCAAGTTAAATCAACCCTTTTTGCATCACGTGCGGACCCGGGGCATCAATCGGCGACCACCTTGACATCGCCCCCCGTTCCCCCCTTGAGAGGAAGGGTTTTCTGGCATTTGGGACATTTGATGTAAACCAGGTTATCAAATAGGCCGATGCTGTAGTGATGTGCCAGCATGTCGAACCGGGTCTGGCAGGCGGGGCAGACCGCTACGTAACGCCCCTCCGTGTCTTGAAGCCTCGATTCCAGCGCTTCCACGGTCTTTTCAAGCTGCTGGATCC
>CAYJTJ010000081.1:5288-8450 GCA_964372835.1 uncultured Nitrospirota bacterium
GCCAACCGGCCGGTCCAGGAATTTCGATCCATTCAGCGGGCGATCGTTTTTTCCGCCATCCAGGCCTGTCATTACGAGGGCGGCGAGGTGATCCGTGCGGCTCTCCGAATTGACATGCCGATTCCTCTCCTGATTCTATCCGCCGCCGAAGCGGGGATACCGCCTCCGGCCCTGCGCGAAGTCCTCCGCCAGGCCGGACTGAACCCGTCCGCAATCGACGAGGGATTCGAGGTGGCGGCGGTCGAGGGCCGTTCCGTGCCGATCGACTTTACCCGCTTTCTGGCCGCCCCTTTCGAGGTGACCGGTGGTTTGGGGCCGGCCAGTCCCTTCATTCCTTAACCCGACTCTTTTCCATAGTTGTCGAATGATGAATAGAACCTTATGGGCCGGGACCGGCCTCCTCTTAGGTTTAAGCCTTTTGACCGCCTGCGGGGACCTTAAGACTCGGAAGGCCGGGCACCTCAAGAGCGGCCAGGTCTACTTTGATGAAGGGAAGCTTAAGGAGGCCGTCATTGAGTTCAAGAACGTTATACAAATTGATCCCCAGAATACGGAAGGGCGTTATCTTTTGGGACTAACCTATCTGCGAATGGGGGACAGCGCAAATATCCTGGCCGCCTACAAGGAATTTAAGCAGGTGGCCGAGCTGGATCCGTCGCGAATGGATGTACGGCTCAAGATGGGTGGGATCTTTCTCCTCTCCCGGCAGTTTGACAGGGTCCTCGAGGAGGCCGAGCAAGTTCTGGAAAAGGAGCCGGGAAACCAAGAGGCCCAACTTCTTTTGGGGCAGGCTCTTGCGGGCGAAGGACACTACGAGAAAGCGATTCGGGTTGTGAAGGAGACGATCGAATCGAAGGGGGAGGACGTCCGAACCTATCTGCTGCTCGCGGCTGTTTATGAAAAGGCCGAGAAGTTATCGGAGGCCGAAGCCGCGTATAAGAAAGCGCTGTTGCTAGATGCCGGCTCGCCCGAGACCGCGATACGAGTGGCCGATTATTATCTGCGGTCTCAAAAGCCGGCGAAGGCCGAGGCGCTTCTCTTCGAGACGCTCGCCTTAAGGCCGGATTACCCGAAGCTGCGGTTTAATCTGGCGAATCTATATCGAAACCAGGGTGACGCAAAGAAGGCCGAGGCCCAACTGCTTGCGGCAGTCGAGGTCGGCCGGCGCTCGGAAGAGTCGGTTCTGGCACTGGGAAACTTCTATCAGGCCGATGGACTGTCCGACCGGGCCGCCTCCATTTTTGAAGAGGGCCTCACGGCCCATCCGGATTCGATCCCGCTTCAGCTAAAATTTGCGGAAATAGCGCTCGATCAGATTGATCTTGATCTGGCCGAGACACGGATTGAAAGGATTCTATCAAATCGGCCCCTGGAGCTTCAGGCGCGGTTTCTCAAGGGGCGGTTGTATTATGCGCGGGCCCAATACAAAAAAGCCATGCAGGAGATGCTCTGGGTGACCAAGGAAGAACCGGCTCATGCCCAGGGCCATTTCTTCCTGGGCCTCCTCCATCTAAAGAGGCAGGAGGAACAGAGGGCCAAGTCTTCTCTAATGGAGGCCCTCCGTATCAAGCCGGACCTGAGCGATGCCTCTCTTGTGCTGGCCGGGATTTATTTAAATGCGCGGTCCTACGATCTTGCGGTTGAGCAGGCCGCCAAGGTGATCCGTCTTAAGCCCCGTAATGCCCGCGCAAGGCTTGTTCTGGGGGAGGCCTATGGGCGCCTAAAGCAGATGGACAAGGCTCTTAGGGAATTCAGGACGGCGATCCGGTTGGCTCCCGCCGATCCCAAGGGATATATCTACATCGGTCTGGTCTACCGGGCCCAGCGGAAGGACCCCCAAGCGGTCGATGCCTTCGAGCAGGCACTGGACCGGGACCCTTCCAACATCGAAGCGTTGGCCCAGATTACCCAGATCTATCTTGCGAAAAAGGAAGGGGAGAAGGCTGTCAAGCGGTGTCTGGATCAACTGAAGAAACGGCCCGATGAGGCCCGGATCCATCATCTTCTGGGCCGGGTCTATGCGTCACTGGAGCAGACCGATCCGGCGGAGGAGAGTTTTCGCCGCGCGATCCAACTCGATAAGAATCTCTTGGAAGCCTATATGGATCTGGGGAATCTCTACTTGAAGAATCGGCGGCAGGAACAGGCGCGAGCGGAATTCGAGTCGGCAATCAGCCAAGATCCCGGATTTTTATCGGCCTACCTGATGTTGGGTGTTCTGTACGATGGCCGGAAGGAATACGGAAAGGCCAATTCGTATTATGAAAAGGCCCTCAAAATCGACCCCAACTTCGCCCAGGCCGCCGGCCACTTGTCACGGAACTACTCAGAACACGGCGGCGACTTGAATGTGGCTCTATCCCTGGCCGAGAAAGCGAGGGAGCGGCTGCCCGAGGATCCCTACATCGCCGACACGTTGGGTTGGATCTATTATAAGATGGGTCTCAACCAGAAGGCGGTTTCCCTCCTTAAGGAGAGCGTTCAGATAGAACCGGATAATGCATCGTCCCAATATCACTTAGGAATGGCATATCTGAAGCAGGGCGAAAAGGCATCCGCCCGTCGAGAGTTGGAAACGGCCCTTAACCTTTCACAGGATTTCGTGGGAATCGGAGAGGCCCGGCGAGCTTTGGATGGTCTCAGGGAGTAGGATCCATTAGACCGGGAGGGTCGACTTAAGATCTCTTCGAGCGGTTCCGCATCCAGCGGAACGCCGCTAACCCGGATCCCATCAGAAGGAGAGTGGCCGGTGCCGGAACCTCCGAAATATCCCTCGGGAGGTCCGGCGGGAGTTCAGAATTCCCCCCCTGAGGAGGATCAATAGGGATTGGGAGGGGCGGAGAAGACCCATTATCCCCGGGGTCTGGGGGGGGAAGGATATCGCCTAACGGGGGATTGATTGTGTCAAGCGGGTCCTGTGCAGGGGGGCTGGGCGGATCTGATACAACCGGAGTAACAGGAAATTGATCCGGGCCGTCGGAAGGCTCAAGGCCCCCTGAAGGAGCCTCGTTATTCGAATCTTCACCCCCCGACCCAGAACGAGGAATTCCAACCGTTGAAGGTGAGGATACCCGGCCCCTTCCCAAGCCGCCTGCGCCGCTGCCGGAACCTCCTGGGGTAATGGTCTGGGGCAGGTTTACGCTGGCCAAGAGCGTTGGATCC
>CAYJTJ010000082.1:0-8252 GCA_964372835.1 uncultured Nitrospirota bacterium
CCGCCCTCCGCGCACATGAGACAGTACGAAAATATTTTGAAATCGATCAGCCTCGGCGTGATCCTCCTGGGGCTGGGCCTCGTGGTTTTCCGTTCCTGGCGGTAACGATCGTGGCCGAGCCGACGATCAATCGTTCCACGATGATGCCCTCAAACCCGGTTTGTCGGAGTGCGTCGAGAAGATCCGGAAGCCACGTGGTGTTTCGAACGATCCCCGGAAGCTCGTTGAAGATCGTCCGCCAGGATGGGAGGAGGCGTGAACCCACGGTCTGGAGAATCTTGAAATAAAATTCCCAGAGGGCGGCGACCGCCGCGTTGGAGGGGTAGGTGAAATCGTGTACGATGAACAACCCGCCCTCGGTTAACGCCTCCGCTACTTTTTGGGAAAGAACGGAGAGGTCGGCATACTTGGGCAGGTAGGAGGCCGTGACGCAGTCGAACGGGCGGTCGAAGGCGATCGTTTCGGCGGCCTGGCGGTAGAAGGCCACGTTTCGAATCCCCAACCGATCGGCCTTTCGCCTCGCCTCATCAAGATATTCCGGGGTAATATCCACCCCGATCACCTGGGATTCGGGAATCCGACGGGCGATCGCCAGCGTGATGATCCCGGTTCCGCAGGCCAGATCCAGAATGCGCCTGCAATCGGACGGAACCTTAGCCAGGATTTTGCGCTTCCAGGACCGGTCGCATCCGAAGGTTCCCACGTTGACGACGAAGTCATACGTGGAACCCGTTCCGGAAAAAAGTCTCTGGACCAGGCTTAGGCGCGAATCGGTCATTGGATCTTGTTACGATAGTGGGCTTTTGGGGGCGCTGTCAAGGCGCTTGACTCCCCATTTCCGAATTACTTATAACTGAACCTGAGCATGTCACGGTCCCTTCGCAGCACGGACGAGTCCTTCATGGATCGGGCGATCCGATTGGCCGAGAAGGCGATCGGTCGGACGAGCCCCAACCCGCTCGTCGGGGCGGTTCTTGTTCGATCGGGGCGGATCACATCCGAGGGGCACCACCGGAGGGCCGGCGACCCGCATGCCGAGGTCGTGGCGATCAAAGCGGCCGGCTCCCGGGCCCACGGGGCCACGCTCTACGTCAATCTAGAACCGTGCGGCCATCTCGAAAAACGCACCCCGCCCTGCGTGAAGCCGATCATCGAAAGCGGCATAAGGCGCGTCGTCGTGGCGATGCGGGATCCGAATCCCAAGGTCGCCGGGAGGGGGATCGCCCTTCTCCGTCGCGCCGGAATCCGGGTGACCGAGGGAATCTTGAAGGATCGGGCAAAGCGGCTCAACGAGGTCTACTCCAAATACATCACGACCCGGAAGCCGTTCGTCATTTTGAAATCGGCCGTCACCCTGGATGGGAAGATCGCCGTGGCCCGGGGCAGCGCAAGCCGCATCACGGGGGAGGAGGCGCGACGGGAGGCCCATCGGCTTCGAGATCGTACGGATGCCGTGATGGTGGGAATCGAAACGGTGCTCGTGGATGACCCGCGGCTCACCACACGCCTCCCGGGGGGACGGGGCCGGGATTCGATCCGGGTCATACTGGACAGCACGCTCCGAGTCCCCCTTAAGTCGCGCGTTCTCACCGAAAGTTCCGAAGCCGAAACCTGGATCGTGACGACGCGACGCGCCCACCCGGACCGAATCCGGGCGGTGGAGCATACCGGTGCCAAAGTGATCATCGCAAAGGATCGGGAAGGGAGGATCGATCTTCTTGAGCTGATGACACGGTTGGGGGAGATGGGCGTGACGAACGTTCTGATCGAGGGGGGCGGACGGATCAACGCCTCGGCGCTGGCCGCCGGTATCGTCGACAAGGTCGTCTGGTTCATCGCCCCCTTTCTCGCGGGGGGGAGGGACTCGGTGGGCGTCTTGGGGGATGATGAAGATCGATCCGGCCGATCCTCCTTCTATCCCGTTTTGCTCCGGGAGGTAACGGTCCGCCCGCTCGGCCGGGATATCATGCTGGAGGGATACCCATGATGATCTTTCTCACCGGGGGGACCGGTTTTGTGGGACGCGAAGTCGTCCGGCAGCTCCTTGCGGCCGGGAATCGGGTTCGATGCCTCGTCCGGGATGCCGATCGGGCTCGACGGGTTCTACCCAACCGTGTGGAACTGCACACCGGAGATCTTACGCAACCCGAAACCGTGGCGCGGGGCCTTAAGGATTGTGAGGCCGTGATCCATCTCGTGGGGATCATCATTGAAAAGGGTCGCAATACCTTCGAACGAGTCCATGTGGAGGGAACCCGCAACTTGGTCGCCGCCGCGGGCGAGGCCGGGATTTCGCGGTTTGTGCAAATGAGCGCGCTCGGCAGCCGTCCAAACGCGGCGAGCCGATATCACCAGACCAAGTTCGCGGCGGAGCAGGCCGTGATCTCAAGTGGGCTGAAATGGACGATCTTCCGCCCATCGGTGATCTTCGGCGCCGGCGACCGCTTCGTGAATCGCCTCGCACAGATCATCCGGATCGCACCGGTCGTTCCAATCCTGGGAGACGGGGAGGGTCGACTCCAGCCGATCAGCGTGGCCAATGTGGGAAGCGGATTCGCGCTCGCGGTCGGAAATCCGGTCAGCCATGGAAAGACTTACTCCCTTGCCGGTCCGGAACGGTTCCGGATGATCGAAGTTCTTCAGATCATCATGAAGGTGCTTGGGGTCGAGAAAAAGATGATTCATATCCCGATCGGCCTGGTGAGGCCCGGGGCCTCGCTTTCGGAATGGATCCTTCCCCGACCTCCCATCACGCGTGATCAACTGATCATGCTCCTTGAAGATAACGTGGGTGATAGCTCGGATGCAATCCATGATTTTAGCCTTGAATTAAATAAATTCGAGAGCGGAATTAAAGAATATCTTAAACCACTAGAGGAGGAATAGGGGTATGTTCAGAACGGCAGCGTGCTTGGTTGTGATGGTATTATTGGCCGGGATGGGACCTCATGAGGCCCGTGCCCAGGACGGATTCGAGACCGTCTTCAAGGACGGGTTTTACGGCGGGCTGGCAGGGGCCCTGGTGGGCGGAGCGGTCGTGCTCCTTCGGGATAAGCCCGGGGAACATCTGGACCTGATCGGTCGGGGGGCTGCGATCGGCGCGATCGTGGGCGTGGCTTTCGGCCTTGTTACGGTTTCGCGTTCTCTCGCCGAGATTCGGGACGGCCGGGTGATCGTCGGGATTCCGGTTCCTTACGCCTGGATCCGGCCGCTTTCGGCCGTGGATTCCGAGGTGGTCTGGTCCGCAAACCTTCTCGTTCTCAAATATTAAGGCCGAATCAATTCGATATGGGCGAGGCCCCGTAATGGCGGTGCGTTCTTATGGTTCTTCCTTCTGGCTTCTCTGCGTCATCAGCCTCCTCGCCTTTATCACCTATGATCTGATCCGCTCGCCTCTTCTCCCGCTCTTCGCTCAGGATTTAGGCGCCGGTCCCGAAGCAATCGGACTGATCGTGGGTGTCTCCACCATTACGGGCATACTGTTCAAACTCCCGGCGGGAATGCTTTCCGATCTCCTTGGCCGGCGCCGACTGCTCCTAACGGGCCTACTGGTCTTCGCCGGCGCGCCGCTGGTCTATTTGGCGATTGATCGGGTCTGGACGCTGGTTCTGCTGCGCGCCTTTCATGGCCTGGCCACGGCCATCTTCGCCCCGGTCGCGATGGCCTTGGTGGCCGATCTGGTGCGCGAGCGGCGGGCGGAAGCCTTGAGCTGGTATTCCTCCTTCGGCCAGACCGGCCGTTTATCGGGGCGTATGATCGGCGGCTACCTCCTCCTCTGGTTCGGTTTTCAAACGACGTTTTGGATCTCGGCCGGGCTCGGGATGATTCTTCTGATCTTATTCTTCGGCTTTTCCGGGGTCGCCGAGAGCCGCCAATCGGAACCGTCGCGTCATGACTCATTATCATCCCTCCTTGAGGGGCTCCGGGAGGTGGGAAGCGATCATCGTATTCTCGTCACGAGCGGAATGGAGGGGGTTCTTATGACGGCCGCGGGCGCCCTGATGGCCTTCCTTCCCCTCTACGGAATCCAGGTCGGACTGAACGCCGGAGAGATCGGTCTTCTGTTCGGGGCGATGGGTGTCGCCTCGATACTGATTCGCCCGTTCATGGGGCGGATTTCGGATCGAACCGGTCGGCGTCCGATGATTCTTGGGGGCCAGATCATCTGCGCCGCCGTTATGCTGATCCTTCCGTGGGCAACGGACTTTCCCGTCCTGCTCATCCTTTCCCTGGTCTTCGGCTTTGGCGAGGCCGTGATCGGTTCCTCCACCTCGGCAATGGTCGCCGACCTCTGCAAGGCGAAATCCCTGGGCTCCGGAATGGGCGTGTTCGGAACCATCATGGATATCGGCCATGCCGGAGGACCGATCCTGGCGGGGTTCCTGATCGGGGCCTCGGGATATGCGGGCGCCTTCCGCGGCATCGGCATGATTCTCATTCTGATGACCGCCGTATTCGCCGCGCGGACGTGGTCCGATACGAAAATCATCCGCCATGCCTAGCCCCATTCCCATCCGTCGCCAGCGGCGGGAGCGCTCCGATCATTCCGGAGGGGTCCGAGTTCTCACGCGCCGAGGCCGATCCGGTTGGACCCGCCGATGGATCGCCGCGTCCCTTATGTGCGCCGTGTCCATTGCTTTCGAACCGTCACCCGGGCCTGCTGTCGGCGAACCGGACGGGTACCAAAGGTTGCGCCTTCGAATGGTCCGAGAGATCGAAAAGGACGTTCGGGATACCAGTCGGATGATCGGGAAGAAGGACTTAGACTCCCGTGTGATGGAGGTGATTGCGGGGATTCCCCGTCACGAATTCGTCCCGGCGAACCAGAGGCCGCACGCCTACGAAAATCGGCCGCTCCCGATCGGATACGGCCAGACCATTTCCCAGCCCTACATCGTCGCGCTGATGACCGACCTCCTCGGGCTTGAATCGGACGGCTCGGTGCTTGAGATCGGGACCGGATCGGGTTATCAGGCCGCGATCCTTTCGGAACTGGCCCGGGAGGTCTACACGATCGAGATCATCGAGGCCCTGGGAAAGGAGGCGGAGGACCGTCTGGATTCACTCGGTTACGCCAATGTGAAGACCCGGATCGCCGACGGCTACTACGGCTGGGAGGATCAGGCGCCTTTCGATGCCATCATCGTGACGGCCGCGGCGAGTCATATCCCGCCCCCCTTGATCCGGCAGCTCAAACCCGGCGGGCGAATGGTGATTCCCGTCGGAAGCCCTTTTCTCACACAACATCTGATCTTGGTCGATAAGGCTCCGGATGGTGTGGTCCGGACGCGCCAGGTCCTGCCCGTCCGGTTTGTTCCCCTGACGGGATTGGATTCCAAGCCGCGCTGACGCCACACGATGAACAGCGAATTCCTCATTTCAGAGGCGAAGCCGGACCCGGCGGGCCGTGTGCCCCGATGGGTGATCGCCTCGATTTCTCTCATCTCGGCCGCGGCCATCGGGTACGAAATCCTTCTCGTCCGGATCTTTTCAATCACGCAGTGGCACCATCTGGCTTTCATGATCATCAGCCTCGCGCTCCTGGGCTACGGGATGAGCGGGACGTTTCTGGCATTGGCCGGCGCGCGGCTCCTAAAGGGATTTTGGCTCGCCTATTTGATCAACGCGGTGGGCACGGGCCTGTTGATGGTTGTCTGTCTATCGCTTGCGCAGCGAATCCCGTTTAATGCACTTGAATTCATCTGGGATATTCGCCAACAGGCGTACGCCGTGGCGATCTACCTTCTCTTGTCCGCCCCTTTTTTCCTTGCGGCCAACACTATCGGTCTGGCCCTCATGGCCTATCGCGGCAGCCCGCACCGGATTTACGCGTCGGATCTTCTGGGGGCGGGGAGCGGGGCGGCCGCGATTGTTGGACTCCTCTTTTATCTTGCTCCCGAGGACTGCGTCATCGTATTGTCCGGAATGGTTTTCATAGCGGCCGGACTGGCCGGATTGGATCAATCGGCGGGGAGTCGCCGGAGGCTGGCCATCGTACTCATCCCGCTGGGGCTTCTCTCGCCGATGATTTGGCCCCCCGGCTCACTTGAGCTGCGGCCGTCCGAATACAAGCCGCTCCGCCAGTCGCTTCAAATCGTCGGGGCGAGGATGGTGTCCGAGCGGTCCGGCCCGATGGGCCTGCTCACCGTGGTTGAAAGTCCCGAGGTTCCGTTCCGCCATGCCCCGGGGCTGAGCCTGCGCCGTTCGTCCGAGCCGCCCGAGCAGGCGGCGGTCTTCACGGACGGCGACGGGATGACCGTGATCACGCGGGACGACGGGAGGCGTGAGAGCTTAAGCTACCTGGATCAGATCACCTCCGCTCTTGCCTACCGCCTTCATCAAGCGCCGAAGGTCTTGGTTGTCGGGGCCGGGGGCGGCGGGGATGTTCTCCTCGCGCGATATCAGGGCGCCTCCTCCGTTGATGCGGTCGAGCTCAACCCCCAAATGGCGGGCCTCCTGACGGAAGATTACGCCGAGTTCAGCGGGAATATCTACTCGGCCGAGCCGATCCGTCTTCATATCGCCGACGGCCGGGGCTTCGTGGCCGGAAGTTCCTCCCGTTATGATCTGATCGTGATTTCCCTTATGGATTCGCTTGCGGCGTCGGCCGGCGGTGTCCGCGCACTGAGTGAGAACTATCTCTACACGGTCGAGGCATTCGAGGAAATGCTTCGTCACCTTAAGCCCGGAGGCCTTTTGGCCACGACTCGCTGGCTGCGGATTCCTCCCCACGACGGACTGAGACTGATCGCGACCGCCATATCCGCGCTGGAGCGAACCGGCTCGCCGGATCCCGGCCGCCGAATGGCCGTGATCCGCAGCGTGAACACATTGACCCTGATCGTAAAAAACGGGGAAATGAGCGGGTCGGATGTCGAGCGGATTCGGCGCTTCGCGCTGGAACGTGAATTTGATCTTTCCTACTATCCCGGGATCGGGCCGGGCGAGGACAACCGGTTTCACCGGCTGGAGGAGCCCTACCTTTATGATGGAGCGATGGCGTTGCTGGGCGCGGACCGGGAGGATTTTATCCGACGATATAAATTTAATATCCGGCCGGCGACCGATGATGCGCCCTATTTTTCAATTTTCCTAAAATGGAGGTCTCTGCCGGAACTTTTGTCGCTTCGCGAACGGGGGGGGCTTCCTCTCGTGGAGTGGGGCTACCTTTTTCTCATCGCCACACTGATCCAGGCGGTACTGGCCGGAACAATCCTGATTCTTCTCCCGGTCTGGATCGGCCGGAGGGCAGGGCCCGCATCATTGAGTCGTACGCGGGTCGGACTCTACTTTCTATCCCTCGGACTCGGTTTTCTCTTCATCGAGATCGCCTTTATTCAAAAATTGATTCTATTCCTGGGCCATCCTCTCTATGCCCTCTCGGTCGCCTTGGCGGGCTTCCTCGTATTTGCGGGCCTGGGCAGCCGGTTCTCACCGACGCTGGACGGATTCTGCCGTCCACGCGGACTCTCATCGATCCGCGCGGCGGCGGCCGGGATCGGTCTTCTTTCGGTTTCCTATCTTGTTGCCCTTCCACCGGTGTTTATCCACTTCGCGACGCTCTCGGATACGGCGCGGATCGCGATCTCGATCGGATTCATTGCGCCCCTGGCCTTCCTGATGGGGATGCCTTTTCCGCTTGGAATCTCAATCTTGGCGAAAAAGACTACGGACTGGATCCCGTGGGCCTGGGGCGTGAACGGAGCCGCCTCGGTCTTAAGCCCGGTCCTGGCCACGATTCTGGCGATCCAGTGGGGATTTGGCGCCGTTGTGATTGCGGCTGTTCTTTGTTACGGGCTGGCCTCGACCGGGATTCGGGACTCCTCCTAGGCGAGCTAATTCAATTAACGCCCTTTCCCCTTTCCTTTTCCCTCTTTCATCGCGGGACCCTTAGCCGGACCCGCCGATTTGGGGCCGGGCCCCTTTACGGCGATAAATTGCTTACCCTTGTATCCGGCACCCTTGGACTTGTAGGCCTTGTGCTCCCGATCCCTAAAGTCGACCAGTTGTTTGATCTTAAATTTCTGCAAACCGTGTGGTAGTTGGTGCATCTGGATCACCACCCACGGGCCGCCGTAGCCCGCGGCCCAGTACCACTGATTTCCATGGAAGTAGTAGTACCGGCCGGTTAAGAAAAATAGGTCGTACGGGACGCCGACCGCCACAAAGACACCCGGCTCGCCCAGGAACAGCATGGTGGGCGGTGAGGTCACGACGACGGCCGGCGGGCCTCCAACGTGGATATTGACGTC
>CAYJTJ010000083.1:0-8244 GCA_964372835.1 uncultured Nitrospirota bacterium
CGCGGGCGTGGTTGCACCCTCCCCATCGGTGTGTTAAACTCAAAACCTCATGCCCGCGGATTTCCGGCATATTCATCTGGTCGCGATTTGTGGAACCGGCATGGCCGCCCTCGCCCGGATGCTCGCCCTGGCCGGTTATCGTGTGACCGGCTCGGACGCGAACGTTTATCCCCCCATGAACACGGTGTTGGAGCGTGAGGGTATCCCGTGCCGGATTGGATTTCGTCCAGAAAATATCGAGGCCGACACCGATCTGGTCGTGATCGGCAACGCCGTCTCGAAGACCAATCCCGAAGTCGAAGCGGTGCTGAAGCGGGGAATTCCCTACCGCTCCTTTCCACAGGCCCTCTCCGAATTTTTCCTTGCGGATCGCTTCCCGATCGTGGTGGTGGGCACGCACGGAAAGACGACCACATCGGCCCTGATGGCCTGGATTCTCGATGCGGCCGGGTTGGAGCCGGGCTTTCTCGTGGGGGGCGTAAGCCGGAACTTTGACGCGAACAGCCGATTGGGTTCGGGCCGGTTTTTTGTGGTCGAGGGCGATGAATACGACACGGCCTTCTTCGATAAGGGCCCGAAGTTTATGCATTACCGTCCCCGGGCGGCGATCCTGACCAGCCTCGAGTTTGACCACGGCGACATCTTTAAGGACATCGAAGATATAAAAACGGCCTTTAAAGCCTTCGTCCGCCTGATCCCCGCCGACGGACACCTTCTAGTGGTGAAGGCGGATTCCCCCGAGATGGAGCACTTGGAGGCGGTCATCCCGGAGGCCCGGTGCCGTGTGTCAAGCTATGGGCCCGGCTCATCGGCCGATTGGCATCCCAAGCAGGTCCGATTCGGCCCGGAGGGGGTGACCTTTCGTTTGAAGGGCGGGAAGAACGATTACGGCCAATTCCGAAGCCCCCTGATCGGCCGCCATAATTTGATCAACGCCATCGGCGTTCTCGGACTGGGCTTGACGCTGGGCCTGGACGCGGACTCCATCCGAAAGGGTTTGGAAAGCTTCCAGGGGGTGAGGCGGCGGCAGGAGATCCTGGGCGAGGTGGGAGGCGTCCTCCTGATGGATGATTTCGCCCATCACCCCACCGCCATTCGCGAGACGCTGGCCGGGGTCCGTCTCCGGTATCCCGATCGGCGAATCTGGGCCGTCTTCGAGCCGCGGTCGGCGACCAGCCGGCGGAGCGTGTTTCAGGACGAATTTCCCAAGGCCTTCGATTCCGCGGACCGAATCATCATCGCGGGCCTCCATGCCCCCGAGAAGGTGTCGCCTGCGGAGCGGCTCGATCCCAAGCGGGTCGTGAACGACCTCTTGGCGCGAGGGAAAGAGGCCGAATATATCTCGACCGCGGATGAGATCGTCAAGGCCGTCCATCCGCGGCTTTGTCGGGGGGATCTCATCTGCATCATGTCCAGCGGTGGTTTCGACGGACTTCATGAAAAAATCTTGAAGGTCCTGGGAACGATCAAGGCCCCCTGACCGGAATTCGCGGGCGGCGGGCGTCCGGTCGACGAGCATGTGGAATGGGTCATCTGGCGATATTGAGCGCGCTCCGGCAGGCGGTGGATCGGGGAGTCTTTCCCGGGGCCGTTCTCTTGGCCGCCCGGGAAGACGAGATCCGTTTTCATGAGGGAGTCGGATTCGCCTCCGTCATGCCCAAAAAGATCCGGATGAGCCGCGGGACGCTGTTTGATACCGCCTCACTGACCAAGCCGGCGGCCACGACCGCGGCCGTGATGCGGCTTGTGGATCGCGGGGTCCTCCGCCTGGAGGATCCCGTTCGCGGCTTCATCCCGGAGTTCTCCGGAGGCGAGAGGGATCGGGTCACGATCCGACACCTGCTCAATCACTCCTCCGGGCTTCGGGCTTGGGCCCCGATCTACCGGGAAGCGGCGAGCATGAAACGGGGGCTTCACGGTCCGGCCCTCCGACGCCGAGTGATAGAATTGATTTCCCGCCGTCGCCTCGTCTATTCTCCCGGGACCCGGAGCCTCTACAGCGACCTGGGTTTTATTCTTCTTGGGGATCTGGTCGAGCGGGCGTGCGGCCTCTCCCTGGATCGGTTCTGCCGCCGAGAAATTTTTACGCCCCTGGGCATGGAGAATACCTTTTTCGTGCGAAAAGGGCGCAAACGCGCCGGCCGGTTTGCCGCGACGGAGCGGAGCCGCACGCGGGGGAGAATTCTGCGCGGAGAGGTCCATGACGAAAATGCGGCCTTTATGGGCGGCGTGGCCGGCCACGCCGGCCTTTTTTCCACGGCATCCGATCTCTTCACGTTCAGCCGGATGATCCTAAACGGGCTTGCCGGGCGACCCGGTCTCATCTCCAAGAAGACCCTGGAAGAATTCCTCACCCGCCAAGGGACGCCGGGCTCGAGCTGGGCCCTGGGCTGGGACACGCCATCCGGATCTCCTCGCTCACCCTCCTCCTCCGGCCGATTCTTTTCCAAGCGCTCGTTCGGTCATTTGGGCTACACGGGAACTTCCCTCTGGATCGACCCGGACCGTGCACTGACGGTGGTCCTCCTTACGAATCGGGTCCATCCCACGAGCCGAAACGTCCGAATCCGGCCATTCCGGCCTTATCTGCACGACCGGGTCTGCGAGGAACTTTTCTCAGGAGACCGGGGATGATTAAACCGAAGGCGCTTCGCCGCGGGGATACGATAGGAATCGTGGCGCCGGCCGGCCCGGCCAATTTAGAGGAACTCGAGAAGGGCGTGAGGCGGCTTGAGAGGATCGGCTTTCGTGTGATCCTGGGGAAATCGGTTAAGAAACGCGCGCGGTATATGGCCGGCACCGATGAGGAACGCGCCGCCGACCTGATGCGGATGTTCCAAAACCCCGATGTTCGGGCCGTTCTGTGCGCCCGGGGCGGCTTCGGGACATCCCGGGTCCTCCCGCGCCTGGACGAGAAGGCGATCCGCCGGCATCCCAAGATCCTGGTGGGAAGCAGCGATGTTACGGTGATGTTGAATCACTTCCGTCAGCGGTTCGGGTGGATCACCTTTCACGGACCGATGGTCGCGTCCAACTTCGGTCAGCGGACCTCCGCGCTGACCGAGACATGGTTCCGGAGGATTCTGATGAAGGACGCGGCCTCGGTCGGTCGGCGCCCTATCGCGGTGGGAGGCGTCGTGTGCCTGAGGGGCGGGCGGGCGCAGGGTCGCCTGGCGGGAGGCTGCCTGACGATGCTGTGCAGCTCGCTTGGAACGCCCTACGAGGTAGGGACCGAGGGAACGATCCTCTTGCTGGAAGATGTCGGAGAGGCCCCCTACCGAATCGACCGAATGCTCACCCAGCTTAAAGCGGCTTCGAAATTTAAGGGGGTCCGGGGCGTCGTGTTCGGGAAAATGCCGGGCTGTCGTCCCCCGGCCTCTTCACGGTACCGCCTGGAGGAGGTCATCCTGGATGTCCTCGAGGATGTCCGCGTCCCGATCCTGTTCGGTTTCCCGGCGGGTCACGGGGGAGAGCAGGTCACGCTGCCCCTGGGAGTCCGGGCCGAGCTGGACGGGGACCGCGCCTCGCTCACCCTTCTCGAGGGGGCGGTTCGATAACGGCCCCCGGCAAGATGGGAGACCGATTGATGGCTTCGTGTGGTTATGGTAGAGTGGTGCGTCCGAAGAAAGTAGATACCCACGGGCAAGCCCGTGGCACTTTTAAACATCGAGCTTTGCTGGACTCGCCTTCGGCGAGAAGATCCATTCATCCACTTCTTTCGGCGTGGTTCCCTGGCTTGTGCCGCCCGTGGGGATCGCCCAGCGAGCCAAGCGAGCGAGAGGGGGAGGCGCCATCCCTTGACAGGCCTGTCAAGGGTGGAGGGGGCGACGCAAGCCCCTATAATGGAAGCGTAATCTTTTTGGGGGGCCTTAGGGTAGGGGGTGTTCAATGAAATCGCTTCGCAACGGTCAAGGGGCTGTGGGATTTTATCTGGGAATACTGATCTCGATTATTTATGGTGCAACCGGCTGCGCGGGACCGGGCGAGATGGTCGATGAGACCGCGCCCGAGAGCGCCTTTAATGAGCCGCTGAACGGGGTTTATTTCGCGAATGCGAGCGAGGGCTGGGTCGTGGGGAACAACGGAGCCATCCTCCATACACGAAATGGGGGAGCGACCTGGACGGCTCAGATCAGCGGGACCAATCAGGACCTGAAGACCCTCGTCTTTGCGGACGCCAATACCGGCTGGGTCGTCGGGCGAAACGGGGTCGTCCTCCAGACCATCACCGGCGGACTGAGCTGGTTCCGGCAGAACAGCGGGACCGAGAATAACCTGAACAGCGTCTTTTTCCGTAAAGGGGACAAGAATAACGGTTGGGCCGTCGGGGATAACGGGACATTGCTCCAAACCACCAACGGTGGACTGAGCTGGGTCGCCCAGGCCGGGGTCGGCGGGAGTCACCTCAATGATGTGTTTTTCAGGTCAACGGGCGACGGCTGGATCGTCGGCAATGACGGCTTGATCTTAAAGACCGAGAGCGGGACGAGCGCGGCCCTTTGGTCCCGGCAGATCAGCGGGACGACGCGGAACCTTTATGCCATTTATTGGATCGGGAATGACGGGTGGGTCGTGGGGGATGGGGGAACGATGCTGAAGGCCACCCTCAAGAATCCCAACCTCGGCCTCACCTGGACACAGGCGCCCATGACGACCGCCGGCGGGGTTCTGACCGACCTCATGTTCTTTAATTCCTCATCGGGATGGGTTTCCGGTGACACCGGCCTGCTGCTCCAGACCACCAACGGGGGGGCGATCTGGCTGGCCCGATCAACTCGGACGGAGGCTACACTTCGGTCGATCTACTTCGTGAATGATAAGACCGGATGGGCGGTGGGCGATCATGGAACGATCCTCGCCACCGTGGACGGCGGGGTCTTCTGGATCCGTCAGTTCAAGCGATAGTCCCGCGGCCGGGTCCTTCAGACGGAGGAACCGTCCGCCTCGTCCAGGGCCTCGCACAGGAGCTGGGCCACGTGTTTCACGGCGACCCGGTCCTTCATCCCGCTCCGAAGCGAAATCATGCAGGCGGGGCAGCTGGTCGCCACGACCTGGGCCTTGGACTCGAGAATGGCCCTTCGCTTCCGCTCGAAAATCTCACGCGACTGACCGGGATTTTTCACGATAAAGGTTCCGGCCCCACCCGCGCATCGGTCGGCATCGCGCATTTCCACGTACCGGACCGTCGGAATCTGCCGCAGCAACGCCCTCGGCTCCTTCGTCACGCCGGCCGCCCTCAGATGGCATGAGGAGTGGTAGGTCACGATCCGATCCGCCTTTTGTTCTTCGGGCCGTTCGGGTCCGGGGATTTGAAAGCCCGACTGGGCCAGATATTCCGTGATGTGCTTCACCCGGCCCGCCAGCCCGTCCGCCTGCGCCCGTTCCGGGCCGTTTTGAAACAGTCGGGCGTAATCCTTCAGCATGAACGTGCAGGACGCGCATCCGGTGACGATCGTCTCGAACCGGCCGAGCGACCCCAGGTTATACCGGGCGACCTCCCGGGCGCGGTCCCGATGACCGTAGGTCTCGATCGGCGTGCCGGAGCACCGTTGACGCGGGAGGACGGGCTTAACTCCCTGATGCTCAAGGAGCCGGATCACGGCCTCACCCACGCCGTCCAAAAAGTAGTTGGCGGCGCAACCGTGGAAATAGGCCACGCGTCCGGAGGCACCCCTTTCCTCGGTGAGAGCGGAAAACCGCTGCCGCAAGGTTCGAGTCGCCAGGCGGGGGAACAGAATCTCGGGGGATAGGCGGGCCGTGGGCGAGAGGGCTTTCAGGATCGGGCGACTCATCCAATCCATCCATCGGCGGGCCCAAGTCCGGTCCCAGAGGGGCTGCGTCAGGCCGGCCGCTTTTAATAGTGTTTCGAAGAGCCACGGACGGGCCTGTAGGCCGAAAATGAAACCGGTCAAGGGGTTCGGGTTTTCGGCCCGCTTCTCGAGAATGTAGGCGGAGACGTCGATTCCGGCCGGACAGATCTCAAAGCAGGACTTGCAGTTCACGCAGGCCTCGACGACCCGGGAGGCCTTATCGTACGAATAATCGGGGGCCGTGAGAATATGAAACCACCCGCGCGCCCCGTTCGATTCCTCTTGTCGGATGTCGTACACCGGACAGACCGAATTGCATTTGCCGCAGGTTGCGCAAGGCTTGGCGAGTCGATCGGAGTCCAAGTGGGTCGTAAAGGGAACCTCCGTCATCTTCACCCCGGGGTTGAGCAGGCCCTCCGGGTCGAAGATCGTCTTGACCTGTTGAAAAAGGGCGTAGATCTCCTCGCCGTAAAGCTCCCTTAAAAATTCCCCCCGGACCCGGCCGTCGCCGTGTTCCCCGCACAGGGATCCGCCAAAGCGGTGAATAACGGCGGAATGGATCTCTCGGGAGATCGCGGCCATCCGCCGCACATCCTCCGGATCCTTCATGTCCATCAGGGGGTTGATGTGCGCGTTGCCGTCTCCGATATGCCCGTAGATGGCGACGGGAACGCCGACGTCCTTAAAATAGGTCTCCAGGTAATGGATGAGCTCCGTCAGACGGGCCGCGGGAACGACCACATCGTCCACAAAATTGATCGGCTTCAATCGAGCGTCATACCGGTACAGTGTGGGGTAGATCGCTTTGCGGACCTTCCACAACGCCTCCTGCGGTTCTCTCTCCAGTGCGATCTGGACCTCCCCACGGAGGCGGTAGGACGCGGCCGTGTTTCGAATGAGCGCGATCCGTTCCTCGAGCGGTTCCTCGTCAAACTCGACCAGGAGCATGGCGGCGGCCTCGACCGGGATGCCGAAGCGGCCCCGGCCGATCAGGTCCAGCGAGCTTGCGTCCATGAGCTCCATGGCGCCGGGGCCGAATGGGAGGAGCCGGTTGACGGCCTCGCCCACGTCGGCAAGCCGGCCGAAATAGAGGAGGGCGGTCGCGGTCCGTTTCGGGCGGACAGAAAGTTTCAACCGGGCCTCGGTCGTGATCCCCAACGTTCCCTCGCTGCCCACGAAAAGCCGCGTGAGATCAAAGACGCCTTTCTCCAGACGTGCCGCCATATCAAAGAGGTTATATCCGCTGCTGTTCTTGCTCACCTCGATCCGGCGCCTCCGAAGGAGATCTCGATTGGAGGTCAGGAGGCCGTACAGCTGTCGAACCGGCTCATATCGGTTTAGAAAGTCCCCGAAATACGCACCGTCCGTCGCAACCGGTCGGATGTCCAAAGCCCTCCCGTCCGCCATGACGACCCGAATCTCATGGAGGTTGTCTTTGGTCGCGCCGTATTTCAGGCTGTGGGGACCGGCCGAATTGTTGGCGAGCATCCCGCCGATCTTGCAGACATCGCCGCTGGAGGGGTCGGGGGGATAGAAAAGGCCGTGGCGCTCGAGGGCCGCATTGAGTTCGCGATAAATCACGCCGGGCTGAACCCGAACCCAAAGCTCCTCCCGGTTCAGTTCGATAATCCGGTTCAATCGCGAAAATTCGAGGATGATCCCCTCGCCCAGTGCGTTCCCGGTCAGGTTTGAACCGCCGGCTCTCGCCGTCAATGGGATCCGGTTTTCCCGTGCGTACTGGATCACGCGGAGAAGATCCGACTCATTTTCGATCAGCGTGACGGCCCGGGGCTCGATTCGGTAAATGCTGGCGTCAATGGCGTAGGCCGTAAGGCTGGGGTAATCGGACAGGACCTTATTATTTCCGAGGATTCGGGTGAGGTCGGAAACGATCGGGGGCTGGGAGCGGGCCATGCGGGGATTATAACAGGTCGTTGATTCGGTCGCAACGCCGAGGCGCAGCCCGCGGGGATCTACTTTCGGGCGGGCTCACAAACCGGCGGATCGGGGTAGACGACCCAAGGTTCGCGCTCCGCCAGATACCGCCGTCCACGGAAATTGAGGCGGCTTCGAAGGTTGGAGAACTGGGTTCGATGGAGTTGGTTGATGAGGTTTTGCAGGCCGTTTTCGATCGTGCGGGTCGGATCCGTCTCGAAAGTCAGGCCCTCATAGTGAAACGCGGCGGAGTACCCCTTTTCGACCCGGAGTATGTCCACGAGGCGGTTGAAGACCCGACGCCGTTCGTCCTGCCCTTCGATCTGATGCCGTTCGACCAACCGCTGCACGCGTGCGACCTCCTCGGAACTTTTGGGCATTATAACCGGTTCGGGCGGGCCGATCAATATCCAATTATAGGGGCTCGCGTCGCCAACGATTTTATCTGGGGGCCCGTGCGGTGCGGTTGCTCCTCCGATGCCCCCAGACCCCACGCTCG
>CAYJTJ010000084.1:0-8137 GCA_964372835.1 uncultured Nitrospirota bacterium
CCGGAAGTCCCATATCGGCCGTCGGGCTCTTCGCCGGCGGCTGGAGGGAACAGCCGGTTCCCCCGGCCAGTCCTGACCCGATCACCGCCAGAGCGCATAGAATCCTAACCCACCCCTTCACTTCCGCCATGCTGTGAGCCTCCGATCTCCGTTTGAAAACCGATCATATCGCGAATACCGGTCCAAAACAATCCCGGCCCAATTCCGCTTTGGTTCCATAGTGGCGGGCGCAACCATTGACAGTTTTTGTTCGAATCATTACGCTATACCGGCTGCATGATTGAGGGAGGGTTCCATTCATGGTTTTATCGAGAGGCGCGTTCCTGCGCTCGCGGTGTCTGTCCCGGCTGTTACTCGGTCTGATCGCGCTCAATGCGCTGCCATCCCCGGGCTCGGCCCAATCCGTTGATCCCAACGAGGCGATCAACATCCGCGTTTACGAAGCGGCGCACGCCAGCGTCGTCAACATCACGACGATCGTTGTGGACTACGACATTTTTTTTACCCCCTACGCCAGCGAAGCCTCCGGATCCGGGATTGTGATGGACAAGGCCGGCCATATTCTGACCAACCACCACGTCGTCGCCGATACGAGCCGTCTGGAGGTGACGCTCTGGGACGGGAGCAAATGGCCGGCCACGCGGGTCGGGGATGACGCCGCCACCGACCTGGCCGTGATCCGAATCCAGGCGCCGCCCGAGCGGCTTTCCCCGATCCGACTCGGGGCGTCGGCCGGCCTTAAGGTGGGACAGAAGGTGCTGGCGATCGGAAATCCCTTCGGCCTCGAGCAGACGCTGACAACCGGAATCGTGAGTTCGATCCGCCGGTACCTGAAGATCGGCGACGTCGAGATGGAAAATGTAATCCAGACCGACGCCGCGATCAATCCCGGGAACTCGGGCGGGCCGCTGCTCGACGCCGACGGCCGAATGGTGGGGATCAACACCGCGATCTTTTCGCCCTCCGGCGGGAACGTCGGGATCGGATTTGCCGTTCCCGTCGACACGGCCAAGTGGGTTTTTGAGGAGCTGATCGCCGGGGGTTACGTCGCCTACCCTTGGCTCGGGGCGGAGCTCCAGACGCTCATCCCGCCGTACGCCAGGGCGCTGAAACTGCCCGTCGAGGAGGGGGTTCTGGTCGGCCAGATCGTGCGCCGGGGCCCGAGCGACCGTGCCGGGCTACGCGGCGGGACCTCCGCCGTGATCGTGGGGAACACCCGGCTGATCATCGGCGGCGACATCATCGTGGCGGCCGACGGCCAGCCGGTCCGTTCAAGCGACGATCTAACCCGCCTCCTGCGGATGAAGAAACCCAACGAGCCGATGACGCTGACGGTGCTGCGCGGCGGGAAAGAGCTGCGGATCGCGGTCACCTTGGGCGAACGGCCCCGCGGGTAAGAACACCCGATTCAGCTGTCCCCGCGGCGCGTCCATGGAAAAGCGGCCTCTATTAAGCCAGGATCGGTGGATTGACAGTCGTGTTCGCGCGGCGTAGACTCATCGGGAGCGAGGTTCTGCCGTGGAGAATAAAATCCGATCCGGCCGCGGGACGCTCCGACGGCCCCCGAACCGGTTCGAAGAAACCCGTCGCGAATCCGAGCCCGATTGCGAGTCCGAGCTTCCCTCCCCCCGGACACAGTTTCTAACCGATTACTCCCGGACGTTCATCGCGACAAACGAGAGCCCCGACGTCGGCTTCGACGCGAGCCTTAACCCCTACCGGGGATGCGAGCACGGCTGCATCTACTGCTACGCCCGGCCGACGCACGAGTATCTGGGCTTTTCCTCCGGCCTTGATTTCGAAACGAAGATCCTGGTGAAGGACGCGGCGCCCGAGCTTCTCCGGAAGGAGCTATCGGGCCCCCGGTGGACGCCGAAGGTTCTGGCGATCAGTGGCGTGACGGATCCCTACCAGCCGGTCGAGCGGCGTCTTGGACTGACCCGCCGCTGTCTTGAGGTTCTAGCCGAGTTCCGGAATCCGGTTTTTATCATTACGAAAAATCATCTGGTCACCCGGGACATCGATCTCCTCTCGGAACTGGCCCGGCATGGGGCGGCCGCGGTCGCGCTTTCGATCACAACGCTGGATCCGGACCTCTGCGGTTCCATGGAGCCGCGCACGGCCCGGCCCCCGAAACGCCTCGAGGCGATTCGGACGCTATCGGAAGCCGGCATCCCGGCCGGCGTTCAGGTCGCGCCTGTGATTCCGGGTTTGACGGACGAAGAGATCCCGGCCATCGTTAAGGCCGCGGCCGAGGCCGGTGCCCGGTTCGCCGGGATGGTGCCGCTGCGGCTTCCCTACGCGGTCGGGCCGCTTTTCGAGGACTGGCTGGCCGTCCATCGCCCTGACCGGAAGGATAAGATCCTTAACCGGATCCGAGCGATGCGCGGGGGGCGGCTGAACGATCCTCAATTCGGAACGCGGATGGCCGGGGAGGGGATTTTTGCCGAACAGATAAAAAAACTATTCGAACTCGCCTGCCGGAAGGCAGGAATCAAGGGCCGGGTGCCGGACCTATCGACCGCCCATTTCCGCCGGCCCACGATCGATCAGATCCCGCTGTTTTGATCCCGAATCGGCCGGGTCACGGCGCGGCTTCCCGGGCTTTACATTGGGCGGATCGATCGGACAGAATCGCGTTCAACGGAGGACGAATCGGTCGAGAGTGGAGGTGCGGCAGTGACAAAACGAGGCGAGGCGGCGACTTATCCCAACGGGGTGAAACTCATCAAGTGGGCGCGAAAGGAGGAGCCGACGGCCGAAACGGTGGCCGATGAGATGAAACGGTTCGGCTACAAAGTTTACGACCTCCAAACGGTGGACCCCTGGTTTGAACGGAGCCGCCACGCGCACGACGAGCCCGAGATCCGGGCGGCCGTCTCGGGCGTCATCACGTTTCATTTCGATGAGTTTCCCATCACGATCGAGGCCGGAGACATCCTCCTCATCCCGGGGGGCGCCGCCCACGAGGTCATCAATCACAGCGCGCGGCCGTTCTCTGCTTACAAGGGCTCGCCGAGCGGTAACCGAAAGGTGATTGAGCATGGCGACGCCCGCGGGAGCGTCGAGGAGATTAAACGCCGGTCGGCCCCCGGGTCCGCGGCATGAACTTAATCGGGATCGATCTGGACGGGACACTGGAGGACAGCCGGCTCGACATGATCGCCGCGGTCCACCGCGTCCGCGCCCGTTTCAAACTCCCGGCCCGCCCGGACGAAGCCATCCGGCCCTGGGTCAATCAGGGGATGGACACACTCTACCGTCACTGCTTGGATGATTATCCCGCCGCCGGAACCGAAGCCCAACGCCTGGGGAAGGTCCGCTCGGCCTACGAGGAGGATTATCTGGCCCATATCGCCGATGAAACTCGGCTTTATCCCGGGGTCGACCCGGCCCTCTCGGCCCTCTCCAAATTGGGCCGTGTTGTCGTCGTCACGAACAAGCCGGAACGCCTCTCGCGGCGGCTGCTTGAAGCCTTGAAGGTGCATTCCTGGATCGCCGATGTCGTCGGAGGCGACAGCGGCGGCGAAATCAAGCCGAGTCCGGCCATGCTTCGCGAAGCGGCCCGACGGATCAGGTTTGATCCGGCGGCCGGCCGCGCCTTCATGATCGGCGACACCGCGGCCGACATCAAAATGGGACGCGCCTACGGGGCCACCACGATCTGGTGCGCCTGGGGGTATGCCGATACTCCCGGCGAGACGCCGGATTTCACGGCCCGGGCGCCGGCCGATCTGACGCCTATTCTTCGCTCGGCCCTGGACCGCCCGGCTGTTTCGGAATCATCCCCCCGCCCGAAATGGGCCCAGGCCTCAAAAAAATCCTGAACCGGTCGACCGACCCGGTTAGAGCTTCATGGATCGCCCGATCCAATGCCTCATCCGCCGGGAAAAATCCCTTGCCAATTTCCGAGAAATTCTGCCATAATTAGGCCGTTTTATTAACGGGGAATCGGAGAACACGGGATGGCCCGACTGGGTGTGAACATTGACCATGTCGCCACGCTGCGGCAGATCCGCGGCGGAATTGAGCCGGAACCCGTCGCGGCGGCCGTGCTGGTCGAGCTGGCCGGCGCGGACGGAATCGTTGTTCACCTGCGCGAAGACCGCCGGCACATCAGCGACCGCGACCTCCGTCTCATCCGCGAAACGATCCAGACCAAGCTTGACCTCGAGCTGGCTCCTGTCGATGAAATTATAAAGATCGCGCTTGAGGTCAAGCCCCATATGGTCACCTTTGTCCCGGAACGGCGCGAGGAACGGACGACGGAAGGCGGTCTGGACATTTCCGGAAACCGCGACGTCCTTCGGAACGCAATCAACCTCCTGCATGACGGCGGGATCGCGGTCAGTCTCTTCATCGAGCCGGACATCGACCCGATCAAGGCCGCGCACCGGATCGGGACGGACTACATCGAGATCCACACCGGCCGATACGCCAACGCCAAAATGCTCAAGGAACAGGACACCGAGTTTCAGGCGATCGAACAGGCCGCCAAACTGGCCTACAAACTGGGCATGGGCGTCAACGCCGGCCACGGCCTCAACTATCGGAACCTCCGGAGACTCCTGCCGATTCGAGAAATCGTTGAGTACAACATCGGCCACAGTATTATTTCGCGGGCCGTTCTGGTCGGACTCACCCAGGCCGTACGGGAGATGAAGGATATCTTGAGCAAAGGTTAATCCCGAATGGGACAGAACACCCCGCGCCCTATGACCGATTGCATAGATAGCCATGCCCAGAGCCCCTGGGCATCATCCCAGCGAGCACAGCGAGCGAGAAGGGGAGGCGACAATTATCAGTGGGGGCCCGTGCGGCGCCGTGGCTCCTCCGATGCCCCCACGCCCCGCGCTCCCACCGGCGAAGCCGGATGCTCGCTTGGCTTTGCCGGGGCCGTGCTTCAGGCTTGGCCTGGGCACGGCGGGTGTGGGGCATGTGAGGATCTGACGCCTCCGATAGGAGGATGGTCAGACCGCAGCGGCCCCACATCGGATAGCCGGGGCGACGCGAGCCCCTATAGATGATCCTCGGCATTGGAATAGACCTGGTGAAGTGTGATCGCATCCGGGATGCCGTCCGGAGGTGGGATAAACGGTTTCTAGACCGGGTCTTCACCCCTCAGGAGCAGGAATACGCCTTCGCCCGCCGCGTCCCGTCCCTCCACTTGGCCGGCCGATTCGCGGCCAAGGAGGCCGTCCTCAAGGCGCTCGGAACGGGGTGGCGCGGGGGAATCCGATGGAACGAAATCAGCGTCATCCATGAGCCCGGCGGGGGATCCCCGGATCGCGCCGGGCGACCCCGGGTCGAGGTAAGCGGGCGAGTAAAGGCCCTGATGGACGCGATGGGAGTGGTCGAGATCCAGATCAGTCTGAGCCATGACACCGATTACTCAATCGCCCAGGCCGTTCTGATCGGCCGGGCGAAAACCTAAGACAGACCGCCCTCCATGAAAGTCGTCACCGCCCAGGAAATGAATCTTCTGGACCGCCGCTCCGCCGAGGAATTTTCAATCCCGACGGCGGAGTTGATGGAGAGGGCCGGGGTCGGCCTCGTCGAGGAGCTGGAGCGGACGTGGGGACCCCTGTCCGGAAAGAAGATCGCCGTGATTTCCGGAAAGGGAAACAACGGCGGGGATGGTCTCGTGGCGGCCCGACATCTTCTGGATCGCTCGGCCCGGCCGCTCGTTTTCCTGATCGCCGCTCCCGACGCCTATCGGGGCCCCGCCCGCGATAATCTCGCCCGATTCGAGAAACGGGCCGGGCCGGTCCCGGTCCTCATCGAAGACATGCTCCCGGACCTCGCGGCCCGCCTGGCGGGATGCGATCTGATCATCGACGCACTGTTCGGAACCGGCCTCTCCTCGCCCGTGGCGGGTCTCGCCGCCGGGGTGATCGACGCGATCAATGATTCGGGAAAGCCGGTCGCGGCCGTGGACCTGCCCTCGGGCATCCAGTCCGACACCGGGCAGGTGTTGGGCCGCGCCGTGAAAGCCGATCTCACGGTCACATTCGGTCTGCCGAAGCGCGGGCTGCTCCTCCTCCCCGGCGCCGAACATGCCGGCCGGATCGCCGTGGCCGATATCGGAATCCCCCCGGCGCTGATCGAGAGGCTTCCGACAAGGGTCCGGTGGCTCCTCCCGTCCGAGTACGCCGTCCTCTTGAAGGCGCGGCCGATGGATGTTCACAAAGGGATGTTCGGCCATGTGCTGGGGGTCGCGGGATCGACCGGGAAGAGCGGCGCGGCGGTCCTCACCGGCCTCGCCGCGCTCCGTGTGGGGGCCGGTCTCGTCACACTCGCGCTTCCCGAAAGCCTTTCGGCCGACCTCCCCGACCGGCCGCCCGAGATCATGACCTGTCCTCTTCCACAAACCGATGAAGGGACGCTCGGCTCGGCCGTTCTTGATCGCTTGCTCAAATTGGCCCAGGACAAGACGGTGGCGGCGATCGGACCCGGAATCTCGACACATCCGGAGACGGTCCGTCTGCTCCATGGGCTGGTGAGGGGCCTTTCGATTCCGATGGTGATCGATGCCGACGGTCTAAATTGCCTCGCCGGCCATCTCGAAATTCTCAAAGAGGCCCGATCGCCCATCGTGCTCACGCCGCATCCCGGCGAGATGGCCCGGCTTCTGGGAACGAGCAGCCAGGCCGTCCAGTCCGACCGGCTGGGCGCCGCAGCGGAGTTGGCGGGCCGGTGTCCCGCGACGGTGGTTCTCAAGGGCGCGCGGACCGTGATCGCCGGCCGCGACGGGGTTCTGACCATCAACACGACAGGAAATTCGGGCATGGCAACGGCCGGCACGGGTGATGTACTTACCGGAATGATCGCGGGCCTGATCGCCCAGGGCCACCCCCCCGATCAGGCCGCCTGCCTGGGCGTCTACCTCCACGGCCTGGCCGGCGATCTGGCCGCGGCCGAGGTAGGCGAGATCGGTCTGCTCGCGGGCGATCTAATCCGGCGGATTCCGACCGCGATCCGTGAGGGTCGGTCCCGGTGAGACGCCGCCCGGAGGGGCCGACCCCAAGGCCCCACTCCCGGCGGATCATCCTCAGCCGCTCGCCGGAGGAGACGCAACGTCTGGGCGAGTCGATCGGACGAAGGCTCAAGAGCGGCGACTGGATCGCACTGGAAGGGGATCTGGGATCGGGAAAGACGCATCTGGTCCAGGGAATCGCCCGCGGGCTGGGGGTCACCGAACCGGTCGCCAGCCCGACTTTCGTTTTCATCCGAGAATTCCCGGGACGCTTCCCGTTCGTCCACGCGGACCTGTACCGGATTGAGCTTGCCGAGGACGTGCTCGATCTGGGCCTTCTGGACTATTTAAACGGCCCATGGGTCGTCGCGGTCGAGTGGGCCGAGAGAGCCGGGTCCTATTTTCCGGCCGAGAGACTCACGATCCGGCTGGCCCATCGGAATAAGACCTCCCGGGAAATTCGGATCGGGGCGACCGGCGGCCGTTACCGAAGCCTTCTCAAGGATCTTCCGGAGGACGACGGAACTGAATGATGAACCGTCTCGAATTAAACGGCGCCTTCGATGTCATCTGACCCCATTCAATCGGCCCGGATTCTCATCGACAATATCCGTGCCTACGTCGATCTCTATCGGGAATGGGGGGCCGAGGGAATTTCCGTACGGGAAGCCCCGCCGCCGGCACACGAGGAGAGCCCTTCCGGGACAAAGGCCGAGGCGTTGGCCGCGCTCCGCGCCGAGATCGGCGACTGCACACGATGCAAGCTCCACCGCGGCCGGACCCAGATCGTCTACGGGACCGGGAACCCCGAGGCCCGGCTGATGTTCGTGGGTGAGGCGCCGGGGGAGGAGGAAGACCGGCAGGGCCGGCCCTTCGTCGGAAAAGCCGGCCGGCTACTCACGCGGATCATCGAGGCGATGGGGCTCACGCGGAAAGATGTTTATATCGCCAACATCATCAAGTGCCGTCCGCCGGGAAATCGAAATCCGGAGACGGACGAGATCGCATCCTGTTCGCCGTTCCTCAAAGGACAGATCGAGATCCTCCGGCCGAAAGTGATCTGCGCGCTGGGAACCTTCGCGGCCCAGACGCTTTTGGGCACGGGCTTAAAAATATCGGCACTGCGGGGGCGGTTCCACGACCTCCCGTTCGGGTCTCCGG
>CAYJTJ010000085.1:0-8013 GCA_964372835.1 uncultured Nitrospirota bacterium
ACGTTCGTGACTTCCTCGGGATTTCGCTCCTCGATCGGGATCGATTCACCGGTTCGGAGCGAGAGATCGATCGTGGAGGTCGGGGCGGCCACGTAGAAGGGAATCTTGTGCGCCTTGGCCAGGACGGCCAGGGAGTACGTGCCGATCTTGTTGGCCGTGTCGCCGTTGGCCGCGATCCGATCGGCGCCCACGATGCAGAGCCGGACAGCCCCTTTTTTCATAAAGGCGCCGGCCATGCTGTCCGTGATGAGAACGGCGGGTATCTTGTTTTCCTTCAACTCCCACATCGTAAGGCGCGCCCCCTGAAGCACCGGCCGCGTCTCATCCACCAGGACCCGGATCTTCTTTCCGCTCTCCCAGGCCGTGATGATCACGCCCAGCGCGGTTCCGATCCCCCCGGTCGCCAGTGCGCCGGTGTTGCAGTGGGTGAGAATGGAGTCCCCCTGTCGGATCAGCCGGTCCCCGTACTGGCCGATCAGGCGGTCCTGTTTGAGGCTTTCCTCATGAATCGCCCGGGCCTCCCGGATGAGGCGTTCTTTGATCTCGCCGATGGGACGGTCCCGATGGAGCTGCATCACGCCATCCATTCGTCGGAGCGCCCAGAACAGGTTCACCGCCGTCGGCCGCGTCCCGGCGAGCGTGTCGAAGACGGGCTTCATCTGGCGGGCGAATTCCTCATACTGGCCGGCCTGGATCGACTGGGCCCCCAGGGCCGCGCCCATCGCGGCCGCGATCCCGATCGCCGGAGCGCCGCGGATCCACAGCTCCTTAATGCCCTTTGCCACGGTCTGATGGTCCGGACACGAAATCCAGACGGCTTCATGCGGCAGTCGAGTCTGATCCAGAATGCGGACCGAGCCTTGATGCCATTCGATGGGCGAGATCATCGGGTGTTCTTTCATCGGATGGCCATTGTATTCGAATTATCGGAGGCGGTCAAGGGAGCCGGATCCTTCCAAATATCCGGTTTAAAGGGAGGGCCGGTTCGTTGACTTTTCCGAAACGACCTGATATTCTCACGACTTGTCCATGATTATCGCGGTCCCCAAAGAGATCAAGGACCATGAGTACCGCGTGGCGCTGACACCCGAAGCGGTGGGACCACTGGTCGCCGCCGGCCACCGGGTCTTCGTGGAACGGCATGCCGGGGAAGGAAGCGGGTATCCGGACTCGGCCTATCGCGAGAAGGGTGCTAAGATCACGGAGGATCGAGGCCGGCTGTTTGCCGATGCCGAGTTGATCGTCAAGGTCAAGGAGCCCCTGTCCTCGGAGTATGACCTGTTCCGCAAGGGACAGACGCTGTTCACCTTCCTCCACCTGGCCGCGGATCGCCCCCTCACCGAGACTCTCCTCAATCGAGGGGTCACCGCCATCGCGTACGAAACGATTCAAGGGCCGGATGGACGTCTCCCGATCCTTCAGCCGATGAGCCAGATCGCGGGCCGAATGTCGGTCTTGATGGGGGCGTTCTATCTCCAGAAGCGCCAGGGCGGAAGCGGGGTATTGCTGCCCGGTGTCCCGGGCGTTTCGCCCGCACGCGTCGTGATCCTGGGCGCCGGCACGGTGGGAAGTCATGCCGTCCAGATGGCGGTCGGACTGGGCGGACAGGTGACGCTTTTCCATCGGGAGACGGACTCGCTGGATTTCCTCGAGGCCCTGTCGAGCGGGCGGATCGCGGCCCGGTTGTTCGATCCCGAGATGCTCCGTCAGGCCGTTATGAGCGCCGATCTCCTGATCGGGGCCGTCCTGATCACCGGGGCGAAGGCGCCGAAACTCGTGGGGCGCGACTTAATCGCGAAAATGCGAAAGGGTTCCGTGATGGTGGACGTATCGATCGATCAAGGGGGATGTATCGAGACCTCCCGTCCCACGACCCACTCCGACCCGACCTACGTCGAGGAAGGGGTGGTTCATTACTGCGTGGGGAATATGCCGGGGGCTTTTCCGCGGACGGCCACGGCCGCTCTCGTGAACGTGACGTTACCCTACGTCCAGGCGATGGCCCGTCAGGGCGTGATGGCCGCCTGCCGGGCGGATCCTTCGCTCGCCAAGGGGGTCAACCTCCACGAGGGCCGGGTCACGCACTCCGGCGTCGCCGAGGCCCATGGAATGAAATGGGAAAAATGGACGTAAGGCGTGAGGGGATGCGTTTACGCCGTGTGCATTTCCCAATTACCCCTTACGCCTGGCCCCTTACGATTCACGCTTAACAACGGGGCGTAGCGCAGCCCGGTAGCGCGCCAGCTTCGGGAGCTGGATGTCCGCGGTTCAAATCCGCGCGCCCCGACCAAAATTTGCTTTGCAAGTTTAGAGCAGTGGAGCATTGGATCAATAGAGCAATGGAGAAAGATCAGCCGGCTCCACGGCGGTCTAATACTCCATTGATCCATTGTTCATTTTAATTTTTTATGTCTGTCTGTGCCGAGATTTTTGTGAGCGGACGCGTCCAGGGCGTGAATTACCGGGCCTTTACTCGGGAGGCGGGTAGGCGTCTTGGACTTGTCGGGTTCTGCCGAAACCTCCCCGACGGTCGGGTGGAGGTGCGGGTCGAGGGGGAGAGGGACCGGATCGATGATTTTATCGCCGAGTTGCGAAACGGACCGCCTGCCGCGGATGTCGAGGAGGTCCGGGTGAACTGGGTTCCGGCCGATCAGCACTTTCCGGATTTTTGCATTCGTTACTAGGGCGGACATGGATTTCGACGTGAGGGGCCGGACGAGAGCGGGGGCAAACCGATGAGTCATCATACGGACGACGAGGAAAAACCCCATTCCATCGATGATGAGGCCATTTCCGACAGGAAGGCGGCCGATTCGGCTCATGGGGAGGGCGGCGAGGCCGAGTCGGAATCGGAGAAGGAACCGGCCGAGCCGATGGACGCCATCAAGAGCTACTTGAAGGAGATCCGAAAATCCGTCCTGCTGACCTTTGAGCAGGAGCAGGATCTCGGGAAAAAGATTCAGGAGAGCGGCGGGGAGGAGGCCCATGCCGCGCGCCAGAAGATGATCGAATCCAATTTGAGGCTCGTGGTCAGCATGGGCAAACGGTACATCAATCGCGGGCTCCCGTTTTCCGATATCATTGAAGAGGGAAATATCGGCCTGATCCGCGCGGTGGAAAAGTTTGACTATCGGCGCGGGTTCAAGTTCAGCACCTATGCCTCCTGGTGGATCCGTCAGGCGATCGAACGCGCGATCATCAACCAGAGCAAGATGATCCGGCTGCCCGTTCACGTGGTTGAAAGGCTCAACCATTACATGGTGGTGGTCGAGCAGCTCGTTCGGGAGACCTACGAGGTTCCAACCGCCAAGGAGATCGCCCGACGGTTGAAGGTGAAGGAGGAGGACGTTCTTGAGATTCAACAGTTGATCCGGAAGACTTATTCCCTGGACAGCCCGATCGGGGGGCGGGAGGACACGTCCCTGCAGGACGTGATTGAGGACACCTCTCAGATTTCCCCCTCCATCATGGCCATCGGGATCCGCAACCGCGAGGAAATCGAAAAATGGCTTTCCACGCTGAAGGAAAACGAGTACAAGGTGATTATTTTGCGGTTCGGGCTTACGGGAGAGGTCTCGCACACCCTGGAGGAAATCGGTAATATCTTCGGCCTGACCCGGGAGCGCGTCCGCCAGATCGAGCACGCGGCCCTGACGAAGCTTCGCGCCATCATCACCGAAAAGACGATTAAGCCGGAGGAGATGCTCTGATGAATCCTTCCCCGATGAACCTGAAGTCCGCGATCCGCGAGATCCCGGATTTTCCTAAAAAGGGAATCCTCTTTTACGATATCACCACGCTGTTGAAAGACCCCGAGGCATTCTCGACGGTCTTGGAGCGGTTTACCTCGCACTACCAGCGCAACGGAATCCAAAAAGTGGCCGCCATCGAGGCGCGCGGATTTATTTTCGGCGCCCCGCTGGCCCAGCATCTGAAGGCCGGCTTCGTCCCGATCCGTAAGACCGGGAAGCTTCCGGCCGACGTCGTGGAGTCCACCTATTCGCTCGAGTACGGCACAAATACCATCGCGGTCCATCGGGATGCGATCCGGCAGGGGGAGAGGGTTCTCCTCGTGGATGATCTGCTGGCCACCGGCGGCACGATGGCGGCGGCGGTGGATCTCGTGAAACGGCTCGGGGGATTGATCCACGGAATCGCGTTCCTGGTCGAATTAAACGATCTTAAAGGACGGGCCCGGCTGGAGGGCCACGATATCTATTCGCTGATCCAGTACTGAACCGGCCGGATTTTTCCGTGGAAATCGTTCGACGCGGACCGGGGGTTCACGACTGGAATGGAGGCGTTATGAAGGACCGAATCAGAGAGATTCTGAGCTGGTATGACAGCGAATGCCCGGGGGTCCGGACCAATCTGGCCCGCATCCTGAGCCACGGCGCGCTCGGAGGAACCGGCCGGCTCGTCATCCTTCCGGTGGATCAGGGATTCGAGCACGGGCCGGCCCGGAGCTTTGCCTCGAACCCGCCGGCCTACAACCCCGCCTATCATTTCGAGCTGGCCATCGAGGCCGGCTGCAACGCCTACGCGGCGCCCCTGGGCTTCATCCAGGCCGGGGCGGCGCGATTTGCGGGGGAGGTTCCCCTGATCCTGAAACTCAACAATCATGATGGATTGACCGACGAGAAAGATCCGCTCCCGTCCCAGACCGCGTCGGTGCGGGACGCTCTGCGGCTGGGATGCAGCGCGATCGGGTTCACGATCTATCCCGGCTCGGCCCGATCCCAACTGATGTACGAACAACTGCGCTCCATCGCCGAGGAGGCGAAGTCCCACGGACTGGCCGTGGTCGTCTGGTCGTATCCTCGAGGCACGGGCCTCTCCAAGGAGGGAGAGACGGCCATCGACGTGGTCGCCTATGCGGCTCAGATCGCGGCCCAGCTCGGGGCGAACATCATCAAGGTGAAGCTCCCCAGCGGCCACCTGGAACAGCCCGCCGCGAAGAAGGTGTACGAGAGCCAGAATATTCCGATCAAGACCGCCGCGGATCGCGTCCGGCACGTCATCCAGAGCGCATTCGAGGGCCGACGGATCGTGATCTTCTCGGGGGGGGGCAGGGAAGACGACGACAAGGTGTTCGAGGAAGTCCGGGCCATACGCGATGGAGGCGGGTTCGGATCGATCATCGGCCGAAACTCCTTTCAACGATCCAAGGCGGCGGCGCTAAAATTCCTCCAGACCGTCATCAAAATCTACAAGGGCGAGATCAAGTAGCCCGGCGCGTCCATTGCCCCCGTAGCTCAGTTGGACAGAGCAGCGGTTTCCTAAACCGTTGGCCGGGTGTTCAAATCACCCCGGGGGCACCCGTGAAGACCGAGAAGCCCGATGAGGCCACTCTAAACCCGTGACGAGGCGAACTCCGATATCAGCCGTCTCTTCCCTGTCCCGATGGATTCCCGCGAGGACCCGCCGCCGGACCGCGGCGCGGGCCGTACTCGTCGTCGCGCTCCTCCTGGGCTGCGGTCCCGTTCGGATGTATTCCGGCCCGCCCCTCCCCGCGGACCGGGTCGCGATCCTGGAGATCGGAAATATTAGGCTCATGACCCTCGACGACCGGGCGCTGGGGACAAAAGTTCCGGCCCGTTTCGAGGTCCTTCCGGGGGAGCATTTTATGCGGGCTTCCCATAATATGCCGGGATACCCGGATCAGGTTCTGACCTACACTTTTTCGGCGGAGGCCGGGCACCGATACCGTTTTGATGCCGACTACGAGTTCAAGCGGACGTTGGTCTGGCGTCCATGGGTGAAGGATCTCTTCGATGGGAAGATTGTCGGATCCTGGAGATGACCTTAACGCGGTTAATTGAAACGGGGCGGGATGACCCTGGGCAGCGTTCCCGTCAGCGACTTCAGGAAAGCGACGAGGGCCCGCTCCTCCGACTTTGATAGGCCGAGCGGGGCGATCAGCTCATCCCGATGGGAATTTTTCCCGCCGCCCTTGTTATAAAATGCCGCAACCTCGTCGAGCGTCTCCATGCTGCCGTTATGCATGTAGGGTCCCGTCAGGTCGACATTCCGGAGGGTCGGCGTCTTGAACGCGCCACGGTCGGCCTTCTTCCGGGTGACGTGGTATCGCCCCAGGTCGGCCTTGCCGGGATCCGATTCCGAAACGCCGATATTGTGAAACAGGTCATCGGTGAAGTCCAGGCCGCTGTGGCACAAGGCGCACTTTCCCTTGCCCTGGAAGATCCCCATCCCCTTTACCGCCTCGAGGCTGATCGCCTCCCGATTCCCCATCATGTATTGATCGAAGGGCGAATTTTGCGAAATCAGTGTCCGTTCGAACGCGGCGATCGCCTCCGCGACTCGGGGAAGAGAAATTTCGGATCCGAACGACTCCCGGAAGAGTCGAACGTACTCGGGGTCCGATTTCAGTTCCCCGATCAGTTGATTGGGATCCTGGTCCATCTCATCGGGATTCCGGAGGGGTTCCAGTGCCTGTTCCTCGAGTGTTTGGACCCGCCCGTCCCAGAACTGGTTTTTGCGGTTGACCGACTGGATCAAGGTGGGCGTGTTTCGGCGAAGGACCGTTCCACGGGAACCGACGGCCCGGCGCCTCCCATCGGTAAACGCCCGCTCCGGAATGTGGCAATCGGCGCAGCTCATTTTATTGTTACCGGAGAGGCGCGAATCAAAAAACAGCCGGAGCCCTAACTGGGCCCGAACCTCCGAGGGCGTTGATCCGCCGCCGGCCGGGAGGGGTCCCGCGACATGGTTGATCGCGAGAAGGAAGAGCGATAGGCCGGCTCGAAGAGCAACCCTAAGAATCCCCATGATTACCCCTATATACTTGCCACCGGTTTTTGTCAAGCAGACCGGGACTGTTCAGGAGGTCCCGGTCTGCGGTATACTAACGGCATGAAAAAACCCTTCTCGCTCTATCTTCATTTTCCTTACTGCTGGAGCAAGTGCCACTATTGCGCCTTTAATTCCATTCGATACGATAAACCCCAGAGCCGGCGATTCCTTTCGGCTTTGAAGAGGGAGATCGAAGGCTACGGGCGCCGGGCATCGAGGTCCGGGCGTCGGCTCGAGACCCTCTACATGGGAGGGGGAACGCCCTCCATCTTCTCGGCCGATCAGATCCTGGATGTCCTGGACCGGTGCCGGACGAATTTTTCATGGGCCCAAGACATCGAGATCACGGTCGAGGCGAATCCGGGAACGGTGGACCTGAAAAAACTTGAGGCGCTGAGGCTTGGAGGGATTCGGCGCTTAAGCCTGGGGATTCAGTCCTTTCATGACGATGAACTGGAACATCTCGGAAGGGCCCACAGCTCGCGCGTGGCCCGGGACGCCTTCGACTCCGCACGGGCGGCCGGCTTTGAGAATATCAATTTGGATTTCATTTACGCGTTGTCGGATCAATCCATCGAATCGTGGGAGGAGACGCTCCAGAAGGCGATCCGCTTGGGTCCCGAGCATATCTCGGCCTATGCCCTGACGATCGAAGAGGGCACCCGTTTCGAAGAAGATTTCAAGAATGGGCTCCTGAAGCTTCCGGAGGAGGACCGCCAGATCCGGTTCGACGACCGAACCCGCGCGCTTCTTTCCGACGCGGGTTACCGGCAATACGAGATCTCCAATTATGCTCGACCGGGGTATGCCTGCCGTCACAATATCGCCTGCTGGAGCGAGAAGGAATACCTGGGGCTGGGACCCGGGGCCCACTCGTATTACGAGGGCCGCCGGTTCTCGAAGATCGAAGATATCGACGGCTACATTGCGAGCGTCGAGGGAGGCGGGGAGGCGCTCGGCGATATCGAGACGGTGGGGCCGGAAACGGCCTTTCGCGAGGCCTTGACCTTCGGTTTGAGGATGACCGGCGGGGTGGACCTCGGTGAGATCCGGGGCCGATTTTCGGTTTCGATCGGCGAATCGCTCGGCCGCCGGTTCGAGGGCTGGTCGGACGAAGGGCTTCTGATCACGGACGGGCCGAAAATCCGATTGACGCATGAGGGACGCCGGGTCTGGGACTCGATCGCCCAGGAGATCATC
>CAYJTJ010000086.1:0-3419 GCA_964372835.1 uncultured Nitrospirota bacterium
CCGATGCCGCCCGGAAGACCGAATCTCCCTCAGACGCATAGGATCGGCGATGGAACCCCTTGTCGAGGGTCACGTAAAAACTGGGGGTGGGCAAGGAAAGCGACCCCCCTCCGGGCTCGGAATGGTGAACCGGAAAATCGAGGCGGGAAAGGCGGGAAGTCCGTCCTCCCAACGGCCCCCGCGTGGAATTCCCGGTCCGTCGCTGTACCGGACCGTTCCGGAACGGATCGTCAGACTTCCCCCCGTCTCGGCCACGAACGCGCGGGATTCGGCCCGGACCGCGGGGGCGGGCGCTCCAGGGCGCGCCGAGAGGATGAGCTGGAGGCCGCCCTGCCGCTCCCCGGCCGCATAACCCCCTTCACGGAACGGATCCGTCCCCCCGCACCCGGCCGCGCCCATTATCGTCCCGATCGACTTTAAGGCCGGATCCGCCTCGCCGACAATCGGCGCGACGGCCTTTCGGAGCTCCGGGAGGGTTCCGACCGGCGTGATTCGAAGAAGGATGCCGGTCCCCACTGTCTCCGGCAACGGACGCTCCGATTTCCGATGGCCCGGATAGACGGTGTAGACGGCAAGGGCGGGCGAGAGGAAACCCAGACGCGCAAGCCGATGCTGGGCCGCCAGCGAAATCGGGAGGTGAAGGAGCATCCGGAAGCCCTTCCGGCGAAGCGAATGCCCCAGCTCGAGAACCGCGACCGCACCGAGCAGGTCGATCGACTCCAGCCGGCCCATCTCCAGAATGAGCGTCCTCGGTCCTTCGAGAAGAGCCCCGGCCTCCTCCAGGACGGACTCGAGCGTCCGCTCATCGAGGATCTTGGGAAGAATCAGTTCAAACGGCATCGGATCCGGCTGGGCGCGACCCGGGGCGGTGCTACGACTTCGGGTCGAGCTCGATCAGCCCCTTTCGGATGGCGTGAATCGCGGCCTGTGTGCGGTCGTAGACGTGGAGTTTGTGAAAGATGTTTCGAACATGATTCTTCACCGTCTTCTCGCTCAGGTCCAGGTCGTTGGCGATCTCCTTGTTCGTCTTGCCCTCGGCGACCAGTTTTAAGACGGTGATCTCGCGATCCGTCAGGTCATGCTCCAGCCGGCCGGGTTTTCGCCCCTTGCCTTCGGCGAGGAGGGAAAACTCGTTTAAGATCTTGCTGGCGACCGATGGATGAATCAGCGAGTCGCCCTCCGCGATCGCCCGGATGGCCTTGACGATCTGGCCGGAGTCGGCGTCCTTCAGAAGATAGCCGGTCGCCCCCGACTTGACGAGATCGAAAATATACTTCTCCTCGGCATACATGGTGAGTACGACGACTCCGATGTGGGGGTTCTCCCGCTTGATCTCGCGCGTGGCCTCCACGCCGTTCATCCGGGGCATGCTGATATCCATCAGGACGACGTCCGGGAGGAGCTGGCGGGTCTTCTCGACCGCCTCGACCCCATCCTTGGCGACGCCGACCACCTCGATATCCTCCTTGCTCCTCAGAATCGCCGTGAGGCCTTCCCGAACGACCTGATGATCATCGGCGATCAATACCCTGACCTTGCCCACGACCGACCTCCCTCTTGGCCTCCAGCGGAACGCGAACGATGATCCGCGTTCCCTCCCCCCGTCGGGTGTCGATGACGGCCGTCCCTCCCAGAAGCCGGGCCCGCTCCAAGATCCCCTTCAAACCGAACGAGGCCCATTTCTCGGGATGGGCGGACACCTCCTCCAGATCGAAGCCTCGCCCGTTGTCCGTCAAAACGGTTTTGAGATCCGTCCGGCCGATCGTCAGGTCCACCTCGATGCGGGTCGCGGCGGCATGTTTCTGGACATTGGAGAGCGCCTCCTGGATGATCCGGAACAGGAAAATCTTGACCCGCGGCGGGATGAGGCGCTCATCCCCGCGGAACTTGAAGTCCGTCTCGATTTGATACTGCTTGGAATAGGTGTTCAGGTAATTCCGCAGGGCCGGCCGGAGCTCCATCCGATCGAAATGCAGCGGCTGCAGGTTGAAGATGACCTGGCGCGCCTCTTCGATCGCGGTCCTCAAGAGCTCCCTCGTTTCGGACAACACCGCGCCGCTCTGGGCCGGATCGGTCTTGACGAGGTCATTGCACAGGTCCAGCTTGTAGTTTAAGCCCACCAGCGTCTGGACCAGCCCGTCGTGGATGTCCAGCGCGATCCGGGTCCGCTCCTCGGCGATCGCGTGCTGGATCTCCCGCATGTACAGACCGTAAAGCGCCTGGTACTCCTTGAGATGCCGTTCGATCTCCTCCTGGCTCTTGATCCGGGTCTCGATCAGTTTCCACATGAACTTGGCCGTCTGGCCGCCGATCACGGCCAGGTCCGGCCGTTTGAGACTCTGAAGACTCCGGGCGACGGCCGGGTTGCCGGTTACATCCATCAGAATGTCGACCTTCTTCCCCCGGAGCAGCCGCCGGTAATCCCGGGTGGTGGCCATTCCATACCGGCGGGCCATAATCATCCCGGGCGCCTTCGGTCGGATATCCGCCACGCCGACGATTTTGACCAGGGGATCGGACTGAAAGATCTCGATCAGGGAGGTTCCGCCGCGCCCGGCGCCGATGATCGCGACATGGGTTTTTTTCATGGAGGATGGGGACGAATAAACGTGTCGGTTCAGGCCGGGGACTTGGTCGAGCCGCCCCCTTCGGCGGCCGAGATCGGACGGGAGAGCCGGTCCTTCGGATCCTGGTCCAAAAGCCCCTTCAGCGCGTCCATGAACTGATTCAAGTCTTTAAACTCCCGGTACACGGACGCGAAGCGAACATAGGCCACCTGATCCAGATGGAACAGTTCCGCCATGACCGCTTCCCCGATAGCCCGGCTCGGGATCTCCGTTTCGCCGTTCTCCTGAAACCGCTTTTCGATCCGCGACGCGACCGCCTCGAGGGTGTCCACGCTGATCGGCCGTTTCTCACAGGCCCGCCTGAGCCCGTTGAAGATTTTCTGCCGATCCAGTTGCTCGCGCCGGCCGTCCTTCTTGATCACCATCGGGAGGGTCTCCTCGACGCGCTCATAGGTCGTGAAGCGGCGCTCGCACTTGAGGCATTCCCGGCGGCGGCGAATGACGGCCCCCTCCTGACTCAGCCGGGAGTCCACCACTTTATTATCGAGTGATTCACAGAAAGGACAGATCATCTCCCGCCCCGCCTTATCCCTTCCATGGGAACGCCTCGCACAAGGCCTTCATCCGCCGGCGAACCTTCCCCAATACGGCCTCGTCCCTGGGACGGGCCGTGACCTCATCGATCGCCTCGGCCAGAATCTCCATCTCGGGTTCCTTCATCCCGCGCGTCGTGACGGCCGGCGTCCCCAGCCGGATCCCGCTCGCCACGGCCGGCGGTTTCTCGTCAAACGGGATGGCGTTTTTATTGGCGGCGATGCCGGCAAGCTCCAACGCCGTTTCGGCCTCTTTGCC
>CAYJTJ010000086.1:3519-7962 GCA_964372835.1 uncultured Nitrospirota bacterium
GGCCCGCGGAGGGTCTTTTGCGTCGTGGTCGTGATGAAATCGGCGTAGGGAACCGGGCTGGGATGGACTCCGGCGGCAACCAGCCCGGCGATATGCGCGATATCCGCCATCAGCATCGCCCCGCTGCTCTTGGCGATTTCGCCGAGCCGCTTGAAATCGAAGGCGCGGGGGTAGGCGCTCGCGCCCGTCACGATCAGCTTCGGCCGGTGCTCCTGGGCCAGGCGCGCGATCTCATCGTAATCGATCCGGCCGGTCTCACGGCTCACCCCGTAGAAGACGGGGCGGTAGACACTCCCCGAAAAATTCAGCGGATGACCGTGCGAAAGGTGGCCCCCGTGTGCAAGGCTCATGGAGAGAATCGTATCCCCGGGTTTCAGGGCGGCGAGGTAGACCGCCATGTTGGCCTGGGTGCCGGAATGGGGCTGGACGTTGGCATGCTCGACGCCGAAGAGCGTCTTGGCCCGCGCAATGGCCAGCGACTCGACGACGTCCACGTGCTCGCAGCCGCCGTAATACCGCTTCCCCGGCAGCCCCTCGGCGTACTTGTTGGTGAGGAGGGATCCCTGGGCCTCGAGGACCGCTTGGCTCGTATAGTTCTCCGAGGCGATCAGGATCACCTGCTCCTGCTCGCGCCGGATCTCATTCTCGATGGCTTGAAAAACCTCGGGGTCGGCGTTTTTTAATCGGCCCATGAATGATCTACCCTCGGACGGCTCTCTTGCCGATCTCCTCGATCTTTAAAATCCGGCGGGCGTGGCGGCCGCCCTCGAAGCCGGTCCCAAGCCATTGTGCGGTTATCTCAAGGGCCGTCTTCTCTTCGAGAACGCGTCCTCCCAGGACCAGGATATTGGCGTCGTTATGCCGGCGGCTGGCCCGAGCGGTCGCCGGGTCGTGGCAGAGGGCGGCGCGAATTCCGGGAAAACGGTTCGCAACGATGGACATCCCGATCCCGGTCCCGCAGATCAGAATTCCACAGTCCGCCCTCGCTTCCGAAACGGCCTCGGCCACGGGAGCCCCATAATCGGGATAATCCACCGGATCGGAATGGTCCGTGCCGTAGTCCGAGATCACATGACCGCGTTCGCGCAGCGATCGGACGATCGTCTCTTTCAGAGGAAAGCCCGCGTGGTCGCTTCCAACGGCAATATGGAGAGTTCCCGCCATCTCAACCTCCATATCTAGTAGGGGTGACCCATCATAGCCTGCCGGTAGTACCATGTCAAGGCAGTGGGCTGTGAGGAGGGTTTCAGGAGGGCGCGGGGCCGATTTCGCGGCGGCGCTCCAACCTCCGACGCTCAAATTCCACGGGATCAAGCGGGAGGCGGATATTGAAGGTGGATCCCTTCCCCAGCTCCGAGCGGACGTCGATAAAGCCGCGGTGAGCCTCCACGATCTGGTGGCAGGTCAGCAGCCCCAGGCCGCTTCCCTCATGGTGGCGGGTGGTGAAGAACGGATCGAAAAGCCGGGGGAGGTGCTGGGGAGCGATTCCCGAGCCCGTGTCCATGACCGAGACCTCGAGCATCTCGTTTCCGTTTCCCGCGGACCGCACCCGGCTCTCGATCGTGATCGTGCCGTGCTCGGTGGCCTGAATGGCATTGAGAAAGAGGTTCATGAAGACCTGACGCATCCGATCGGAATCCATCCGGGCGACGGGGAGTTCCGATCCGAGGCGCTTCTCGAAGGTGTCGTCCTTTTTCTTGGCCTCGGGGCCCAGGAGCGTGATCATATCCTCCAGAAGGTCGTTCACGTTCGTCTCCTGAAAATTGTATTCCTCTTGACCGGTGAACCGGGAGTAGCGAAGCATCCGGGTGATCAGGTGTTGAATCCGATCCAGCTCGTGGCAGACCCGCTGATAGAAGTTATCCCAAAAGTCGTTGTCCATCGGGGTCTCCTTGGACTTTTGGGGGATCATTTGGAGGAAGGCGCTCACGGCCGTCAAGGGGTTGTTGATCTCGTGAGCCATGCCCGCGGCGAGCGTCCCGACGGCCGAGAGCCGATTGGCCCGCTCCATCCGCTTGAGCGTCGCGATCTTCTCGGCCTCAAGCCGGTCCCGCTCGCGCACCAGGTAGTAGGTCTCGATGGCCTGCCGCACCGTGGCCCTCAGCTCGTCCTCGTTATAGGGCTTGGTGACATACCGATAGACGTTTCCGGCATTGATCGCCTCGATCACGACGTCCATATCGGAATAGGCCGTGATCAGGATCCGGACGGTGCTCGGACGGAGATCCTTGATCTGCGTGAGCAGTTCCACACCGGTGAGGCCGGGCATCCGCTGATCCGTCAGCATGACCCCCATTTCTTTATCCCTCAAGATTTCCAGCGCCTCGTTCCCGTTCGAGGCGGTGTAGATGGTGAAGTCATCCCGGAACTGGGCCTCAAACGTTTCGAGGGCGAACCGCTCGTCGTCCACGAAGAGGATGGGGTACTGCCGGTACTCCTCCGCGCTCAGCAGGGGGTTCATCGCAATCCCGCCTTCGCCGAATAGACCTCGGGCGTCCGGCCCGTCGCGGGGCCGCCGGCCACGGACCGCTTGGGAAGATGGACCGTGAATTCGGTTCCCTTCCCTTCCTCGCTCGTCACCGTGATCCGACCGCCGTGGTTTTCAATGATCCGGGAACTGACGGCCAGTCCCAGCCCCGTCCCGTGGCCGACCGCTTTGGTGGTGAAGAACGGCTCAAAGACCCGAGCGAGGTTCTCCTTGGAAATCCCTTTACCCGAATCCCGAACGGAAATATGCACCTCTTGATCGTCTTCCCAGGTCCGGATCCGGATGTCGCCCTTGCCCGGGATCGCGTGGATGGCGTTCTGGAGCAGGTTCATGAAAACCTGGTTCAGCTGGCCCGGGATCACCTCGACAGGGGTCCGCGCACCGTACTCGCGATGAAGGGTGATCCGATCGGCGAGCTCGTGTTGGATCAGCTTGATCGTGGCGTCAAGGCCGGAATGGACATCGATACGTTTCGCGTGCAGCTCGTCTTTCCGGGCAAAGGTCTTGAGGTCGGAAACAATCCCTTCGGTCCGGTCCAAGCCGGATTTCACGATATTGAGGGAACGCTCAATGTCCTCCAGGAGATGCTGAAAATCCGAGAGCACCTGACGGGTTTCCGGCTGAGCCTCGAGTTTTTCGCGCACCTGACCCAGATACCGACGCAGATTCGACAGGCTGCCCTTGGCGAAGCTGACGGGGTTGTTCACTTCATGGGCGATCCCGGCCACGAGAAGTCCCAGCGCGGCCATCTTCTCGGAATGAACCAGCTGGGACTGGGTATCTTGCAGCACCCGGAGCGTCCGCTCCAGCTCCTCGCTCCGGCTCTGGATCTCGCGCTCCAGGCGGCGGAGTTGAATGAGCGACCGGATCTTGGCCTTCAACTCCTGGGCGTTAAACGGCTTGGTCAAATAGTCATCCGCGCCGTATTCCAGACCCGAGATCTTCTCGGAAAGCTCCGCCCTGGCGGTCAGTAGGACGACGGGGATATGCTTCATATGGGGGTCGGACTTGATCTCCCGACAGACTTGGTAGCCGTCTTTTCCCGGCATCATCACGTCAGAAATGATCAGGTCGGGTCGGCTTTGCCGGGCCGTCTCCACCCCCTCGATTCCGTCCCGGGCCTGCACCAGTTCGAACTCGTCCTGAAGCTGAAACACCAGGAAGCTCCGCATGTCGGAGTTGTCCTCGATGAGGAGAACCGTGTGCTCCTTGGGCCCGGTGGATACGGCGGCGGCCGGCGCAGGAATGTTTTCCTTAAGGATATCCGCGCCGGAATACTCGGCCGCCGCGTGCAACGCCCGGGTCCAGTCTTCGGCCCGCCGGCGCTCTCCTTCGCGGCGCTCCCGGGCGCGTCGCCTCATCGCGCGTCGATCCTCACCGTCGGTATCCGCATCGGGAATCTTAATATCCGTCGGGAGCGTAAACGTCATGACGGTTCCCTTTCCCGGCTCGCTCTCGGCCCAGATCCGTCCCCCGTGAAGCTCGACAAGCTCCTTGGCAAGGGCCAGCCCGATCCCGGACCCCTCGTATTTTCGGCTGGCCGAGGCGTCCGCCTGGGAGAACCGCTCGAAGATCTTGTCCCTAAACTCCTCCGGAATGCCGATGCCCGTGTCCGTGACCGAAACGTAGATCCGATCGCCGGCCTCGATATCCACGCCGTCCGACGCGGCTTTCCCGCACCGCACCGTGACGGAACCCCCCGGCTCGGTGAATTTCAAGGAGTTGAAGATCAGGTTCAGCAGAACGCGTTCCAGCTTTTCCTTATCGCAGACGATCTTGGGAAAGTCCCGGCCGTCCTCAAAGGCAAGCCGAAGCTCCTTTTTCTGGGCCATCGCCGAGACCGAGGCCACGATCCCCTTGATGAATTCGGGGAGGTGAACCGGATCCAGGTCGAGCTGCATCTTGCCGGCGTCGATTTTGGCCAGGTCCAAAAGGTTATTGATCATCTTGAGCAG
>CAYJTJ010000087.1:0-7955 GCA_964372835.1 uncultured Nitrospirota bacterium
GAAAGAATCACCTCGGTCGCCCGGGATTTGTTCAGTGTGTAGAAGTGTATCCCCGGCGCGCCCTTATCGAGGAGATCCCTCGCCTGCCGGTAGGTCCATTCGATCCCGTAATTGACGACGGCCTCCGGATCGTTCTGGACCGCCTCGAGCGATTCGGACATCTCATCCGGAATCCGGGCGCCGCACATCGCCGCGAACTTCTTGAGCTGTCCGTAATTCGTGACGGGCATCAGTCCGGGAAGAACCGGTTGACGGATACCGGCCGCACGGACCCGATCCACAAATTGGTAGTAGTCGTGGTTGTCGAAAAACAGCTGCGTCGTGATGAAGTCCGCGCCGGCCTCGATTTTTTCGGCGAGATGCCGGAGGTCGTCCTCCGGACTTTTCGCCTCGGGGTGTTTTTCGGGATATCCCGCCGCGCCGATGCAAAATCCCCCGAAGGACCGGGCGTGACGGATGAGGTCGGACGCGCTCCGATACTCACGCCGCGATTCGGGCAGGGCGGAGCCGTCTTTGGGAAGGTCGCCCCGCAGCGCCATCAGGTTTTCGATCCCGTATCCCTGGATCCGGCGGAAGATCTCCTCGATCTCGGCGCGGGTGTGGGCGATGCAGGTGAGATGGGCCACGGTGGTCAGGCCCAGCTCGTTCTGGATCATCCCGGCCGTCTCGATCGTCCGGTCTCGGGCCGACCCCCCGGCGCCGTAGGTCAAGGTGACGAAGGAAGGCGATAGTCGTTTCAAATCACGGATCGTGGCCTCAAACGGCGCCATCCCCTCCGGCGTTTTGGGAAGGAAAAACTCAAAGGAGAAGACCGGTCTGTTTCTCCCGAAGAACTCAAGCACCTTCACGGCATCCTACCGCCCATTTTCTTAGCCGACCCCGACATCGCTTAAGACACGAGTTCGTCACAGGATAACCCAATTTCAAACCGCTGCCAAGAAAAATCTGCATCCCAAGCGGGCGATCCGCCCAATACGATGTCCGCCGGCCGCGGGGGGTTTCGCTTGACGGCGCGCTTTCGGCCAGCGTAAGCTGAAATACCGCCTATTGGATGGGAAGAAGCATGAGCGCCACATCGGAAAATCCGTTCACCAACCGTCTCATTCACGAGACCAGTCCTTATCTGCTCCAGCACGCGCACAACCCGGTGGACTGGTATCCCTGGGGGGAAGAGGCGCTTCGACGGGCCCGGGAGGAGGACAAGCCGATTCTATTGAGCATCGGGTATTCGGCCTGCCACTGGTGCCACGTGATGGAGCGCGAGTCGTTCGAGGACGAGGAGATCGCGCGCCTCATGAATGAGCATTTCATCTGCATCAAGGTCGACCGGGAGGAGCGGCCGGATCTCGACGAGATCTATATGGCGGCCACCATCGCGATGAACAACGGCCAGGGCGGATGGCCGATGACCGTCTTCCTCGCCCCCGATCAGAAGCCTTTTTTCGCCGGGACCTACTTTCCGCCCGAGGATCGCTACGGCCGTCCGGGCTTTCGAAGCGTCCTGATCAAAGTGACCGGGCTTTGGAAATCCGATCGGGGGGCCTTGTTGCGGCAGGGCAACGAGCTGGCCGATCACCTGAAGAAGCGGGCCGTCCGGATCGCACCGCAATCCGTGGGGCCTGAAGCGTTGGATGGGGCCGCTTCGCAATTGGCCGACGAATTCGATCCGGTGCACGGCGGATTCGGAACGGCCCCTAAATTTCCGCCGTCGACCGCGCTTTCCTTTCTCCTCCGCGTGCACCGACGGTCGGGGGATCCGGGTTCGCTGAAGATGGTCACGACGACTCTGGACGCGATGGCTCACGGGGGAATGTACGACCAGATCGGCGGCGGGTTCGCCCGCTATTCGACCGACGAGCGTTGGCGGGTCCCGCATTTTGAAAAAATGCTTTACGATAACGCGCTGCTGGCGAGGGTGTATCTGGAGGGTTTTCAGGTCACCCGGCGGCCTCTCTACGGCCGGATCGCGACCGAGATTCTCGACTACGCGATACGCGAGATGACCTCTTTGGAAGGGGGAATCTATTCTTCGACCGATGCGGATTCGGAGGGGGAGGAGGGGAAGTTCTTCGTCTGGACCCGCGATGAGATCCACGCGATTCTTGGCGATGAGGAGGCGACCCGGTTCTGCGCCGCCTATGACATTACCCAGGGCGGAAACTGGGAGAGGAAGAATATCCCCAACATTCCCCGATCTCTTGAGGAGGTCTCCCGGGAATTGGGGATCAGCCCTCAGGCCCTTGCGGATTCACTGGATCGCTCCCGGCCCAAGGTCTACGAGGCCCGACGAAAGCGCGTTCCGCCGGGCCTGGATGATAAGATCATCACGGCCTGGAACGGGATGATGATCGGGGCGCTGGCCGAGGGGAGCCGGGCGCTGGATGAACCCCGCTACCTGGACGCGGCCCGGCGGGCCGCCGACTTTATTTTAAAAACGCTCCGCGGTAAAGACGGTCGACTGCTTCGGACCTATCGGGCCGGGAAGGCCCGCTTGAATGCCTATCTCGATGACTACGCATATCTTGCGGACGGGCTGATCCATCTCTACGAGGCCGGGGGAGGGGACCGGTATCTGGGTGAGGCGGTCGCACTGGCCGAACGGATCCTGTCCGACTTCGCGGCCGACGACGGCGGTGGGTTCGCCTACACCGCCCGCGATCACGAGGCCCTGATCCTTCGCCATCGGGAGGGTCACGACGGGGCCACGCCGAGCCCGAACGCGATGGCGGCGCTGGCGCTGGCACGGCTTTCGTTCTACTTGGACCGCGAGGCGATGCGCCGGGCCGCGGTGTCCGCGATCGAGGCCCATGGCCAGGTGATCGGACGTTTTCCGAGGGCCTTCTGTCAGTCCCTGGCGGTTGCGGATCTCCTTCTGGAAGGACCGGTGGAGGTCGCGCTGATCGGCCGGCCCGGGGATCCGGCCTTCGAGGCGCTGCGGCGCGAGGTGGGACGCCGGTATTTGCCCAACCGGATCATCGCGTACGGAAATCCGGAGGACCGCTCCGTCGACCCCAATCGCATCCCGTTGCTTGAGGGGAAAACGCCGATCGAGGGCCGACCGGCGCTGTACATCTGTCGGAACTTCACCTGTCAGGCGCCGATCACGGACCCCGCCCGCGTGGAAGCGGCGCTGACGGCCGCCGTGCGGACGCTTGGGTCCGAACGACGATCGGCCCTGTAGACGGGTTACTCGGGGTCGCCCCCCGGCGGCGGAACCGGTGTTCCCATCAGAAAAAGACCGAGAGCCCCGAAGGCGGCGATTTTAGGGAGCGATCTTATTAACGGACTTCGTTGGCTCAACTCGGAATAAGCCTCCGCCGGATTTCCTCCGCGCGGCCCGGAAGGGTTTATCGGGAAATGGGAGCGGCCGGGGAGATCGGATGGACCCCCCATACCTTCTCGGCGTATTCGCGGATCGCGCGGTCGCTTGAGAACCGCCCCATATGGGCGACGTTCAAAATGGCGCGGCGGGTCCACTCGGCCGGATCTCGGTAAACGCGGTCCACGGTTTCCTGGCAGGCCACGTACGGTGCGTAGTCCGCCAGGAGTAGATAGTGGTCCCCGTGGCGGAGGAGGGAGTCGACGATCGGCTGGAAGCGGTCCGGCGCGTCCGGGGAGAAGTAGCCGGATCGGATCATGTCCAGTACCTGCCGAAGCTCCGGATTGGAATCGTGGAGGCGCCTCGGGTTGTACCCCGTCCGCCGCAACTGCTCGGCCTCTTCCAACGTGAGGCCGAAGACAAAGATGTTTTCCTTGCCCACCGCTTCATGAATCTCGATGTTCGCCCCGTCCATGGTGCCGATGATCAGGCCGCCGTTGAGCGCCATTTTCATGTTTCCGGTACCCGAGGCCTCGGTCCCGACGGTCGAGATCTGCTCCGAGAGATCGCAGGCGGGGATGATTTCCTCGGCGATCGAGACGTCGTAGTTGGGGATGAAGATGACCTTCAGGCGATCGCCGATCGCCGGATCGTGATTCACCAAGTCCGCGACGTCGTGGATCAGCTTGATGATGAGCTTCGCCAAGGTATAGGCCGGCGCGGCCTTCCCGGAGAGGATCACGGTCCGGGGGACACGGTCGAGCGACGGGTCGGCCTTCAGACGGTTGTAGAGCGTGATGATGTGAAGAACGTTTAAGAGCTGGCGTTTGTATTCATGAACGCGTTTGATCTGGACATCGAACATCGAGTCTGCGTTCACCTGAATATGAAGGGTATCGTGGATATAGCGGGCCAGCCGTTCCTTGTTGGCCCGCTTGACCCTACGAAACTCCTCCTGAAAATCCGGATCGCCCGCCAGCGGGACGAGACGGGCGATCTGGTCGAGATCGCGGACCCAGCCGTCCCCGATCCGGGACGAAATGAGCCGGGCCAGCCGCGGGTTGGCCTGGTGGAGCCACCGCCTCGGCGTGATGCCGTTCGTGATCGAGACGAACCGATCGGGAAAGAACCGGTCGTGATCGGCGAAGACCCCCTTCTTCATCAAAAGGGTGTGAAGTTTGGCGACGCCGTTCACCTTGTGGCTTCCCACGACCGCGAGGTAGGCCATCCGAATCTTCCGGTCCCGGCTTTCATCAATAATGGAGAGCCTCCGGGCCAGCTCATTGTCGCCGGGATACCGGTGGTGGACTTCCTTAAGAAAGCGGTGATTGATTTCGTAAATAATCTGAAGAATCCGCGGGAGCATTCGCTCGAACAGCCCCACCGGCCAGGTCTCGAGCGCCTCGGGGAGGAGTGTGTGATTTGTGTATGAGAAAGTCCGGACGGTGATGTCCCAGGCTTTCTCCCAGGGGAAGTTGTGCCCGTCGATCAAAATACGCATCAATTCGGGAATCGCGACCGCGGGATGGGTGTCGTTCAACTGGATTGCCACTTTGTCCGGCAGCGTTTCAGGCGGCTCGTGGGATCGGGTATGCCGGAACAGAATGTCCTGAAGCGAGGCGCTGACGAAGAAATACTGTTGTTTGAGCCGGAGTTCCCGTCCGATCGGGGTCTGATCGTTTGGATAGAGTACCTTGGAGAGATTCTCCGATTCATTCTTGTCCTCGACCGCCTTGATGTAGTCGCCCTCGTTGAAATATTTCAGAACAAAATCCCGTGTGGCCTTGGCCGACCAGAGACGGAGATTTTGGACGGTGTCGGCGCCGTATCCCGGAATGAGGATGTCGTAGGCCATCGCCAGGACCTCGTCCGCGTCGACCCAGTGGTGGCGGGGCTGGCCGTGTTCATCCTTGTAGTCCACCACGTGGCCGTAGAATTTAACCGGATAGAGCACCTCCGGGCGCCGAAATTCCCAGGGATTTCCGTAGCGAAGCCAGTTGTCCGGATGCTCGACCTGGACCCCCTGCTCGATTTTCTGGTTGAACATTCCGTACTCGTATCGGATCCCGTAGCCGTATCCCGGGATGTTGCCGGTGGCCATCGAATCCAGAAAGCAGGCCGCGAGCCTGCCGAGGCCGCCGTGGCCCAGGGCCGCCTCGCTCTCGACCTCGCGGAGGGAATCCAAGTTTTGACCCATCGCGGTCAACGCCTGTCGGCAGGGTTCCATCAATCCGGTATTCAGAAGGTTGTTGGTCAGCACACGGCCGATGAGAAACTCGAGGGAGAGGTAGTAAACCCGTTTGGTGTTTTCCCGTTCGTAGGCCTGCATCGTCTGCATCCAGCGCTCGATGAGACGCTCGCGGACGGAGTAGACCACGCTGATGAACCAGTCCAGGGGCGTGGCGCTGGAGGGATCCTTCCCGATCGAGAACATAAGACGGTTGGCGATGGAGCGGTGAAGCGAATCCGCATCCATTTCCGGCCGGTCGTATTGGAATTCGGGACGTTTAGGAGCGTCGGACATCATCGTGAGACCCTTGGTTTTTCCGTCGGTAAAATTTAAATAAATACTATACACCATCCGGCTCCGTCGGTCAAATCAGATATCGATCGGGATTGTGGCGTTCGATAAAAGGAGAGGGAGTCGGCGGGCCGAACCGGGGACTACCGCCGGCCCTTCGGTGGCGATGAAAGGATTTTGGGATTCATCCGCCTCTCGTACTCCCGGATTTGCTCCTCATGCGCGAGGCTCAGCCCGATGTCATCCAGGCCGCCCAGCAGGCACTGGCGGCGGAACTCGTCCAGCTCGAAGTTGAAATCAAGCCCGTCGTCCGATCGGATGCGCTTTTTTTCAAGGTCCACATGAAGCCGAAAGCCGGCGGTCTGGCGGACGCGATGAAAGATTTGCTCCACCTCCGACTCGGGGAGGATCACCGGGAGGATCCCGTTCTTAAAGCAGTTGTTGTAGAAGATGTCCGCGAAGGAGGGCGCGATGAGGCAGCGGAATCCGTAGTCGAGTAGCGCCCATGGTGCGTGTTCGCGCGAAGAGCCGCTTCCGAAATTCGCGCGGGTGACCAGTATCGAGGCGCCCCGGTACCGGTCGGCGTTCATTTCAAACTCGGGATTGGGCCGTTCTCCCTCGGTGAAGCGCCAATCGTAAAATAGGAATCGGCCGAATCCGGTCCGCTCGATCCGCTTGAGAAACTGCTTCGGGATGATCTGGTCCGTGTCCACATTGGGGAGATCAAGCGGCGCGACGATGCCGGTGTGCTGGGTAAAGGCCTCCATCGCCTCAGTCCTCCTTCAGGTCGTACCGGCGCACATCCACGAAATGGCCCTCGATCGCCGCGGCCGCCGCCATCAGCGGTGAGACGAGATGCGTCCGGCCGCCTTTTCCCTGGCGGCCTTCGAAATTCCGGTTGGAGGTGGAGGCGCATCGCTCGCCCGGTTTTAAGACGTCCGGGTTCATTCCCAGGCACATCGAGCAGCCGGACTCGCGCCAGTCGAACCCGGCCTCGACTAGAATCCGGTCGAGGCCCTCGGCCTCCGCTTCCTGTTTCACATTCTGGGATCCGGGGACGACCATCGCGTGGATGTTCGGGGCGACTCTCCGCCCCCGGACAAAACGGGCGACGCGGCGGAGGTCCTCGATCCTCGAATTGGTGCAGGAGCCGATGAAGACGCGGTCGATCCGGATTTCCGAGATGGGGGTTCCGGGCCGAAGGTCCATGTATTCGAGTGCCCGCTCGGCCGATTTCCGCGCGCTCGGATCCGAAAACTCCGACGGGGCGGGCACGCGCGAATCCACCGGGACGACCTGTCCGGGGTTGGTTCCCCATGTCACTTGGGGGGTCAGCCCGGCGGCCTCGATCGTGAGCGTGCGATCAAATTTCGCGCCCGGATCGCCGCCGAGCCGCCTCCATCGCTCGACCGCGCCGTCGAAATCGGCCGGGGCGTATTTCCGGCCGCGAAGATAAGCGTATGTCTTCTCATCCGGCGCGATCATCCCGGCGCGTGCCCCGCCCTCGATCGACATGTTGCAGATCGTCATCCGCTCTTCCATCGTTAGATCCCGAATGGTGTCGCCGGCATACTCGATTACGTGGCCGGTCCCGCCGCCGGTCCCGATCCGACCGATGATCGAGAGGATGATGTCCTTCGCCTCGACGCCGTAGGGCCGCCGCCCGGTGACCTCGATCCGAAACGTCCGGGGCCGATCCTGAAGAAGGCACTGTGTGACCAGGACATGCTCCGCCTCGCTCGTCCCGATCCCGAAGGCCAGCGCGCCGAACGCGCCGTGTGTCGAGGTGTGGCTGTCGCCGCAGACGAGCGTGACGCCGGGAAGGGTCAAGCCCAGCTCCGGGCCGATGACGTGCACGATGCCCTGGTGGGGGCTGGTCAGATCAAACAGCGTGATCCCGAACTCCCGGCAGTTCTTCGCGAGCGTCTCCATCTGCTGCGCCGAGACCACGTCCTCGATGGGAAGCGATCGGTCGGTCGTCGGGACGTTGTGGTCCATCGTGGCGAAGGTCAGGTCCGGCCGGCGGACGCGGCGTTTCGCCAGACGGAGGCCCTCGAAGGCCTGCGCGGAGGTCACCTCGTGGACGAGGTGCCGGTCGATGTAGATCAGCGACGG
>CAYJTJ010000088.1:0-7592 GCA_964372835.1 uncultured Nitrospirota bacterium
ACCTCCGGACAGGTCCGAAACATATTCTCGATGGTTAATTTTAACGGCGCCTTGTATGCCGGCCAGGGGGGAACCGGCAACGGCGAAGGGGATGTATTGCGGATTGTGACCGAGGGAGCGCTGCCCTACTCGGCCGTGACCTCCTTTGACGGCGGCTCCAACGGGATCAATAACAACATCCGAAGCATCCTCTCGGTCACCGCGTTCAGCGGCCAACTGTTTGCCGGCGTAGGAGACGTGGCCGGGGACGGAGATGTTTATATTTGCGATCCGGGTGTGGACGGCATCTGCGACAGCGGGGACTGGACTCGATCCGTGGATGTTGGCTATGAGCAGGCCCGCACGCTCTTTTCGTACCGATCCGTGCTGTATGCCGGAATGGGAAGCGCGGCCAACAACGGCGATATCCTGGCCTGCGACCCTACGCGCACGGATAACGAGGATCCCCCCGGAGATTCGGGCGCGGCCAAGACGGGCAGCACCGCGACCACGCTCGTCACGAACCGAAACTGGACCGTTGATCAATATGCCGGCGCCACGATTCAGATGACGGACGGGTCGGGCCAGTTCCGGTGGATCGCCTCGAACACGGCCGGGCCGGATTCCGTGATCACAATAACGGAGGCATGGACCACGACTCCCGCGGCCGGAGCCACCTTTGTCGTGCTGACGCTGAATAATGAGGAGGCCTGCACGGCGGCCGACTGGGACACAACGCCCGTTTTCAACTCCAACGGGAGTCCCGGATTTGATTTTAATTCCGTCACGGCGATGGTCGAGTTCGGCGACTTCCTCTACGCCGGCTTTTCGAAGTCCGGTACGGCGGGCGGGGCGGCGATCTACTATTGCCATCCCCTCAAGACGGACAACCAGGGGCATGTCAGCCCGACCGGCGACGTGGACGAGACACGGTGCACGACGTTGGACTGGTATCCCGTATCTTTTACCAGCGGGACGTTCGAGAAAGTCACGTCGCTGGCGATTTTCAACGGGCGGCTGTATGCGGGAGTGGGATCCGCAACCGGCGTGGACGACCAGATTCTCGTCTGCAATCCCACGACGCCGGCCGCGTTCGACCCGGCGTTCGGGATCCCGGCGGGGGCCGCCTGCGGGCCGGCCGATTGGACCGTTTCACGGACCTCCACCGGATCGAGCCGGAACTACGAGGAGGTCTTGAGCCTGACCGAGTTCGCTAATTCGCTGTACGCCGGGGTGGGCAATACAGGCGGGGACGGGGATGTCTGGATCTGCGATCCGGGTTCGGACGGCGCCTGCGATCCGGCCGACTGGGCGGAATCCACGAATAAATCGGGGGATGTCTCGACCTCGAGCTACGAGGTGGTGAACACCCTTTTTGTCTTTGAGGCGCAACTGTACGCGGGGATGGGAAACTCGCAGAACGGCGACGGGGATATTCTATTTCTTCCGGCCGCGAGCGGATGGCGTATCCGTGCGAACCGCCTCACGGGAGCAAGCTGGACGCTCGAATCCGCCCCGATCGACGCGGCCAACGGCGACGCCTACTCGCCGCGGCTGGGGATGGATAACGCCGGGAACGCGATCGCGGTATTCATACAGCGCTCGCCCGGGATCTGTCTTGGGATCGAGACCCGGACGGCGAATACGGGCGAGAACAAGAAGGGCGTTTTTCTGGACGCCCCCCTGGTGACCTGCACGCAGGATCGTCTCCACGCGAACCGGTTCAACGTTCCCACACTGGCCTGGAATACGCCGGGCCCGACGAAGATCTCACCCGTCTATTCAGCGCCCTCGAAGGATAATCTCGGCTATACTCTCTTTAACCGCCTGACCGACTGTTTTAACATGAACGTGGACGGCAAGGACGATCCTGATAAGAAGTCGCAATTTTTCACCGACTCCTGTGTGGATATCAGCGAAGTCCAGCTCCGGGTGGACGTGCTGGGCGTGGCGATCGTCGTCTTCAAGACGTACGAGTTCAACCAGCCGGACGAAGCCTGGCAGTTCGGGGGAGACGGGCAGAAGGAATTCCGAGAAAAGGGGTGGGACCAGAATAACACGTTTAACCATCATGAAATCCATCTCAACACACGGCGGTTCTCGGGCGGACCGTCCGGAACTTGGAGCGCGAACCAGGCGATCGGACAGTATTTCTTCCAGGCGACGCGGAACAAACCTCCCACGACCGGGACCGTCCTTGAATCCGGGAACTGCGGACTGGCGGACAACTTTACCAACCCTCAAGACACGGACAATGGCGGAAGCCAGGTGATGAACTGCAACTTCTTCGGACTAAGCCTGGCGCTTGAGCCCGATGGCGGCGGGACGGCGGTGTTCGTGGCCGAGAGATACTCCAGCCCGACCGCGAGCGCGGCGAACGGCATCTCGGATCTTATCGCGTATCGGTTCACGGGGGGCGGAAGCGGCGTCTGGCAGTATCTCTCGGCGCTTCCGAACACCTGGACGCCCGTGAGCACGACCGTCGAGGCCACGCCGACCGATCCGGACGCAATCGCATCCCTGGATTCGGATGGGAATTTCGGATCCATTCCGGCCTATTCCCCGCAGGCGGCGATGGATAATGTCGGAAACACCTTCCTGGTCTGGACACAGAAGGACGGCTCGGATCACTGGCGGATTTACTCGCGGCGGCACTGTCCGGTCGACACGGGAGCCTCGGCCGGCTGCGCGGCGATTGGATGGTCGGCGCCGAGCCTCATCGACACCGGGCTGGGCGAGAACTACTTCGACCCTCAGATCGCGGTCCAGTCGAGAAACGGCGCCAGCCCGGGCAGCGTGGGCCAAGCGATCGCGGTCTTTAACGTAATGGACAACCTCATGGGGTTCCGGATCGACGCCGCGCGATGGATCCCGCCGTAACGATTCGAATGTTCGAGATCATGACCCCCCTCAAAAGCAAGGAGCCGTGCTCAAACCGGACACGGCTCCTTGAAGCCAAACTCGATTTATCCTTTTTTGCAAAGGCCAAATTCACACGAGCCGTCGAAGGTGACCTCCGCTGTTCCAAAGTCCCCGGCGTATTCAACGATGCCGCTCGCCGGACAGGCCTCCCCTTCAAAAGAGGTGATGGAGCTGAGGGTCGTGATGGTCAGCGCGCCGTCCTGGCATGGGGAATCCACCGTGATCGTGCCGTCAATCGTGTAGGTCACCTGCAGATCCTGAATATCGGTCATCGCGATCGTCAGAGTGGAACCGAAATCAATACCCAGGACGTCGTTGCTCATGTTCCCCGTGAGGGCCGCGGTGAAGGAACCGCCGATGAGATCCGTGCAGGTGGAGCCGTAGACAATATTCGTGATGTCCATGCCGAAGTTGCTGAATGTGTTCACCGCTCCGTCCACATCCACCGTCCCGTTGAAAACGGCGTCCATGGTGGCGGGGAGTTGATAGCTGTTAACGCCGTTATTGCAGGTCAATTCGGTGAGCGTTCCCTCCAGCGTTCCATCGATGATAACGTCCTCATCCGCGCAGTTGTCGAGTTCGGCCGTGAAGTTACTTCCGCTTTCGGTATAGGTCACATCTCCATCGGTGCCACAAGGATAAAAAGAAGGAATGTCCGTCTGCGCCGTAAATTCCCCCTGTCCCCCGGCAGCGAATGCCGATGCGCTTACCCCGGATGTGAAGGCCTTCACCAACGTTTCGACCATGCCGTTCGTGGCGGCTACCGTCCCCGTAACGACCGCATTTCCCGTTCCCTCGGCCGAGGGGTCCGTCACATCATCCTTGCTGCAACTGCCTGCGACCGGACCGAACGCCACCATGGCGATCGCCGCGAAAAAATGCCCCCGCTTAATGCGCTTCATGACCCCTCCTTCTGTTGATCTGTTTGGATGTGACCGGCCATGCGAACCGACCCGTAATTCCCGGGATGACCTCCGATATGCCGGAGGACAATGACCCGAACGACTCCCTCCCCGGCGGATCCGCGCATTCAAAAATGGGATTCGTAAGGCGGGGCCGGCTGCCCGCGAGGGACGTCACGATAGCATGGGAGATTGCCGTTGTCGATAAGCCGTTCGGGATGCTTCAAACCGGATTGACAAAAATGGGTTATTTTCGTATAGTTTGGTGTAGTAGAATAGGTGCAACAAGGTGGGGAGCCATGAGAAAATCAAACCCTAAAATAAGAAACCAAGGGGAAGATTCGGAATGAAAGTAGCTGACCTGACGGTTGAAGAATTAAGGGCGTTGATCAAGGAAGCGGTTCAAGAAGAACTCCGATGGCTTCTCGGCGATCCCGATAAGGGGCTTGAGTTACGACACGAGTTTGAAGAAAGGCTACAGGCTTCTCTTGCCTCAACGGAACGGATTCCCTATGAAGAGGTGAAAAAAAGGTTCAAACTGCCTTGACCTATCGGATCGACTTCACTCCCCAGGCCTTAGAAGACCTCTCTCTGCTTGATCCTCCAACAGCCCGAAGAGTTTCATCGAAGATCGAATGGTTTGCTGAAAATTTTGAGCGAATAACTCCAGAACCTCTGTCAGCAAAATACAAGGGGCTGTATAAACTTCGGATCGGGGATTGGAGGGTTCTCTATACGGTGAAATCGCCGGAACACGTCGTCACCATCCATTCGATCGGTCATCGAAGCAAGGTCTACAAAATTTAGCCGAGTTCTCATAAAAGCACCCCGACCCACCCGAATATCCAAACATGGCCTACAGCCCCGAACCGCCGACGCCGAATCGGACTATTATCGTAGGAGCGTCCTGCACGGCTCCCACGCTACTTCTCATGCAGAGGCTCGACGGCAACCTCCGCGGGGTACCGATAACCGAGCGGGCCGCTAAGAACTCGCTTAGTTTAAATGACAGATCGGAAAGATCCATTTGGGGATCCTCCTCCAGATAATCACGGCATTGGATCGCCAAATCGTTCATTAAACCGAGAACGCGCTTGCTGGCCGTCGGCCGGAGGGCCAGCCGGGTAGGCCATCCGGATTGCGTTCTGCATTTTTGATTCGTTCATCAGTGCAATGTCGTTGTTCTCAATGAGGAGTACCGTAATCATTCCAAGAAAGTGGTACTTCGCGAGTTTCTTTGCCTTCCTATCGAACTGCTCTCGAATGCGATCGGGAAAGGTGTCGTCGCCTGGTTCATAACGAGCAAAAAAGATACCCGGTGGGCGGTCACTTGCCTTTGTTACGTGGAGACGGAAGGGAACCCCAGGGTTGTTGTCAAGAACATGACGCCCATCCTCTAAATGCGGTGCCTCGATGGTGATCCAGTTCTTAAGTGCTTCGCGAATTTCAGTCCAATCCTGCCCTCTTGCGACAGCGCCGTACTCCACAGTGATCCTTAAGCGAAACGATGGTCTGATCGGAAGCTCCTGTTCAAGTCCGCCAGTAACCCGCATGAACCAATCAGAATCCCTGCGCTGATCCGGTAGTGTGTCAATGCTTGTGTGTTCAATCGCAAAGACACCAGCAATTGCGTCTATATCAGGCGAGTCTCGATTTTCGTCCTCTGGCCACCGATCGACTTGGAGGTCGGTATGACCGTTTCCCTGTAGATACGCAACGAAAGCGTCTATAGCATCACGATCATTCATGAGTATATAACTCTTTGGATCGTAGCCCGTACTAAAAAAGCTGAGCCTCCGATAAAAAACCGCCCAGCTCAACCTGGCTCCCTTTTAACACAACCTTTGACGAAGATCAATTATACAGTATGAGATGAGGAAATTGGCGCTGTGGCGGAAGGATGCAATGGATTGCCGCCTGAATTAGGGCGTGATGAATCACGCCCCTAAAGGATTTCCGCGCCCTCTCTGGGGATTCCCGGGAGGGCGGCGGGGAGGGGGATGGAGAAGTGGAGCGGCTGACGATAAAAAGCAGTTTTACTTGATTGCTCGTGGTTCGGCGTACGAATGTGTGCCGATTTTGGACCTGCTTCACAGGTACAAATTGATAACGGCGCGCCTCCTCACCTCGCTGTGGAGATCGCCGGCCTCTCCTTCGCGGGCGCCGCCCTAAACCGGGGAGATGGGTTGTTTCGGGCGGTCACGGCTGTAGTCCGGCCAGAGCACCTCGGCGTCGGTCACGGCCGCCATCCCGGCGAAGTTTTGAATCAATTTTTCGATTTCCCCCAGGATTCTGGCCGCGACGGTCTCCTCCACCATCGTGATAACCATGGCGTTCTTGAAGATATCCGTCAGCCCCCCGCCCGCCCGACGCCCCCGGTGGCCGCGGCCGGCCACGGAAGAAATCACGGTGTAGCCCGAGGCACCGGCGCGGTCAATGATCGCGATCACCTGGTCCAGCCTGACCGCCTCGATCACGATCTCGATCTTCTTCATCTTTTGAAGTCCGGGGTAGGATTCCATCGGCGATCCTCCGTGGATTAATGAATAAGCCGGGCCGCCCAAAAGTAGAGGGGGATCCCCACGATGACATTGAAGGGAAACGTGATCCCCAGTGCGAGCGTCATGGAGTATGCCGGATTGGCCTGGGGAAGTGCAAGATGCATCGCGGCCGGCACGGCGATGTAGGACGCGCTGGCCCCGAGAATCGCGACGAGCGTGATCCCGCCCGGGCTGAACCCCAGCAGCCATCCGGCCAGCAACCCCAGGGCAGCGCCGATCAGCGGCATGACCACGCCGAAACCGGCGAGAAACATCCCCACCTCGCGAAAGTCCGCGAAGCGCCGCGCCGCCGCGATGCCCATGTGAAGGAGAAACAGACAGAGCACGCCCTGAAAGAGGGTAAAGAAGAACGGACCGACCGCTTCATTGGCGATATCTCCCGTTACCGCTCCGATCACCAAGCTGCCCATGAGGACGATCACGCTCCCGTTAAACAGCGATTCACGGATGATCTCGCCCACCTCCACCCCGTTCTCGGTCGGGGCGGATTCGCGGTCCGAAAACCGGGCGAGAAGCAGGCCGACCGCGATGGCGGGGGACTCCATCACGGCCATCATCGCAATCGTGAATCCCTCGTACTCATTCCCCTGGCGGGTCAGGAAGGCGGCGGCCGTGAGGAAGGTCACGGCGCTGACCGAGCCGTAATGGGCGGCGATCGCGGCGGCATCCAGCGCCGAGAAGCGGCCGATAAAGCGGAGAATCGCGAAGGCGATAACGGGCAGAATAACCCCCAGCAACACGGCGGCCAGGCAGGCCAGGATGACCGTGAGGCTCCAGCCTTCATGGGCCAGCTCGATTCCGCCTTTAAGGCCGATCGCGGCCATGAGGTAGTAGGACATGCCCCGGATCAATTCCTCCGGAATGTCCATCCGCGCCTTGGCCAGGACGGCCGTCCATCCCAGGACGAAGAAAAGGATCATGGGAGATAGAAGATTGTTTAGCGAGTGCTGAAAGAACTCGGCCAAGGGTTATCCCTCCTTATCGTGCGAAAAAAAGGCCGGCACTCTCCTTAAGATCCGTGCCGGCCTACGGTCCCCCGAACGGGCTCGATCGATTTCCTATTCGCCGCCCCGGGGTCTGTCCGCCTGTTAAAAAAAACAAGCCAACTCGTTTGAATCCGAAGCTGGCCTATATCCTGACCGGCCCCAACCATCCGGGACCCTTCAGTCTATCTTCCGGGTCATTCATTTAACACCGGCCCATTCCGCCACGTCAAGCAAAAAGGATC
>CAYJTJ010000089.1:0-7508 GCA_964372835.1 uncultured Nitrospirota bacterium
TCAGACCCTTGTCCTTGCGCATGATGTCGCGCGCGGATTTGATCAGGCTGCCGAGTTGCTGCACGGTGGTGAGGGGCTGATGGGTTTTTTGGGGTATGCGTGGCATATAAGCTTGGAATTCTATGATTACATGCACAATCCTTACATTCAATGTAAGGTTTTTGCAATATACAGTGTTTTTACTTCAAAATCCTTAAATTTAATTTAAGTGTTTTGCTGATTAGGCGGCATACAGTAAAGTTTGCATTTGGTTAACGGCTTCCCGGAGCTTTTCGGGTCCCCCAAAGAAGCCCGCGATCTCCACAACGTTTCCATGTTTTGAGATCGGTGGGACTTTGAGCACGTCGGGGATTACGAACTGCGCCGCCCCGTGGTCGGTGTATTTATCTAAAAGTTCGTTTAAGATCGCCCCCGCCTCGGGACCGTACTGGTCAAAGAAATCCCTCTTATCTTTCCGCAGCCGGTCGGCCCGCTCACGGCGGGTGCGAAGCGGCGCGTTAAAGGCAACATGACAGAGCAGGTCGAGCGGATCGGCATCGGGCTGGTCCGCGGCCGAGGCGAGCTCGTCAAAGTCGATGCCCCGCTCCGCGAGTCGGCCGATGATCTCCGCGCGTCTCTCCGGGTTCACCCATTGTGCGCGCAACTCGGCGGCCGATCGGTATAACGTCCGGACCTTTTCGGCCGTATAATCCGTGAATTTGACCACTCGAAGTTGCCTGCCTTCCGGATCCAGCTCGTAAACAAGATGCGCCGCGATTTCGACGTGGCCCCCGTCAAAGTAGTATTTCCGGCGTTCCCTCTTCGTATCGTCGCCCAATTCCGGCCTATCGGTTCCGATCAAATCATCGGGGTAGGGTTGCGAAGCCGTCTCAATCGCTTTCTCGGTGCCCGGAATCGGCGCCCCTTGATCATCGACCTGGACTTCCGTGACGGCGGCCGGATCCCCGTCGAATTCAGGATCGGCAAACAGGCGCGTGGCGCTTCCGGTGTAGTCCAGGATGTTAAAGAACAGCTTTCCATAATCGTCGCGAACTCGGGTCCCCCGGCCGATCATCTGTTTAAACTCCGTCATGGATTCGACGACGCGGACCAGAACGATGTTCTTGCAGGTCGGCACATCCACCCCGGTGGTCAACAGCCTCGACGTGGTAAGAATCACGGGCGAAGTCGTCTCGACATCCTGAAACCGACCGAGATGCCCTCTTCCGACCGCGCCTTCTTCAGACGTCACGCGACAGACATAATCCGGATATTTCTGCGCGAGATCGGCATTGAGATTGTTCAGAGCCCGCCGCATCTCGTCGGCATGCTCCTGGTCCACACAAAAGACGATCGTCTTTGCGCATCGATCCGTCTTCTTCATAAACTCGGCAAGATGACGAGCGATCACCTCCGTGCGAGCGCGCAGGGCGACAATCCGTTCAAAATCCTTCGTCTGGTACTCCTCATCGGGAATCTCACGGCCATATCGGTCGAGATCGCCTTGACTGGGCCGCCAACCCGCGGCGTCATACGTGGTGATCACCCGGTGAACACGATAAGGGGCGAGGAAACCGTCCTCTATTCCCTGTCGCAAACTGTACTGATAAAGCGGGTTGCCGAAGTATCGGTAGGTATCCCGATTGTCTTCCCTTAAGGGCGTTGCGGTCATGCCAAGCTGGTAGGCCGGTTCAAAATATTCAAGGATCTCCCGCCAGTTGCTTTCATCGCGGGCGCTCCCGCGGTGACACTCATCCACAATGATCAGATCGAAAAAGCCGGGAGGATACTCTCGATACAGACCCGGTCGACGCTCATCCTTAGCGATCGCCTGATAGATCGCAAAATACATCTCGCGGCCTTTGTTGGCCTCTCCATTCTCGATCTTCCACCGCGCGTCGCCAAACGGCGAGAATATCTTGTCCTTTGGATCGTCCACTAAGATATTTCGATCAGCGAGATAAAGGATTTTAGGACGCCGGTGCTCGCCGGAACGGTTCCACCGGGAGCTCCAGAGTTTCCAACAGATCTGAAATGCAACGTCCGTTTTCCCTGTTCCGGTTGCCATCGTTAACAAGATTCGTCGCTTGCCTTGGAGAACAGCCTGAACGGCTCGGTTGATCGCGATTTCTTGATAATAGCGCGGGATCTTCCCGGAGAGATGATTAGACGGTGTCAACAGACGCTGAACCGCCGAATCATCTTGAAGTCCTTCCGCTTTTTGAAAACGGGACCAGAGGTCATTCGGTGATGGAAACGCGCTCAGCTCCCGCTCCCTGCCGGTAAGATAATCGAACTCGACGATCCCATGCCCGTTCGTGGAATAAGCAAACTTAAGACCAAGGATCTCGGCATAATCTTTGGCCTGCTGCAAGCCGTCGCCCGGCGATTTGTGATCCGCTTTGGCTTCGATGACTCCAATCATGAAATCCCGCGTGTAACGCAATAGATAATCGGCCCGCCTCTGAGGTCGGCGATGGACGTTGTTGCCTGCGATCATGATGCGGCCGTCCGTGAACGTCCTCTGTTCTGTAAAAGAATGAGGCTCATTATCCCAACCGGCCTGGGTCAACTTTGGAAGGACGTATTTTCGGCAGGTATCGGCTTCGGTGCTCATACGGGCACAGTTATACTGCGAACCGGATCTCTTTTACCGATTCGCTCAATAACCTAAGTTGTGCGGAATATCTGGCAAGAGTATAGGCTTAAGATAACAAAATCTCAATATGGAGAATTGTCCACGGACCCCGTTTCTGTTATAGTAGCCCCATGTTGCGCGCGGTGATCTTCGATTGCGACGGCGTGATCGTCAACAGCGAGCCGCACCACCTCCAGGCCTTCAAGCAGATACTGGCTGAGGAGGGCATCTCGCTTTCGACCGGGGACTATTACGCCCAGTATCTCGCGATGGACGACAAGTCCTGTTTCGAGGCGGTTCTGACGGCTCACAACCGCCCTTTCGACAACAAGGTCTTGAAGAATTTGATCATCCGAAAAATGGAGGTCTACCGCCGGCTCTCGGCGCAGGAGCTGATTCTCTACCCCGGCGTGGTTGAACTGGTCAAAAAGCTGAAGGGACGGTATCGTCTGGCAATCGCCTCGGGGGCGTTTCGGGGTGAGGTAAAGTTCGCGTTGGATAAAGGCGGGATGCGGGAGGCGTTTTCGGTCTTGGTCACGGCCCAGGACGTCCGGAACGGAAAGCCGCACCCGGAGGCCTTCCAGACGGCGCTTGCGCAGATCAACCAGGTGAAGCCCATCCCCGACCCCCCCATCCGTGCGGCCGAATGTCTCGTGATCGAGGATTCAATCCACGGGGTGGCCGGGGCCCAGGCCGCCGGGATGAAATGCCTGGCCGTCAGCAATTCCTACCCCAAGGAAAAACTGACCCACGCCGACCTCGTTCTTGAGGGTCTCGAGCGGGTCGAGCCGGAAGACCTCGAGAAGCTTTTCTAATCAACTATTCGCAGATCGCGCCTTTGGAGGCCGACTGGACCGAGCGGGCGTACTTCGCCAGCGCGCCGTGGGTGTATTTCGGCCGCGGCGGCTTCCATTTCTTAAGCCGGAGCCGAATCTCTTTCTCGGTCAGCTCCACCTCCAGCTTCCGCTTCGCCGCGTCGATCCGAATCATATCGCCGTTTTTCACGATTGCGATCGGGCCGCCCACGGCCGCCTCGGGGGCCACATGGCCCGCCATCAAGCCGTGGGTCGCCCCTGAGAATCGTCCGTCCGTGAGAAGGGCGACTTTGTCGCCCAGGCCCTCCCCGACCAGGGCCGCGGTCAGCGCAAGCATCTCCCGCATCCCCGGCCCGCCCTTCGGGCCCTCGTAACGAATCACGACGACGTCCCCGGCCTTGATCTGCTTTTTCTTCGCGGCCGCGAAGGCATCCTCTTCGCGGTCGAACACCTTCGCCGGGCCTCGGTGCTGAAGCTTCTTCACCCCGGCCGTCTTGACCACGCAGCCTTCGGGGGCGAGGTTCCCTTTCAGGATCGCCATCGTGCCGGTCGGATTAATCGGCGACTTCACGGGGTGGACAACGTCCTGGCCGCCCGGGAAAGTAATCTCTTTTAAGTTTTCCTTCACGGTTTTCCCCGTGACGGTCATCGCATCTGGGTGAAGAAGGCCGGCCTCCAGAAGTTCTTTCATGATGACCGGAACGCCGCCGACCCGGTCCAGATCCACCATGAGATAACGGCCGCCGGGCTTCATATCGGCAATGTGGGGCGTCTTTCGGCTGATCCGATCGTAATCGTCGATCGAGAGCTTCACGCCGGCCTCGTGCGCCAGGGCCAGCAGATGGAGAACCGAATTGGTCGACCCGCCGATCGCCACGCAGATCGCGATCGCGTTTTCAAGCGACTTTCGCGTGATGATATCACGGGGCCGTATCCCCTGATGGAGCAGGTTGAGGACGGCCTCGCCGCTGGCGGCGCAGATCTGATTCCGCCGCTCGTCGATCGCGGGGATCGAAGCGCTCCCCGGAAGGGACATCCCCAACGCCTCGAAGGCGGAAGCCATCGTGTTCGCCGTGAACATCCCGGCGCAGGAACCCTCCCCCGGACAGGCCGCGTTCTCGAGGGCTTTCAGTTCATCCGATGCCATTCGGCCGGCCGCATGGGCCCCGACCGCCTCGAAAACATCTTGGATCGTGACGTCCTGGCCGTGAAAGGAGCCCGGCATAATCGTTCCGCCGTAGATGAAAACGGAAGGGATATTGAGTCGCGCACTGGCGATCACCATCCCCGGAAGGCTCTTGTCGCAGCCCGCGATCGTGACGAGGCCGTCGAACCGCTGGGCGAACGCCACGAGTTCGACCGAGTCCGCGATCGCCTCGCGGGTCATGAGCGAGGCCTTCATCCCCTCGTGTCCCATCGCGATGCCGTCGCTGATCGCGATCGTCCCGAACTCGATCGGCATCCCGCCGGCCGCCCGGACGCCGCCCTTGGCATACTGGGCCAGCCGGTTTAAATGCATGTTGCAGGGAGTCACCTCGTTCCAGGAGCTCGCCACGCCGATGTGCGGCTTGGATAGCTCCTCGTCGGACAATCCCATGGCATGAAACATCGCCCGGTGGGGTGAGCGCTCCGGGCCTTCCATCACATCCCGGCTGCGGGACTTCAACATGGCTTCCTTATTATTTGAAGACATATCCTTATTTCCTTTCTATCCGGTCGACCGTGACGGTCGAAGACTTTTAGCCGATGAAATTCAAACTCATTTTAAGAGAAATCCGGCCGATTTGCAATGAAAAGTTCGTGCTTATCGAGTAGCGAAAAATTCGGAGAACTTCTCGGATTGCATCACGCGAGCATTTATGCCACAATTATCGAGTTAAAAACAAATAATTTGAAGGTGCCATGTCCTCTTTGGTTTTCCTGGTCATCTTCGTCTCGTTAATCGGTCTCGGGCTTACGCTTTCAATCTTGTTCTTTATACGTCGATCCCATCGGGACTTAAAGCCGGCCGCCGGAACGGAAGACCGGTCCCTTCTCAAGCAGGCCCGGGCGGCGAAGGAGAAGGGCCAATACACCGTGGCCGGGGAGATTTACGAGCGCTTGGGAAAGCTTCCGGAGGCGATCGGGATGTATGAAAGGGCCAAGCTGTATCATCACATCGCACGCCTCTATGAACGCCGGTCGCAGTGGGAAAATGCCGCCGAGATGTACGAGCGGAGCCAGAATTACGATAAGGCGGCCCGTTGCCACCAGCAATCTCAAAATTATGTTAAGGCGGGCCAGCTCTTTCAAGGGCTCGGCAACACGCGGCTCGCGGCAGAGATGTACGAGAAGGGCGAGTATTACCTCGACGCGGCCCGTCTCTATGAACAAGAAGATCAGTTCCAGAAGGCCGGGGACATGTACGTGATCTTAAAAAAGTATAAGGAAGCCGCTCAACAGTTTGAAAAATACTACAGCATGATGAAAAAAGGCCGCCTCTCCGATGAAGAGAGGTCCCGCCTCTCGAGCTACGCCCGTCACAGCGGCGACCTTTATCTTCAGGCCAAGGACCTCCCTGCGGCCGCAAAGATTTACGCCGAAGCCGACCTCGCCCCGGAAGCGGCCGAGGCGTTTTTGCGCATCGGCGACATTTCAAAAGCGGGGGAGTTCGCCCAGAGGCTGCCGGACCCGACCCGGGTCATGGAGATCTATGAGAAGAACGGCCAGTTGGCGATAGGCCTTGAGATCGCGGCGGCCATGCATCTCCGGGAGAACCGTCCTCAAGACGCGGCTAAACTCTGGGAGAGGGCGGGTCATCTTCGAAAGGCGGCCGAGGCCCTGGAGCAAGGTCAACAGTTTAAAAAAGCGGCCGCCTTGTATAACCAGCTCGGAGAAACCCAAAAAGCGGCATCGCTTCTTGAGACAGCAGGAGAGTTTTATGAGGCGGCATTACTGTATCAACGCCTCGGCCACCATGACGAGACGTTAAGACTGCTGGAGCGGGCGGCGCCCACCTCACCATCCCGGGCCGAGGTCTTATTGATGATCGGCCGAATCCATTTACAGCAAGGTCACCTGGAATCCGCCCGTGATGTCTATCGGCAGTTGGTCGACGAACTCCCCGCATCGCCCGCGGACCTCACGCCTTATTATGAATTGGCCCTGGTCATAGAACGTCTGGGCGATACGAAGGAAGCGATCTCGCTTTATGAAAAAATCACCCGGAGTGACCCGAACTACCGGGATGCCAAGACGCGCCATGACCGGCTCCTGACCCCACAACCTACATCGGAAACGGATGAGGCCAAGCCCTTCTCTTCTCCAGATTCGTCCGCTCCGGTATTGTTAAACCGATACCGACTCCTTCGACGGATCGGCCAGGGGGGATGCGGGGTGGTCCATGAGGGGTCGGATCTTGTCCTGAACCGGACCGTGGCGGTGAAGATCCTGTCCGGATCCATCGAGGACAGCGTCGGTCGGTTGGAGGATTTTCTCCGAGAAGCCAGAACCGCGGCGATCCTTAATCATTCCAATATCGTCACGATTTACGACACCGGCCAGTCGGGCCCCCACTATTTTATCGTGATGGAGTATGTCAATGGCATCACCATAAAAAAACTGTTGGAGGATCGTCCCGACCTGCCGTTATCGGAAGTTCTCGCCCTAACGAAGCAGGCCTGTCGCGGACTCGAGTATGCCCACCGGAAGGGCATCGTCCATCGGGACATCAAGCCCGGAAATATATTGGTGGATGAGGAAGGGAATGTCAAAATCACCGATTTTGGGCTGGCCCGATTTATCAGTGACACCTCGGATGAAAACTTAATGAAGGGCACTCCCCTTTACATGTCTCCTGAACAAATTCAGCGTCTGCGGCTGGATCACCGTACGGACATCTATTCATTGGGGTGTATGCTGTACCGGATGGTGTGCAGACGACCGCCCTTCACGGAAGGCAACATCACCCAACACCACGTGAACAGTCCGCCCCCCCCGCCGGCGACCTTTAATCCCGCGATCCCGGGCGCCCTGAACCGACTCATTCTCAAATGCCTTGAAAAAGAGCCGCAACAACGCTATCCGGATGTCGCGTC
>CAYJTJ010000090.1:0-7464 GCA_964372835.1 uncultured Nitrospirota bacterium
CCCAGCGCGACGGAGATGGTGTACGCCCTGGGTCTGGGCGACCAGCTCATGGGCGTAACACATGAATGCGACTTCCCGGCCGAGGCCACGACAAAACCGGTTGTCGTCCGGGGCGCGATCGAAATCAAGGGTCTAACCCCGCAACAGATCGACGAGTCCGTGAGCCGATCGATGAAGGCCGGTCAGAGCCTCTACACTGTCGATGAACGGCTCCTTACCGAAATCGCTCCCGATCTCATCCTCACCCAGGATCTCTGCCGGGTTTGCGCCCCATCGGGGAATGAAGTAGGCCGGGTTCTTCGTCTCCTCCCGAAACCGCCCCGGATTCTTTGGCTGAGCCCGAAATCTCTCTCGGGCATTTTCGAAAACATCCGGGAACTGGGCGAGGCGACGGGAAGGATGGAGACGGCCTCGAACCTTGTGAAGCAACTCCAGCAACGGGCGCATTCGATTTCGGAGAGGACGGCCGGTTTGGCTCGTCCGAGAGTCTTTTGCATGGAGTGGCTTGAGCCCCCGTACAACGCCGGCCACTGGATGGCGGAGCTGGTTCGTCTTGCCGGCGGGATTGACGGGCTGGCCCGGGAAGGGGAGGATTCGGTCCGATTGGAGTGGGAGAGAATCCTTGAATACGGGCCGGAGGTCCTTATCTTGAGCCCCTGCGGATTCCGTCTGTCCGAGGTCGTCCGCCATGCCTTCCTTCTGTCCCGGTATCCCGCCTGGGAGTCGCTTCCGGCGGTGAAAAATGGACGCGTGGTTGCGGTGGATGCCAACAGCTATTTCGCCCGTCCCGGCCCGAGGGTTGTGGATGGAATCGAGCTCCTGGCGCATATTTTCCACCCCAGGGCGATCCGATGGAAGGGGCCGTCCGAGGCGTTCCGCGGACTGACGCGCGACCAGATCTCGGGCACGCGAAAGGGCAAACGGGGTGTTTCCGTTTCCGCTGAAAGGATTGAATGAGGATCACACGGGTCTACACGCGCAAAGGCGATAAAGGTCAAACCCGCCTGGCCGGCGGCCAGGTGGTGTCCAAGGATCATCTCCGGGTGGAAGCGTACGGCACGGTGGATGAACTGAACGCTGTCGTGGGGCTCGCCCGCGCTTTTCTTGATGAACTGCCGAAGAAGCTTCGCGGGAAGGGAAAACTCATCGCCGAACTGGATCGAATTCAAAACCGGCTGTTCGATATCGGCGCATTGCTGGCCACGGCGCCCGGTCAGGCGCTTCCGAATATGCCCGCGATTCGCCGTGAAGAAGTCCGCCATTTGGAGATTTTGATGGACGACTGCCAGAAGGACTTGAAGCCGCTCGAGGAGTTCATCCTTCCGGGGGGAGGAAAAACGGCCTCTTTCCTGCACCAGGCCCGGACGGTCTGCCGTCGGGCCGAGCGTCTGTGCGTCAAACTGGGCCGCGAGGAGGAGGTGCCTCCGATGGTTCTGATTTATCTCAACCGGCTGAGCGACGCCTTCTTCGTTCTGGCCCGCTGGATCGCCCGCGTCCAGGGAAAACCCGAGACGCTCTGGAAGAGAAACAGAGCCTGATCGGCGGCTTGGGTCATGATGGGCGAGGGAACCCGGTGCGGCGGGTCGGCTGGCATAGCCCCCCCGATTCATGTAGAATGCGACATACATGATATTCCCCATGCTTGACCTGCGCGGGGTGGAGTGCCCGGTCCATGGAAAAATCGGTTCAGCGGATTATTTTCATCGCAAAAAGAAGCGATCTTTTTAACGATGTGATCGCCCTCCTGAAGGAGCAATCTCCTCTGGAGTACCGTGTGGTGGCATCGAATGAGGAAGCCCTCTCCCTTCTTGAGAATTTCGAACCGACCCTGATTGTCAGCAAGCTTCAGGGGACTCAACCGACCTGGAAAGATCCCTTAGGCGAGGCGAGAACGGCCTCGATGCCGATCCCGGTCGTTTTCATCCGCGCCGCGGAATCGTTTACGGAAGCGGGCGAAGAGTCCAAAGAAGGGAAGGAGGATTTTCCTAAAACCCCGTTGGATGCGAGAGAGGTTGTGGGCCGGATCCAGGACGCCCTGGAGGGCGGCTCCGTTCGCAGGGAATTGAAAGAACTCCAGCAGGAACTCCGTTTCCGAAGGAACGCCGACTACATCGTCGGAGGCAGCACCGCGGTTCAAGATCTGCTGGCCCAAATACAAAAAGTGACGGCCTCGGACTTGTCCGTTCTGATCACGGGCGATAGCGGGACGGGCAAGGAGCTCGTCGCCCGCGCGATTCATTACAACAGCCGACGGGCCGGCGGACCTTTCATTACCGTCAACTGCGCGGTTCTTGCTCCGATGCTATTCGAGAATGAGCTTTTTGGCCATGTTCGAGGAGGCTATACCGGTGCGGAAACGGATAAAAGGGGGCTTTACGAGGAAGCCAACGGGGGGACTTTGTTTCTGGATGAAGTGGGCGAGGTGGACTTCTTCTGTCAGTCGAAGCTCCTGAGAGTCATGGATAGGGGCGAGTTTAGGCAAGTCGGTGGAGTGGGACTGATCAAGTCGGATGTTCGCCTGATTGCAGCCACCAACCGGGACCTCGAATCCGCCGTGGACGCGGGAAAGTTTCGTGAGGATCTCTATTATCGTCTCAATGTATTCCGAATCCGCGTTCCCCCGCTGCGGGAGCGGAGAGAAGATATCCCGCAACTGGCGCAACACTTCCTCCAGCGTCATTCGGGTGAGGTGGGGAAAAAACTTCAAGGCTTCTCCCCCTCGGCGATCCAAAAACTCATGTTTTATTCGTGGCCGGGAAATCTTCGAGAGCTCGAGAATAAAGTCCGACAGGCTGCGATTAATGCTTCCGGACCCGTCATTTATCGAGAAGATATCGATCTGGATGAGGAGAAAGGTCCCGCCCATCTCAAATCCTTTCGGGAAGCAAAGCAGCAGTTTGAGAAAGAATACATCGCCAATGTGCTCAGGCTCACCATGGGGAACGTGGCCAAGGCCGCGCGCCTGGCCGGCAAGGAGCGAAAGGATTTTTACGATCTAATGAAGAAATACAAGATCCGTCAGCAGGACTTCCGAAGGCAGTGATTTCACGCCCGCCTAAGACGCCTCATCTAATCTAACTTCCGTCCCAAAAATCGATTTGTGCCGTTTTTTGACCCCAAGAGAGGGAAAATCCCCTCACATCGTTTTTCACTCATCCGATTTAGATCCAATGGATTGCATATAAATATATGGATCTATTGTACTATTTTATTTCCCTCGTACATGATTCCCTGGTACGCCTCCTGCACTTGCTTACTAGGCGGTAGGAAGAAGTACGTACCTATACTGATAGAGGCGATATGAAGTCCTGGATGAAACCCCGCCCCGAGCGGAAAAAACCGAGCCTGGAGATCCTCCGATACCTGGAATCGAACCCCGATGCACTGGACACCGCGGATGGAATCGCAAGGTGGTGGATCGGGATGGATCTCGGCGTGGTTGAGCCATCCTTGCAGAAACTGACGTTCTTGGGAATTCTCCAAAGACGAGTGATCGGCGGTCAAATCTATTACTCACTCAACCCGATTTATCGGGGGATGACCTCCAAGGCCATTCTCAAGGAAATAAAGGGCGTCAATATCGATACATAAGCGGTCGCCTATCAAGATGGGAATGGGATTTACATGCTGATCGGCATGGACATTCGAATACGAGGGTCCCATGGATAACGAAACGATTCTTATTGTTGATGACGACGAAACGATCCGTCAAATTCTTCTCGACTTTCTCGCGGAAAAAGGCTGCCGACTTCAGGTCGTCGGCACGATGGAGGAAGGCCTCGGAATCCTGGATCGCCTCACGCCGGCCGTGGCCCTCGTGGATCTTGTTCTGCCCAACATGGGCGGTCTTGAGGGCCTGGGGGAAATCAAGAGGCGGTCACCGGATACGGAGGTGGTGATGATGACGAGTCACGCCTCCCTGGAGACGGCGATCGAGGCGATCCGCAAGGGGGCGTATGACTATCTTCGAAAGCCGTTCGAAGAGCTTGAAACGGTCTGGATCACGATCTCGCGGGCCCTTGAAAAAAGACGACTGTCACTGAATAACCGCAAGCTCTTATCGGATCTGGAAAAGCGCAATCGGTCTCTGACCGCGGCCGTGAAGCGGCTGACCTCTCTGATTGAAGGCGGCCGGGCCATGAGTTCGATTCATGCTCTTTCCGAACTTCTCGATTTCTTCATCGCGCTGGTCGTGGATGAACTGGAGGTCAACCGGGCCTCCTTGATGGCGTTGGAGGAGAATACGCGTGAACTACGGATCGTGGCCTCTCGCGGAATCAGCGATGAAGTGGTCCAATCGGTGAGGGTCAAACTGGGCGAGGGCATCGCGGGATGGGTCGCACAGAAGGGGAGGCCGATTCTGGTGAAGGACGTGAAGTCCGATCCGAGGCTAAAGGAAAAGATCAATCCAAAGCTTTCGAGCTCCTTCATTTCATCTCCCATTGTATTGAGCATTCCGATCAAACTTCAAGAAAAGGTCCTCGGCGTGATCAACGTCACAAACAAACGATCCGGGACGGCCTTCGATGACGATGATATGGCCTTTCTTTACGGCCTGGCGGGTCAGGCGGCCGTCGCGATCGAGGGAGCCCGGCATTTTGAAGCGTTGCAGCAAGCCTACGAGAACCTCAAGACGGCGCAAGATCAGGTTGTGGCCTCGGAGCGACTCAAGGCGTTGGGCCAGATGGCCTCCGGAGTCGCTCATGACTTCAACAACATCCTAAACGGGATTCTTGAACAGACCCAGCTCCTTCTGAATCGTTCGGATCATCCGGATCTGGATCGAAAGGCAATGCATATGGAACTTCAAGTGGTGGAACGGCTTGCTTTGGAAGGGGCCAAGGCCGTTCGGCGGATCCAGGATTTTACGGGAATCCGCCAGGATCGGCCGACGGAACCCATGGATCTTAACCGGGTCGTCCGAGAGACCGTCGAGATGACGCGTCCACGGTGGATCGATGAGTGTCAGCCGAAGGGGGTGCGAATCGAGGCCCATCTCGAGTTGGGAGAACTGCCGCTCACAAAGGGGGATCCCAATGAGTTTTCCCAGGTCGTTTCGAGCTTCATTTTCAATGCCGTGGAGGCGATGCCCCAGGGAGGAGACCTGACCCTCCGGACCTTTCGCGCGGGGGATCGAATCTGCCTTGAAGTGGCCGATACCGGAATCGGAATGACCCGTGAAACTCAATCCCAAATCTTCGAGCCCTTCTATACAACGAAGGGTCCGGGGCGGGGATTTGGATTGAGCACCGCCGCAGGTCTGATGAAACGCTACCAGGGAGAGATTACTTGCAAAAGCGAGCCGGGATCGGGGGCCACATTCCGATTGAGTCTTCCCACCTTCCCTGCGACGGGAGAGTCCTCGGTCTCGACCGGAGAACGGGGTCCTGAGGCATTCATTCCGGCCCGAGTGCTCATTATCGAGGACGATGACCAAAATCGGCGCCTCTTTCAGGAAGCCCTGAACCTGGACGGACATCAGGTGCTTGCGGTCCCTGCGGGAAGAGAGGGGTTGAATCTCCTCCAGCCGGATGCGTTCGATTTGATCATCACGGATCTCTCGATGCCGGGATTATCCGGCTGGGAGGTGGCCCGAAAGGCCAGGGACATCGATCCCCGGATTCGTGTGATCCTCTTGAGCGGGTGGGGGATTCAACAGGACGATGAACAGGTGAGGGCTTCCGGGATCGACCTGGTCCTGGCCAAACCGTGCCCCATCATGGATCTCCGGCGCGCCGTCCAACAGGTCCTTCGGAACCGTCAGAAGCAGGAGGGTTGATCCATGAAGACTTCGGCTCGAATCCTCGTTGTGGATGACAACAAGGCCGTCTGCGACCTGCTCATGGAGCTGCTAAAGGAAGATGGGCATGATGTGTCGGTGGTCTTTCGCGGAGAGGACGCGCTCCATAGGCTCCGCCAGGAGACATACAACGTCGTTCTGCTCGATTTGATGCTTCCCGGGATCCATGGAAGCCGAATTCTTCAGGAGATCCGACACCGCTCCCCGGAAACCGATGTCATCATCATCACAAGCCATGCCTCGGTGGATACCGCCGTCGAGGCGCTTCGGTCGGGGGCCCAGGACTACCTCACCAAGCCGTTCGAGGATCTCGAGGCGGTGCTTCGAGTGGTCCGAAAGACGCTTGATAAGAGACGGCTGATTCAGGAGAACGAGCGCCTCTATCGGGATCTCGGGACGAAAACAAAGGAGCTGGAGTCGGCGGTCCTCCGGCTGGCCTCGCTCAATGAAATGGGGCAGGCCATCCATTCGATACTGGATCTAAAGGAGATCCTGCGATTTTTTGTTCAACTCCTGGCCACGGAACTGGGGGCCGATCGAGTTTCATTGATGCTTTTGGACAAAAACTCGGGACAGCTCATGATCGAGGCCTCGGTGGGATTTGATGAAGACCTGGTCCACGATATTCGGGTGAAGATCGGGGAGGGAATCGCAGGCACGGTGATGCAGGAGGGGAAACCGTTATTGGTCGATGATGTTGAGAAGGATCCGCGGTTTATCAAACGGACCGAGCGGGATTACCGCACGGATTCGTTTATCTCGGCGCCGCTGATCCTCAGCGTTCCGATCAAGCTCAAACAAGAGATTTTGGGAGTCATCAACGTGAACAACAAACGCGAGGGAGGCGTGTTTACCGAAAAGGATCTCGAATTCGTTTCCACGCTCGCCAGCCAAGCGGCGCTGGCAATCGAGAACGCCCGGATGTTTGAGGAGTTGAAGGGCACAAACCGGAAGCTCAAGGAAACGCATTTTGAGGTGATTCGCGTTCTGGCCGAGACATTGGAGGCCAAAGACGCGGTCAGGAGAGGAAACAGCGATCGGTTGATCCGATACGCGACACGGGTCGGCGACCGCCTCGGCTTGAGTGACGAGGAAAAAGAACATTTGCATTACGCCGCTATCCTTCACGATATCGGAAAAATCGGAATTCCCGACCTTATACTCCAAAAAACCGAAAGCCTGACTGAGGCGGAACGAGAACTGGTGAATCATCATCCGCAAATGGGTGCTGATCTAGTGAGGCGTATTCAATTTCTTTCCCCGCTGGCCCCGATCATCGAGGCGCATCATGAGCATTATGACGGCTCGGGGTATCCGAAGGGGATTTCGGGAGAGGGGATTCCGATTCAGGCCCGGATCGTCTCCGTGGTTGACGCCTTCGATGCCATGATCTCCGATCGCCCGTACCGGAAATCGCTGGCGCGTGAGCATGCGATCGACGAACTGCTTTCCGGGGCCGGCAGCCATTTTGATCCTCAGGTCGTCGAGGCGCTCATTCAAGTCTTGAATCAGGATGAGGAGAAGGCCGCCAATAAGGGGAAAAGGTGATTTGATGACGAGCGCACGCATTCTCGTGGTGGACGACGACAGCACCTTTCGGAACCTGCTTGTCGAACTCTTCACGGAGCAAGGCTATGAGACGGCTTGCGTGATGAGCGGCGAGG
>CAYJTJ010000091.1:0-7396 GCA_964372835.1 uncultured Nitrospirota bacterium
GATTCCCGATTCATGACGATGCCGATCGTGGCGGTTCTTGATATTGATAATGATTTTCAGTATTAATATAACCCATTCGCCCGCCCTTGTCAACCCCCTTTTTTTGAGGGCCGGATCTGTGGGGACGCGCCCCGGGGATTACCGCGCGGTGTAGAATTCCAGAAAGAGAAGGGTGAACCAGCCGATTTGAAGAAGGAACCACCCGCCGATCAGGATGAATTCCAGCTTGGTGTTGAACGAGATCGAAAAGTTGTCCGCCGCCATGGAATAGACATCCTCGAGGACATCCATCTTCTCATTGATGTTTCCCCGCCAGACGTCCAGATGGAATTTCTTGGCGATAAGCGCATAGAGTCGCGCGGTGTACCAATCCCCGATCAGTTTGATGCTGTGCTCGATGGCCTGGGCCTCCAAGATCGAGGTGGTCCGCGCCTGGATGATTTCTCGAAGCACCAGGCGAACCTGCTTGGACTGGAGCCTGGACCGCTCCGGTCTTCGGCGGAGGAGCTCAAGCGTCGTCTTCAGGCGTCCGTCCAGTTCCTCGTCCAGTATTCTCGACTTGAGGAGCTGGAGGTTGCCGATCTCAAACAGTTCGATGTTCGATTCAAAATCCCCTTGCGGGTCAAAGATAAAAGCCCCGTCCCAGTCCACCAGCGTGAGGTCGTCCTTTCCGTACTTGAGCTGGGACTGCAGGGTCGCCTTGATCTCCTCCTCATCCAGTGGGATCCGCTCCTTTTTCAGAAGGCTGGCGATCTTTTCTCCGTGGAGGTCGAGGAAGATTTCGGGGTCCCCGTGATAATTTGAGACGCAGTAGACACTGTATTCTTCCTCGAATTCCAGGTTGCATTTAAACTCATCCAAGATTCGACGGCATCGGACGAGAATCTTGTCGTTACGGTCCAGGAACGGTTCGGAGACGAGATCCGCGAACTCGATCGTGGCCTCCACGAGCACAATATCGGGCAGGTAGGCTTTCACGACGAATTCCACCGGCTTCTCGTCCACCCGCTCCGACTGCTTTCGGATGATTGCCTGTCGGGGGATGACGTCCGGATAATTGGGAGAACTTTTAGGCGCCCGGCTTTCAACAAAGCCCGAGGTTTCAAAATTCAATCCGGTCTGACCCACCATGAAGACAACGCAGCGTCCGCCTAACCGTATGTTTTGCCGATGAATTTCCATTCTCGGGTTTCCTTAATCCGATCATAGGCGTGTGGCGGATCGGCTGTCAAGTGGGTCCGTTCCGGACCGATTGGGTCTTGACAAATAAGGGGCCCTAGCCTAGTATCACCCTACTATGTTTCGGCCTGCACAGACGGAGTCCTTTCCGTCCATTCAGGAGGTTTGGGATCACTACCGCCCGGAACTTCTCAAGGTCGAGGCCCATATCCAGAAGCACCTGGATTCCGAGGTCTCGGTCATCAATCAGGTCGCCCAGTACATCTTAAACAGCGGGGGAAAGAGGATCCGTCCCCTTCTGATCATCCTTTCCTCCAAAATCTGTCCCTCGCCGGGAGAGGAACCGGTCATCCTGGCGGCCGTTGCCGAGTACATCCATACGGCCACCCTACTTCACGATGACGTCATCGACCAAGGGGGTACCCGCCGGGGAAAGAAGACCGTGCGCACGTTGTGGGGCAACCATTACAGCATCCTCGTGGGGGATTATCTCTATGCGACGGCCGTGGCCCACGGACTGAGCCTCAAGCGGCATGATGTCAACGTGATCCTCCAGAAAGCCTGCAGCCAAATGATCGAAGGGGAAATGGCCCAGCATGTTCAGAACAGCAACCTGGACATCAAGGAGTCCGATTATCTCCGAATCATTCAGAACAAAACAGCCAGCCTGATCGCGGCCTGCTGCCGTCTGGGGGGCATCGTCAGCGGCGCTTCTCCTCTTCAGGACGAGGGGCTCTTTCTGTTTGGAATGAATCTGGGGCTGGCCTTCCAGGTGGCCGACGACACGCTGGACTACACCGCGCAGAAGCAGCGCCTAGGCAAACCCCTGGGGGCGGATCTGGGCGAGGGAAAGGTGACGCTTCCCTTGATCCACCTGTGGCACTACGGCACGCCCGAGGAAAAAAAGCGAATCGGCCTTCTCTTCGGTGCGGCCTCATCGGATGGCAAGCCGCTGGATGAAATTCTGGAGATCATGCACCGCCGCGGCTCGATTGATTATTCCTTCTCGGTCGCGCGGGAGTATGTCAAAAAGGCCAAGGGCTATTTGGACGTTTTCCCTCCGTCGATCCACAAGGCGGCCCTCGAGGTCGTGGCCGACTACGTGGTGTCACGCGATCATTGAGGATGGGTTTCCGCATTCTTTCACTCATCGGGATAACCGGTTCCATTCCCCCCGAATACTCAATTCGCTGGGGGCCCCTTCCATCCATTGATCCCAGGGACTAGCCCGGAATTCACGGAAGGATCTCGATGGCCATTCTTCTCCCCTTTCAGGGACTCCGTTACGACCCCAACCAGATCAAGGATCCGCTAAAAGTGGTCTGTCCTCCGTACGATGTCATTGACACCAAGTCCCAAGATCGTTACTACCAAAATCACGAGAAAAATATTATTCGGGTCGAACTCGGGAAGGATCAGGCCGACGACTCGGCCTTAAGCAACCGGTACACCCGTGCGGCGGCCTTCCTGAAGGACTGGATGAAGCAAAAGGTACTCGTCCGCGATCCGCAGCCGTCCTTTTACCTCTATAAAATGGACTACAACCTCCCGGGAAAGGAGAAAAAGGTCCTCAAGGGATTTTTCGCTTTGGTCCAACTGGAGGATGTCGGAAAGGGTCAGATTTTCCCGCACGAATTCACGTTTCCTTCCGCCAAGCAGGATCGCCTCCATCTGCTTCGGGCCTGCCATGCCAACACGAGCCCCATCTTCATGCTTTACTCGGACCCGGGGGCTGAGATCCTTCGCAATCTCGAAGGATCCGTTGATGAAGTACATCCCCTTCTTGATTTTGTCGGGGAGGAGGAGGTCCGCCACAGGCTCTGGCGAGTTTCGGCGCCCAGCGTTCTGGTGACCGTGGGGCAGGCCCTCAAGGACCGGCCGCTCTTTATCGCGGACGGCCACCACCGTTACGAGACCGCCCTGAGCTTCCGCGATGAGATGCGGGCCCGTTCCGAATCCCGCGGGGGGACCGAACAGCCACCGGCCAAGTCGGAGGAGGGCCCGGGGCCGTACGACTCGGTTTTCGTTTTCTGCTCGAACATGGATGATCCCGGGGTTTCGCTACTTCCGATTCACCGCGTCATCCAGAATCCGCTCCCGGCCGATTTGAAATCGATCCGCCAGCGGATCTCCCAATCGTTCGAGGTCGAACACCTCAAATTTAACAACACTAATGAAACACAAGTGAGAAAGAGGCTCTTCTCCGAGATGCGCGCCCTCGGGCGAGCCGGAACCGTCTTCGGGATGTACGCCAATGGCGAGCCGGTCTACCACCTCCTCAAGCTCAAGCCCGTCGTCGCCGCCCGCGCCGTCGACGCGTTGGACGTTGCGATTTTTCAAAAAATGGTCCTGGAGGGGGCCCTGGGAATCGGCGACTCGGCAGCCAAGAAAGAGAGCCTTGTTCATTTCGTGAAGGACGAAGAGGCGGCTCTGAAGTCGATCAACAGCGGGGCGGCCGGAATGGTGTTTTTCCTTAATCCCACCCGCATCGATCAGGTGCGCGAGGTTGTCCTATCCGGCGACCGCATGCCCCAGAAGTCGACCTATTTCTATCCCAAACCCCTGACCGGCCTCGTAATCAACAAGTTCTGAGGGGTCCAACCCGACCCCGCCTTCCCGCTTCAGGGGCTTGACGCAAGCCCCCTAAAGGGACGAAAATGGAATTATCGATGGAAGATGGAGTCATTCTCGGGAATTCGGAGGGAATCATGGCCATTGATCCGGTTTGTGGAATGACGGTGATGGAAAACCAGGCCGCCGCGACCGCCGTCTGCCAGGGGAGCCCGTATTACTTTTGCGCCATCAGCTGCAAAGAGCGGTTTGAGAAAAACCCGTCGATGTTTCTGCCGAAGAAGTAGCGGCGACGAGCGCTGGGGTGCCTGCGCGGATCTCGCTGATCATCCCGACTCTCGATGAGTCGGGGCGGATTCGGCAAACTCTGGCCGACTTTCCACGAGATCCCGATCTTGAACGGATCGTGGTAGACGGCGGGAGCTCCGATCAAACCGCTTCATTGGCTCGCGAGGCGGCCGATCGCGTCCTGATTTCCGCACCGGGCCGGGCCCGCCAAATGAACCTCGGGGCGGCCGGAGCCTCGGGGGAGATTCTCCTATTCCTTCATGCCGACTCGCGTCTTCCCACCGGGGCCTTCGAGGCCGTCCGGAGGACCTTTGATGATCCAGCCGTCGTGGGAGGCGCCTTCCGTCTGGCGATCGATTCCCCTCGTCGATCGCTGCGGATGATCGCCCGGGCGGCGAACTGGAGGACCCGCCTGTCGGGGGTTCCCTACGGGGATCAGGGGATTTTCGTCCGACGAGCCATCTTTAATGAACTGGGCGGCTTCCCGGACCTTCCGCTGATGGAGGATTTGGAGTTTGCTCGGCGGCTGAAGCGGAAAGGAAGAGTCGTGTTGCTCACCGGCCCGATTGTCACCTCCCCGCGCCGATGGGAAAGGGAAGGGGTCGGGTTTGTAACGCTGCGCAACCAGCTCTTCGTGTTGCTCTTTTTCCTGGGCGTCCCACCGGCACGGCTGGCTCGGTGGGTCCGCACGGTCCGGTAGGGAGGCGCGATGTCCGCCCGATCCAAGATCGATCCGACCGTTTTTATCGCGAAAACGGCTGCCGTGGTCGGTGACGTCACGATCGGGAGGTCTTCCAGCGTCTGGTTCTCGGCCGTCGTTCGCGGTGACATCGCCCCGGTCGTGATCGGCGAGGAGACGAACATCCAGGACGGCGCGGTCATCGGCGAGCGATCGCTCGTCGCGGCGATCTGAGATATTCCGGGGGGAGAAGGATGCTCATGCAAAAAGATCCGGTCTGCGGAATGGAGGTGGAACCGAAGGAGGCGGCGGGCCGCCATGACCACGGCGAGCGGACCTACTATTTCTGCGCCGCTCCCTGTCTTGAGAAATTTCGGGCCGACCCCGGGAGATACCTAGGCGGCGAAGGACCCATTCCGGCCGGGCGGGTGGTGGGCGGCCCCTACACCTGCCCGATGGATCCAGACGTTCGCCAGCCGAAGGCGGGCCCCTGTCCGAAATGCGGGATGGCGCTTGAGCCCATGGATCCGTCGGGTGGCCTCGTCCCTCTGACGAAAACCGAATACGTCTGCCCGATGCATCCGGAGATCGTGAAGGACGGGCCCGGCTCCTGCCCCATCTGCGGCATGGCGCTGGAACCCCGGACCGTCGCGATCGAGGAGCCGCCCAACCCGGAACTCGTCGGAATGACCCGGCGGTTCTGGATCGGACTGGCGCTGTCCTTTCCGCTCATCGTGATTGCGATGGGTGAGCTGATTCCGGGCCGGCCCATCGAAGGATGGTTCTCCCCGACCGGGCAGTCCGGGTTGGAGATGGCCCTGGCCACGCCGGTCGTGCTCTGGGGCGGCTGGCCCTTTTTTCAACGCGGCTGGGCCTCCCTCGTCAATCGAAGCCTGAACATGTTCACGCTGATCGCGATCGGCACGGGGATGGCCTACCTCTACAGCGCGGTGGCGACGCTGGCCCCTGGCGTCTTTCCCGATTCGTTTCGAAACCACGGGGGGGGTGTCGGACGGTATTTCGAGGCGGCCGCCGTGATCACGGTTCTGGTCCTTCTGGGACAGGTGCTCGAGCTTCGGGCCCGGAGCCGTACCAGCCAGGCGATCAAGGCCTTGCTGGGCCTGGCTCCAAAAACGGCCCGCCGCCTTCGCGATGACGGCCAAGAGGAGGAAGTCCCGCTCGATGAGGTCCAACCCGGCAACCGGCTGCGGATCCGTCCCGGGGAGGCGATCCCGGTGGACGGCATCGTGATCGAGGGAACCAGCGCGGTTGACGAATCGATGGTGACGGGGGAGGCGATCCCGGTTGAAAAGCAGAAGGGCGATCGGGTGACGGGCGCCACGGTGAACGGCACGGGCGGGCTCGTGATGCGGGCCGAACGGGTCGGCAGCGAGACCCTTCTGGCTCAGATCGTGCGGATGGTCGGCGAGGCGCAACGCAGCCGCGCCCCGATCCAGCGGCTGGCGGATACCGTCTCGGGTTACTTTGTTCCGGCGGTGATTCTGATCGCGGCGGTCACCTTCGTAACCTGGGCTCTGATCGGGCCGCCGCCGCGGATGGCCTACGCTCTCGTCAACGCCGTCGCGGTCCTGATCATCGCCTGCCCCTGCGCGCTGGGATTGGCGACCCCAATGTCCATCATGGTCGGAACAGGCCGCGGGGCGACGCTGGGTGTGCTCATCAAAAACGCCGAGGCCTTGGAACTGCTTGAAAAGGTGGACACGCTTGTGCTGGACAAGACCGGGACGCTCACCGAGGGAAAACCCCGGCTTACCGCGGTCCAGCCGCTGCCGGGATTCGAGGCGCCCGAACTTCTCCGGCTGGCGGCCGGCCTTGAGCGGGGGAGCGAGCATCCCCTCGCCGCCGCGATCGTGGCCGGCGCCGAGGCCCAGGGTATTACTCTCTCGGAAACGAACGAATTCCGGTCGATCACCGGGAAGGGCGTGGTCGGAACGATTGCGGGCCGGTCGGTGGCACTGGGCAACCGGAAGCTTTTCGAGGAGCTGTCGGTACCGGCGGGGGAACTCGCCCAGCGGTCCGAGCCGCTTCGCCGTAAGGGTCAGACCGTCATGTGGGTCGCTCTAGAAGGAAAACCCGCCGGACTCCTTGGCGTCTCTGATCCCATCAAGGAGTCGACACCCGAGGCGCTCCGCCTCCTGCGGGCGGACGGGATCCGGATCGTGATGCTGACCGGCGACAGCCGGGCCACGGCCGAAGCCGTCGCCCGTGATCTGGGACTGGATGAGGTCGAGGCGGAGGTCCTTCCGGAGCAGAAAAGCGACGTGGTGAAGCGCCTTCGCGGAGAAGGACGCGTCGTGGCGATGGCCGGCGATGGGATCAACGATGCGCCCGCGCTGGCCCAGGCCGATGTCGGAATCGCGATGGGGACCGGAACAGATGTGGCGATGGAAAGCGCCGGCGTGACGCTCGTTAAGGGCGACCTGCGCGGAATCGTCCGCGCCCGGCGGCTGAGCCGTGGGACGATGAGAAACATTCGCCAAAACTTATTCTTCGCTTTCATCTATAATGCTCTCGGCGTCCCGGTCGCGGCCGGCGTTCTTTACCCCTTTTTAGGACTTCTTCTCAGCCCGATTATCGCCAGTGCGGCTATGAGTTTCAGTTCCGTATCGGTGATCGGCAACGCGCTTCGTCTTCGAAAGCTTTCGCTCTAATTCATTC
>CAYJTJ010000092.1:0-7278 GCA_964372835.1 uncultured Nitrospirota bacterium
AGATCGAAATTGTCCCTCGGACCGTAGAGATTGACCGGAAGGAGAAAGATCGCGTTGAATCCGTACTGCTGCCGGTACGATTGCGCCTGGACCAGCATCATCTTTTTGGCCAGGCCGTAGGCCGCATTCGTCTCCTCCGGATAGCCGTTCCAGAGGTCTTCCTCCTTGAAAGGAACTGGGCAAAACTTCGGATAGGCACAGATCGTCCCGATCGCCACAAACTTCTCAACCCCGGCTTGTCGGGCGGCCTCCATCATCTGAATCCCCATGATCGCATTGTCATAAAACAGGCTTGCGGGTCTCTCCCGATTGAGACCGATCCCGCCGACTTGGGCAGCGAGGTGAATCACAAGGTCCGCGCCCTTGACGACCTGAAGGCAGTCCTCCCAACGCCGAAGATCCATCTCCCGGCTTCGCGGAGTCCGGATATTCTTGGGCGGCACCCCACGCCGGATCATTTTCTCGACCACAAAGGACCCCACGAACCCCGCTCCCCCAGTCACGACCACATGCCTATTTTCCCAGAAGCTCATCCCCTTTGCCTTTCGGATTCGTGCCTTCCAGTTTCAATCGCTCCGCCTCGAGATCCGCCTCGACCATGATCCTTACCAATTCCTTGAACCGCACCTTGGGTTTCCAGCCCAGCCGTTTTTTCGCCTTGCGTGGATCGCCCACGAGCCGATCCACTTCCGTCGGCCGGAAATAGCGAGGGTCGATCTCGACATATCGTCTCCAGTCCAGATCCAGGTGTCCGAACGCCTCCCCCAAGAACTGCCTGACGGAATGGGTTTCGCCTGTGGCTATAACATAGTCGTCCGGGCGATCTTGTTGCAGTATCCGCCACATGGTCTCGACATATTCCGGCGCGTACCCCCAATCCCGTTTGGCGTCCAGGTTGCCCAGATAGAGCTTTTTCTGAAGACCCAGCTTGATCCGGGCCGCCGCCCTCGTGATCTTACGTGAAACGAACGTCTCACCCCGCCTCGGGGATTCATGATTGAAAAGGATTCCATTACAGGCAAACAGTCCGTAACCCTCCCGGTAATTGGCCACCAACCAATAGGCGTAGACCTTCGCCGCGGCATAAGGGCTTCGGGGTCTGAAAGGCGTCCTCTCATTTTGAGGCGGCGGGGCGTTTCCGTACATTTCACTGCTCGAGGCCTGATAGAACCGGGCTTTTACCCCGCTGCGCCGAATCGCTTCGAGGATCCGCGTCACGCCGAGCCCGGTCACATCCCCCGTATATTCCGGCATTTCAAAACTGACCATGACATGGCTCTGCGCCCCGAGGTGGTAAATCTCCCGAGGCTGCAGATTATAGATCAGATTCGTCAGCCGGCCGCTGTCGGATAAATCCCCGTAATGCAAAAACAGTCGTGTCTTCGGATGATGGGGATCCTGATAGAGATGATCAATGCGTCCCGTGTTAAACGTGCTGGCCCGACGGATCAGGCCGTGGACCTCATACCCTTTCGAAAGCAAAAGCTCCGCTAAGTATGAGCCGTCCTGTCCGGTAATCCCGGTGATCAGTGCCTTTTTCATTTTACCGTCCTATTGTAGGGCACAAACCGCGTCCTCGGCCACGTGATACCGCCCTAACTGTTCGGCCACGACCTTGACCGGCTCCTCGGTCGTGACCAGGACCCGATCAAACGTCAAGTCCTTTAAGGCCTTCAGGGGTTGGACCTTCTGGCCTAAGAACTTTTTCCCCGCCATCTCGTCATCCACGATAGCGACCAGGGAAAGTGGCGTGTCCTGAAGCACGAGCACCGCCACCTCGGTGATCACCGTCACCTTGTACAATACGATTTGCCTCACGCCCGCCTCCTGGAGCTGGGAGAAAAATCGACCTATCTTTTCTTGGGCGTCCCTAAAAAATAGATAGGATCGCTTGATATAGCGATACGTTAAAAAACTTTTCTCGGCGATTCCCTTCGGCGTGAGAAGGTAATGGAGCCGCTTCTTTTCGGCTTGGACGATCTGGATATAGCCTTGGCCGGCCAATCGCTTGAGATAATTATTCGTCATTCCCAGGGCGATTCCCAATTTCTTGCTGAGATCGCGCTGCGTAAGCCTTTTTCCGGTGGCCACTTCATCCAGAATCTTAAGCCTATGGAGGGACTCTCGGCTTAGAGAATCTTCCTGTGAATCAGCAGCTTCGGTGGTGGGCGGTATCGTGTTCATTTCATGAACATCATACCAAGAAAACGGAATTTGTCAAGCCGGGTCGGAGGATAGAGCCTGGAGAGGCATCACACTCTAAAATAGATGTCCCAGAGCATAAAGAGGCCCCAGGCCGTAACCGCCGCAAAAAGGGGGGGGTCGTTCAGGAAGGCCTCGGCCGCATGCGCCCCTTGACCTCTGTGGTGTATGAGATAGACATAACGAAACATCGCATACAATACGAAAAAGACAGAGTAAATCTGATAGGGACCGTTGTTAATCGCGTAAAGGGCATAGGATACAATGGTGGCCGCCAGAACCGCTGAGATCATTTGGTCCAGCGAAGCCAGCGAATACTGGGCCAGAACTCTGCGATGGGCCGCCGCTTCCGGACCAAGGACCACCAATTCATGCCGGCGTTTTGAGAATCCAAGGAAGAGGGAGAGCAGAACCGTACACAAGATAATCCAGGCCGAAGGCAACGCCCTTACCAGTGTGGACCCGGCCAATACCCGCAACACAAACCCGGCCGAAATCAAGAGAACATCGATGATCACCCAGTTCTTAAGCCCGAGTGAGTACCCGATATAAAAAACGACAAAGAGGGCCGAAGCGATTCCAAATCCCCGATCCAAAACGAAGGCCCCGGTCAGCCCGAAGAGGATGAGCCCTCCCGCGGCCATTCGCACGTTCGCGATCGGAAGTCGCCCGGAGGCCAAGGGGCGCTGGGACTTGTGGGGGTGACGTCGATCTTCCTCGAGATCCATCAGGTCATTGAAGAGATAGGATCCGCTCGAGAGGATGCAGAAAATCAAAAATCCCCAAACCGCCTTTTCCCAATGCGTGAGGGCGAACAGATGACCGGAAAAAAGAAGGGGGGCGAGGACGAATAAATTCTTGATCCAGTCCAGGGGGCGTATCGCTCGCCACCATAGGCTCAGACCGCTGGCCCTGATCGGGGGATTCACGGCGCCATTTTAGTCAAACACCGACGAGCTGTCAAGCCATCGGGGAAGAATCCGGGCGGGAGGAAGAGGCGGCGCTTGGAGGCGTTATCCCGATGGGGGGCGGGGAGCGAAGGGTCCCGCTTGATGGAAAACCGCGGTTAGGGCTTGGGGTGGTCCGATAGAAACTTCGTGATGAGGTCGGCCACTTTATCCGGCTGATCCAGAAAAGCAAAGTGTCCTGCCTGAGGAACGGTCTCGTAACGGACTGGAACCTTTCGAATTTGGCCCCGCGTCCGTTGAATATACGTCTCGCTGTCTTGAAGGATATCATCTCCCTCCCCGCGGATCAGCAATACCGGCCGATTTACGTTGGGGAGCATCGCCAGGACATATCCCTCCTGAACATCATGGGCGTAGGCCTTAAAGCGGGCCTCGACCGCCTTCACCTGCTCATCGTTCGTCAAAGGGAAGAACACCCGATCTAACTCCTCCCGGCTCGGGGGTTTCTTTTGGTATTTGGCCGAGCCCCCCGTCAGGAGCGCGGTATGCCCCATTTCCGTGGTCTGATTGTAATACTTGAGAGTCACCTCAAACTTTTCGGACCAGTGAACCGATTCAAACCCGTTAATGCTGATGACCGACCCGGTATTCTCGGGATAGTGATGTCCGAAGGCCACCGCCAGGCTCCCGGCCTCGCCGACGCCCATGACATTCACGGTCGTAAAACCCAGCGCCTTTACGAACCGGCGGTAGATCACGAGGAAATGCCCGGAGGCATAATTGCCTTCCATTGCCGCCGGGGACCGAATTCCCGGCGGCTCAACCACGATCACACGCGCCGAGCGGCTCAGCCGATCCACCAAATCATTCCAGAGACCGGTGCCGAACGGGTAAGGGGTGAAAATCACGAGTGGATCCCCTTTACCTTGGTCGCGGTATACGATAGGAAAGCCCTGGACGTCGATTGTGCTCAGTCCGGGAGGAAGGTCCTTCGAATCCGGGCCCGCGTAGACCTGGCCGACGGCCACAAGAAGGCTCGCCATCAGCAGGACGGGGAAAAGTTTTCTCGATTTCATCCGCATCGTTCGTTTTTTATATAATAGGCGCCGCGCCCCTGTCAAGATAAAACCGCGTCCATAGGGGATCCGGCCCGACCGGGTCGCGGCCGCCTTGACAGCCCAACGCAAATTGGAATACGTTTTGGCCATGTTCGATAGACGTACTTCAAATCAAGGTGAATATCCGGTGTGCCGACCGGTGCCCTATCGAATCGATCACCATGGAATTCGACCGGTCCGCCCTCCCACGGCCGCTCCGTTCACCGGGATTCTTGCCGCCTCGCTCCTATGGATCTGGATCCCGGGGGCCGCGATCATCGCCGAGGAAACGGGGCCCAAGGGATCATCCTGGACCGGGATCTGGGGCAGTTCACCCGAAAACATTTATCTTGTCGGCGACGGCGGCGCCATCGCTTATTACGACGGCATGAAAATGCGGCCGATGGAGAGCGGCACGACCTTATGGATCTCGGCCATTACCGGTGTTTCCCCGAACACCTTATTTGCCGCCGGTTACAACGGGCTGACGCTTCGGTATGAGGACCGCCGTTGGGAGCGGATGGACAGCGGCGTCACGAACGACCTGAACGGGATATGGGCCTCTTCGGGATCGGACGTCTATGCCGTCGGGGATCGCGGGACGATCATTCATTATGACGGGACCGCGTGGCGACCCGTACGGACGGGAACTCAAAACCTCCTCTTCACCATTTGGGGGAGTTCCTCCCGAAACGTCTACGCGGCGGGAGGACGAAGCACGCTCATCCACTTTGATGGCGAACATTGGCGGCCGGTCAATCTCCCCCGGAAAGGCCATTACATCGCGCTCTGGGGAAGCGCCGAGGATAATATTTTCTTAGTAGGCGATGCAGGCCTCATTCTTCATTTTGACGGGACCGCCTGGCAACCCATGGAGAGCGGGGTTTCGGTCGTCCTGAGGTCGATATGGGGCCGTTCCCGAAACGACGTGTACGCGGCCGGAGATGACGGCCTTGTGCTTCGGTACGATGGCGACGCCTGGGTAAAAATCCCGGCGCCCACGCTGGAGCCGATTATGGGGCTGTGGGGTTACGGGCAGACCCTCCTGGTCGTCGGCGACGAGGGATTGTTCCTCCGTTATGATGATCGGGGCTGGCGCCCGAATCTAGAGCCGAGCGATTCCCAAGGAAATCTCCCTTCCCATTCAGACCCAACCCGTTAAAGATCCAAGTACGGCCGATTTAACTATCGCTTGACAGAATATTCCATGATTCGATAGGATGCACGGCATTGATTGTAATCCCCATGAAACGCGTCAGGGTATAGGGAGGGATCGGAATGCAACCCAAGTCATTATTCGCCATCTTCGCATCCATTTTGTCGGCTTATATTCTGCTGGCGACCCCGGTCGCCCACGGAATGCTTAAAAAGCTTACGGCCGCGCAACGCGAGGATGCGATTCTCTATGGAAAAAAAGGGACACGAAGTGACGTTACCGAATTCATAAAGGAATGGTCTGTAAACAAAGGGAAAGATGGATTCGCCTTCATCCAGACCGAGTTTTTAGGCCTAGCCTATGCGGCACGACAGGCCGCGCTGGGGATGGCCGAGCTAGACAGTTTTGAAATCGAGGATACATTGGCCCAGAGCAGTGGGAAGCTGGTCTTCCGTGTCACCTTATTTGGAAATACCCCTGATTTTGCCAGGGATTATAGCGCTGTGATTACCTCCGATAAACTAACCACCCCCACCACCTTCTGGAATATTCCGATCGGAGAACCCTACGGGGATGGGAAAAGCAAACCGGCATTTGTTATTGATGCGGATTTTTACTTTCCGGACGAGGGCTTGAATCCCAACGGAACACTCAATCTGATTATTAGGAATAAGGACGGCAACGATGTGGTTGATTTTCCATTTAATTTGGGGTCTATCCGGTAATTCCGGAGGTTCATAAACGGCCCCTCAGGCGGGGTATTGTTAACTCCCAATTTTCGCAGCACATTTGTATTGACACTGCTAAGAATTTGTGTTATAAAACGCCACTCGAGACCCGATCTATTTCCAGTGACCGGTTTTGGAAGGGGAAGGGAGGCAACGATGCAAAGGCGGTGGATCATCGGTGGCTTGCTTGTACCGATCCTGGCGATCGGTTTCCTTCTAACCCTCGGGCTCGGCTCCTCTCGGGCCGAATACGGGGATATCACCCTGAACCGCTATGCCGAAAAGTCGGGCATGCCCCCCGTCGTTTTTCCCCACTGGTTTCATCGAATTCGATTCAAATGCAAGGTCTGCCACCCGGCCATTTTTGAGATGCGGCAGGGCTCCAATGATATAAATATGATCAAGATTATCAAGGGAGAATTCTGCGGTAAGTGCCATAATGGGCGGATCGCTTGGCCTCCGATCTATTGCGATCGCTGCCACGCGGGAAAGAGCGAAATCACGATTCCAAAGGCCAGGGGATTCATTCAGTAACGGGCGCCTGATCAACTATCCGAAAAACCCGGAAATGCGCGAGACGAGGAGATCGGGATGAAGAATAGACCCCTCCAGGCGGCATCGATCTTCGCTGTATTGATCGGACTTACCCTCCTTTTCCTAGTCGCGGGTTTCTGGGATCTCCGACCAGAGTTGGTGGCGGCCGAGCCGGGCCATCAGATTATCGTAGCGCAGGCCCCCTCCTCTCCGTCTGCCAAACCCAGAATCGCGCCGAATCTCCCTTGCGACCCCATCATGATTAGCGGAATTACCGGGGAGTGCGCCGGAACCGGCGATCCCCTTGGATTCGCGGGCGATGCCGAGAAGGCCGGTCTCAAAGAACATCCACTGGCCCTTGAACTATCCGATCTTCCCAAAGATCGATACGGCTTGATTGACTGGGCAACCGCTATTAAGGAGACCCGGGTAAAGCCTCTTGATTCATTGGACCCGAACGAGAAACCTCAGCCGCCTCTCGATCTCGATATCGCGATCTTCACAAAGAGCCAGTTTCAGCCGGATGTGATCTTTCCTCACTTCGTTCATACGTTATGGCTTACCTGTATTAATTGTCATCCGTCCATCTTCCCCATGAACGCGAAAGAGGCGAACAGAATTATGACGATGCCGAAGATTGCATCCGGGGAGTT
>CAYJTJ010000093.1:0-7249 GCA_964372835.1 uncultured Nitrospirota bacterium
CTGGACGGGACGACGAACTTTGCCCACAAGCTTCCGATATTCTGCGTCTCGATCGGCCTTGAGATCCGGGGCGAGGTCATGCTGGGCGTGGTGTACGATCCCCTTCGGGACGAGATGTTTATCGGGGAAAAAGGGAGGGGCGCTCGGCTCAATGGCCGGCCGATCCGGGTCTCCGAAACGGACAAGCTGGACGCCGCACTGCTCGTGACCGGTTTCGCCTACGACGTCCGCGGGGGGTTGGAGACAAACCTGGACCATTTTGGAAACTTCACCCGGAGGGCCCAGGGCGTACGGCGGACCGGATCGGCCGCGCTGGACCTGTGCTACGTGGCCTGCGGACGGTTCGACGGGTTCTGGGAGATGAAACTCTCACCCTGGGATACGGCCGCCGGATTCCGGATCGCCGTTGAGGCCGGAGCGGCCGTGACCGATTTCGGAAACCGGCCCTTTCAGATCGATCGCAAAGAGATCCTCGCGTCGAACGGGAGGATCCATTCCGAGATGATCGAGGTCCTGGGACCCAAACCCCGGCCCGGGGACTGACCGCCTCGTGCCGGCCTCCCCCTCCCACACGACGATTTCCCCCGCGACCCGAAAGGAAATTTGGGCCTGGTGCTTTTACGATTTTGCGAACTCGTCTTTCACCACGATCATCGTCACGGTGGCCTACAGCGTCTATTTTACGGAGGTGGTGGCCCGGGGGCATAGCCCGGAGGCGTGGTGGGGGCGGGGCTATGCGCTGTCCATGATTCTGGGGGGATTTCTCTCCCCGGTCCTGGGGGCGCTGGCCGACTATTCGGCGACGCGGAAGCTCCAGCTGATTCTTTTTACCGTCCTGACACTGATCCCGACCGTCCTGATGGTGACGGTGGGGCCGGGCGACATTTTTCTGGGAATCTTTCTGTTCGTCATCGCCAATCTGAGTTATAACAGCGCGCTGGCCTTCTATGACTCGTTTCTGAAGGATCTGGCGGAATCCTCCAACATGGGTCGGATCTCGGGATACGGATGGTCCTTCGGGTACATCGGGGGGCTGGTGTCGCTCCTGGTGGTCTATCCTTTCCTCCAGGGGGGATACGCGGGGGAGGATCCGTGGTTCTACCGCTTAAGTTTTCCGATCACGGCTCTTTTTTACCTTGTCTTCTCGATCCCGGCCTTCCTCTATCTTAAGGAACGCCGGGCCGAGCCGCCGGACGACCGTCGAATCTCGTATTGGTCGGTCGGCATAAAACGCGTCGGACGGACCTTTCACGAGCTGCGGCGTTTCAAAGAGCTATGCAAATATTTCGTTTCATTCCTGATTTACAGCGATGGAATCCATACCGTGATTGTCTTCGCGGCGATTTTCGCGACCCGTGTCCTTGAGTTTACCCCGGCCGACCTGATCCTTTATTTTACGGTGATGCAGCTCAGCTCGGCGGCGGGGGCGTATGCCTTCGGTTTTGTAACCGACCGGATCGGATCGAAGCGGACGATCCTGATCACGCTCGCCATTTGGATCGTGATCGTCGGATGGGCTTTTTTTGTCCGGTCCAAGGCCGAATTTTACTGGATCGGACTGGTGGCGGGGCTTTCGCTGGGTTCCAGCCAGTCGGCCAGTCGGACGCTGCTGGCCCTGTTCACGCCCCGCCGCCGGAGCGCCGAGTTTTTCGGATTTTTTTCCTTGACGGGGAAGGTGGCCGCGACTCTCGGGCCGTTGGTGTTCGGTGAGATCGCGGCCCTGACGGGGGATCTCCGGCTGGCCGTCCTCTCAATCGGGCTTTTCTTTATCGTCGGTTTTGGGGGGCTCTTGACGGTGGATGAAAAGGCGGGGATTGAGGCGGCGGGGGCCCCGTGACGCTTATTGTTGGGGATAGCGGCTTGCGATTTTCCGGTGATGTTCCTGCCAGTCCTTCTCGGTGATCTTCAAAAAGGCCTCGACCACATTCGGATCGAACTGGGTCCCGGAACACCGCGTGATTTCCTCCCGTGCGGAGCCATAGTCCATGGCATTCCGGTAGGGGCGCCGAGTCGTCATGGTATCGAAGGCGTCCGCCACCGAGAAGATCCGTGCCCCTAAGGGGATATCATTTCCCTTCAGGCCCTGGGGGTATCCGGTTCCGTTAAACCGCTCGTGGTGCGAGAGCACCGTCGCCACGGCCCCGCCCAGAAACCCGATCTGCTTGAGGATGCTCTGTCCGATGACGGGATGGCGCTTCATCTCCTCCCATTCCGGCGGAGTGAGTTTGTCGGGTTTCAGCAGAATGACGTCCGAGATCCCGATCTTTCCGATGTCGTGCAGGAAGGCCCCCCGGTAGATATACAGCCGGTCCTCCTTGGATATGCCGTAGGCATCCGCCAAAAGGAGGGTATACCCCGCCACGCGTTTGGAATGATTTCCGGTTTCGTGCTCACGCGCATCCAGGGCCGCGACCAGCGCCTCCAGGGTGTTGTCGTAATTGCGTTCGAGGTCCGACAGGGCCTGCCGGAGCTCGGCGGTTCGTTCCACCACCTTCGACTCCAGGTCCTCCTGATACTGCTTGTTTTCCATGATCAGGCGGCGCTTTTCCAGTGCGCTCTGCGTCGCCAGCGTCACCTCTTCGAGATGAAGGGGCTTGATGAGATAGTCATAGGCCCCCTGTTTTAAGCAGTTGATCGCGATCTGGGAATCGTCGAGGGCCGTGATCATGAGGACGGCCGTTTCGGGCCAATGGGCCTTGAGCGCGTCTAAGAGCCAGACCCCGTCCCGCCCGGGCATTCGGATGTCGGTGATGACGAGGTCGTGGGGGCTCGTCCCCATGAGATCGAGCGCCTGCTGAGACCCGTCGGCGGTGGTGCAGTCGTAGCCGATCTTGGTGAGGTGGCGTGACAGGATGGTCCGGATGTTCGGTTCGTCATCCACGATCAGGACCCTTTTATGGTTTTGCGTATTCAAGCTCATCGGGACGGAGGTTTACCGGGGTTCAAATGGCTTAATTTCCGATGAGGCGCGGCGGACCCGTTCGTAGAGCTGGGTATTCTCAATGGCGATCGCGGCCTGATTCGAAAATAGCTGCATGATCTTGAAGTCCTTTTCGTTGAAACGCCTATCCTTCGTAAAGCTGTCCACCGAGATCACGCCCAGGACCGAATCCCTGACCTTCAGCGGAACACAGATGGAGGAGTAGACCTCCTTGTCGAACTGCGTGAATTCGAGGAACGGTTTCGGATAGGCCAAGGTGTCCAAGAGCAGGGGCTCGCCGTGTTGGGCGACCCATCCCGGAATGCCGCGGCCGATCGCCTCTCCCGTCTGCCTCAGGTGTTTCGGATCCTTGCCCAGCGTGACCCGCGCCGAGAGCCGAGCCCCTTCGGCGTCCAACAGCATAACAGAGCAGGAATCGGGGTGCAACAGGTTTGAGATGGTCTCGGCCACTTTTCTTAAAAGTGCATCCAGTTCGATGGTGGAGCCCAGCCACCGGCTGATCTCAAGCAGCTGCGTTAAGACCTCGGCCTCTTCACGGCGACGCTCGTACAAAAAAGCGTTGTCGATCGATGTCGCCGCCTGGCGGGCCGTCATCTCCAACAGCTGCAGGTCCTCGGCCGTGAAGGCCTCTCCGGACCGCTTCGAACCGATGACCAGGAATCCGATCAGACGATCCTTCAGCGGGACGGGAAGAACGATCTCGATGCCCATCGCCTCCATATTTTCCTTCAGGAGAGCCAGGAGTCCCCCGGGGACGGAATTCTCTTCCAGCTTTCGGCGGATCTCATCCAGAAACAGGAGATCCCTCCGCTCGGGAGCCACCAGGTAGTACTTGATCACCGGGTGCGTGCGATCGAGTCCCGTGAAGGCCTCCGGGCCGTGATCGATTCGAACGCGCTCTTCTTCCAACAACACGATCGACATCCCCTTGATCCCGAAGAACTCCGTCAGCTCATGGGTGATCGAGGAAAGGAGTCGGTTCAGATCGACGATCGAGCTTAACGTCTCGGACAGGCGGTTTAAGAGTTGCCGGGGGTCTTTATCCTTCTGGAAAAAGATCCGCTCCGTCGCCCGCTGGAAGGCCCGGCGCAGCGGCTCGAATCCGACCGCGACGAGGAGGGCGCTCACGACGAGACTCACCCAAGGCCCGATCCGGTTTTGAAAAATCTGGCGGGAGGCCAGAATGATCAACGCGTAAAATGCCAGCGTCAGAACGAGGAGCGCCGAGTAGGCGATGGTTCGCTTTAAAATAATTCGAATGTCCATGAGGCGGTAACGGATGATGGCGTAGGCGATGCAGCTGATCATGATGATCGTGAAGACCGGCCCCAGCCAGATCCATTGGTAGTACCCGAACCACGGCAGGAGAAGATTGAAGGTGGCCCCCAGCAGTGTCGAGGTGAAGGCCCCGATCAGGACATACCGGATCTGAAGCTTATGCATCCCGTCGAAGAGGCGGTATTTTTGCCTTAGATGGGAGAACGCCCAGCCCATGATGAAGATGAACCAACTGCTGTACGTGAAATAGTCCAAGGGATCCAGGACGGCCTCGCGCCGGTCCGTCAAGATCGCGACATCGACGACGAGGTACGAGTTCAGCGGCATCAGAACGGCCGTCAGGAGGGGATAACCGAAAATCAGGAGACGCTGCCAAGGCGTCATGGGCGCAAGCTCCTGCGGGAAGATCCGGGCGAGGTAGCAGAAGCTGCTGGCGATCATCGCGGCGGCGACGTAGTAGAAGCGACTCCAAAACAGTGCCTCGGAGGGATGGCTGGACGAACGGAACATCGTAATTCCGAAGGTCCAAAGCGCCACGCAGACCAGGAGGATGGCGAAGATGACATGGATCCGGTTCCGCCGGCTTCGAAGCGCGATGAAAACGGCCAGCGAAATGTTTAAGAAAAAGGTGGCGTTTAGTATCAGTGTACGGAAGTCCATCCCTCCGGCCTCCGATCCCGGAGAATGCGGTTCCGTTGAGGGCTACACTCTAAGATACCAGATATCCTTTCAATGTCAAGGAGATGAATGGAGTGTAGGGCTTGGATCAACGAGGAAAACCGGCCGGCCGGTCCTATTGCATGAACGGCGTGGGGGTGAAGCAGAGCGCCAGAATCGCGAGCGAGATCCATCCCACCGCACGGCGGTGGGGATCCAAGGGACTTTCGGGGTCGAGGAGGGGCGGGTGCTGAATCCCGAAAATCAGGGGTAAAACCGCCCAGAGGAACCATCCCGGCCAACCGGTGAACCCGATCAGGATTAGAATCGGGATCATTCCGATCGAGACCATCCGGTGGTGCCTTCCGAAGATGGCGTAGATGATATGGCCGCCATCCAGCTGACCGATCGGGATGAGGTTTAGGGCCGTGACGAACAGCCCGATCCAGCCGGCGAACGCGATGGGGTGCAACAGCACATCGTAGTTATCGGGAATGGGACCGATCATCCAGTCCGAGATCAGGGAGAAGATGAGGGGCGATCCCAGGGCCAGTCCCTCAACGGGCGCCGCCTCGACCACGGTGGAATACCGAAGGCCCACCGCGACGGCCAGGATCGCGATCACGAAGCCGGCGATCGGTCCCGAGGCCCCAATATCCAGAAGGGCCCGCTTGTTCATGATCGGCGAGGTCATTCGGATGAAGGCCCCGAAGGTCCCGATGAGCGAGGGCGCCGGAATGAAATAAGGCAGCGTGGCGGCCACCCGGTGGTGGCGCGAGGCGACGTAATGGCCCATCTCGTGGGTTAATAGAATGGCCATCAGCGTGAAGGAGAACGGAATACCGACGATCAGTTCGGCGGGGTCCCGAAGCGCGTTCACTCCCTGCTGGATGGCTCCCGCCAGGAGGGTCGTGAAGACGGTCGCGATGAAGAGAAACAGGTTCAGCCAGGGAAACGGCCGCCGCCCCTCGATCGTCGCCTCTTTGATCGTGGGAACGACGGCCTCTTCGCGAACCGAGGGCGGGGTTTGGTTCTCGATGGGAATCGGATGGGTCTGAGGTTTTTCGTACATGCTCCGGCTTCCTACGGCGCATCCGAGCGACGGACGGTGGTGACGCCCGACATGGGGAGCGTAACCCAGTCCATCGGCGTCTTTAGATACACCTCATCCTCGGACGCTCCCACCAGTTGTCCCCGGTAGACCAGGCCGTTATAGATGAGCTCCACGTGCTTTCCTTTCAGTGCCTCAAGCTCATCCATCATCATAGGATCCATCATAGTTCAACCCGGCCGGACAGTGCAACCCTTTTGCCGTTCGGGTAACGGCCGCCGCCAACCCCCGGCCCGGAGGCCCGCAAATGCGGCCTTGACTAAGGGGTCGGCCGCGGGCTATCATGAGGATAATTAAATTCCGAACTAATTCAAACCCATACGAAATTTTAGAAAAGGAGAAATTGGGATGGCCGAGACGATCAAAGTCGATCAGAAACTGGACTGCAAGGGGCTTCTCTGCCCTCTTCCGGTCATACGAACGAAGCAGGCGATCGATAAGATGACGATCGGTCAGACGCTGGAAATGATCTCGACCGATCCCGGCTCGATTCCCGACATGCAAGCCTGGTCACGGCAGACCGGCCACGAACTTTTGGAACACAAAAAGGACAACGGTCTTTTCATCTTCTATATCCGGAAAGCGAAATAGGAGGTTTACGATGTCGACGACGCTGGACAAAAGTCTGACCGACTTGATCGAGGCGAAGGTCGAGGAGGCCGTGGACCGGAGGTTGAAGGAGGCCAAGGAGAAGGAGACCGGCCCCAAGCGCCTGGCCATCGCCGTGGTTTCAAAGGGAACCATCGACGCGGCCTATCCCGCCCTCATTCTGGCCACCGCCGCGGCCTCACTGGAGATGGAGGTCGGCGTCTACTTTTCGTTCTTCGGGCTGAATATTCTCAAGAAAGGAAACCAGGACTCCTTGAAGCTCGTCCCGCTCGGCAACCCCGCACTGCCGATCCCGATTCCGAACATCGTCGCGATGCTTCCCGGCGTCACCGCCCTGGCCACGATGATGATGAAGCGGGACATCAAGAAGAAAAAGATCGCGACGGTTCCGGAGTTGATGCAGATCGCACTGGAAAGCGGGGTCAAGCTGTGGCCCTGCCAGATGGCGATGGACATGTTCGACATCAAAAGGGAGGCCCTCATCGACGGGCTTCCCGATCCCGTCGGCGCCGCGACCTTCCTTGAGTATGCGGCCGAGGCCGATATCACCCTTTTCATCTAAGACCCCCTCCGAGGCCCATGCCGCGGCCGAAAATTGACACAACCGAGGATATTTTGCTATCCTGCCGTCTATTATAGGGGCTCGCGTCGCC
>CAYJTJ010000094.1:0-7006 GCA_964372835.1 uncultured Nitrospirota bacterium
TGGCTGACGCCCCATAACCTCCCGCTTTCCGCCGAGGAGCAGATCGTCGTGGGCGGACAGTATCATCCCACCCTCAAATACCTCGGGCTGATGTCCGGGAAGAATGCCGTCATAAATTTCATCATTCTCTCGACGTTTCTCAGCTTTCTCCTCTACCGACGGGCCAATCTCGGCGACGGCATACCCTTTTCACGGCAGGGGACCCAATCCCGTGTCGTCTTGTACGGGGTGGCGGGGTCGATCGTTTTGCTCCTCGGCTATACCGCCAACTATCTGCTGCATCTGGATCCCGCCAGCATGGATCTGACCCCGGAGAAGGCGAAGTACTTCATGCTGCCGGTCGTGCTGCTGTCCTCCCAGATCGGGGCGATTCTCATCGCGGTCTTCTTGACGCTCAAGGATCGGGGAAAAATCGGCCAGCTCTTCTACCTCGGGGTGACGATCATCAACGTGACCTTTGTGCTCGGGGTCTACGGTTACATCATCATGGCCGTGGCGAACCCGTTCCTTCGGAACATCGCCGTGATCCAATGGATGACGATGATGAGCGCGTTGGCCTTGCTCACCACGATCGACGTCTTCCTTTTTAAAGGGGCTCCGACCGTCGGACAGATGACCTGGGGGAAAATGCCGATCCGTTCCCAGTACACCCTGATCTTCCTCTGTGTCTTTATTGTGATGCTGATCGGACTCATGGGATTCATCCGATCCGGTCTTCGGGAGAACTGGCATATTTATGCCGTCATGCAGGATGCCTCCCCGAGCTCGTGGACGCCGGACAACGCCTTGATGGCGAAGGTGGTCAGCGCTTGCGGGTTGATTTTTCTCTCCGCCGTTTCGTTTCTTTTCTGGCTGACCAGCGCGAGTGAATACAAGGGCTCGAAACCGGAACCCCGATCGACGCCTTCGGTGACCGGTCGGCCGATACCGGGCGACGCCGCTCAAGCGAAAAGGCCGTGATGAAAAACTCTTTTGTCAAAGCGGCCGTTTTTGCCGTCCTCGTCTGTGCGATCTATATCTATATCGCCGAGGTGATTACGGACATCTCGGGGGGGGCCAAGACCGGCACGACCATTGCCGGCATCAGTCCGGAAGCCGGAGAGTCGATCTTCTGGGGGCACGGGAAGTGCCACACCTGTCATTCCATCGGGGATCGGGGGAGCGCCATTCGTGCCCCAAACCTCGGCGTCCACGGTGAGGATTTTCCGTTGCCGATCGGTCTCCGCGCTGCGGAACGGGCGAAGGAGATCAGCGCCAAGACCGGAAAGCCGTTTACCGCCGCCGACTATCTCGTCCAGGATCACTACGAGCCCGGCGCGTATGTCGTCTCGGGCTACAAGAACGAGATGCCGACCGTCTGGAAGCCGCCGATTGCGCTCAAGCCGGACGAGATCCTGGCGGTTGATCTCTATCTGCAGAGTCAGGGCGGGGAGGCGAATGCCGAGGCGCTGATGAAAAGCGAGTACTTTCAGGCGATGAAGAAGGCGGCGTCGAGCCTGACCGCGGTCGCCACGGTGGCCTTTAAACCCTATCTTCAGGGCGACCCCGAAAAGGGGAAAGAGATTTTCTTCAGCCCGACCAGTAAAACGCCCTGCGCCAAATGCCACACCGTTGGAGATAATGGGGGCAAGGTGGGACCGGAGCTGACCAGCGTCGCCGGAACGCGCGACATTCAGTACATCATCGAGTCGATCCTTGACCCCAGCGCCCAGATCGCAAGCGGCTTCGAGCCCTACCTGGTGGTGACAAAGGACGGGGAGTTCATCGGCGGGGTGAAGAAGGCCGAAGACGACGCCAGCATTTCAATCGCGGATAACGAGGGCGTCGTTCACAAGGTTCCAAAGGAAAAAATTGAGCGGATGAAGCAGCAGACGAAGTCGATCATGCCCGGGAATTTTGGGGAGCTGCTGAGCATGGAGGAGTTCCACGACCTATTGGCTTTTTTGGAGACGCTTCAGTAGGGTGATGCCGCCGTGAAAAAGGGAAGGATCTCGATATTCTGGCATGCCGTGATCATGCTCGCGATCGTTTACACGATCGTCAAGCTGGTGATTCCATACGTCTCGATGTGGATTGTTCATCGGCCTTATCCCCTTGGGGTGCCGACGGCCCTCACCGTGATCTATATGCTCCTGGCCATGGTCGGACTGGCTATCTACATCACCATGTCGGAGGAGAAGATGACGGAGTTCTTGACTCCCATCCGGAGCTTCCTCCGGGGTGGACAGCGCGGCCCGGCCGGCCCGGCGCGTCTGATTCTGCTCGTTCTGATCCCGTTTCTGGGGGGATGGGTCGCCTTCGAGCGTGTGGTTCCCCGCATGCAGAGCCCGACCGGAATCCGGATTCAGCATCCAACGATTCCAGGGCAGTTTGAAAAATTGATCAATCCTTATCGGGACCCGAGCGAGGAAATGGTCAGAGAGTTCATGGCCCGGGAGGGTCTCACCGGGATCTCGATCGAGGAAGCCCGTGTTCGCCTTGTGGGTGTTGCGATGACCGAGGGCCGGGGACTCTACCAGAGAAACTGCCGCCCCTGTCACGGATCAAAGGCGGACGGAAACGGACCGGTGGCCTTGGGCTTCCGATTGAGGCCGGCTAATTTCCGCGACCCGGGCACGATCGCCACGGTGGTTGAGGCCTATGCCTTCTGGCGGATCAAGGAGGGCGGCCGCGGGCTTCCCAGCGAGGCGACCTCGTGGGATTCGGTCATGCCGAGATGGAAGGATGAACTGACGGACGATCAGATCTGGAAGATCATACTCGCGGAGTACAACACGGCCGGTGTCGAGCCGCGTAAACCGGAGAAGTTGGAATGAGGAGGCTTAAGTAAGCCCATGCGACGCTTGAGCCTTACAGGCCGATTCTTGAGGTGCACTTTAAGCGCGGTCCTTTCTCTGCTCTTCTTCCACCTCCAAGCTCCAACCTTCAACCTCTCCTTTGCGGGGGAGCTGGATGTCATGACGGGTCCCACGGCGGCGGATGAGATCCCCTCGAAGAAATTGTCTTCCACACCCGAGGTCGTCGAGGCCGGAAAAAAAGTTTATGAGCGGTGGTGTCTCCCTTGCCACGGGGTCAAGGGTGCGGGGGACGGCCCCGCGGCCGACGTGATGGATCCCCGGCCCCGCGATTTCACCCGGGGTCTTTTCAAGCTACGGACTACCCAATTCAATGAGTTGCCAACGGATGAGGACCTATTCCGGACGATCAGCCGGGGCATCCCGGGAAGCGGCATGCCCTCCTGGAAGCGGGTGCTTTCCGAGGACGAGCGGCTACAGGTGATCGCCTATGTCAAGACCTTTTCCGAGAAATTCAAAGACGCGGCCCCGCCCAAAATGATTCCGATCGGAAAGGAACCGGCCGCGACGCCCGAAATGATCAAGAAAGGGAAGGAACTGTTCGAGTCCCGTTGCGTCATCTGTCACGGGCCGTCCGGGAGGGGCAACGGTCCCATAGCGGTGGCGACGATGGATGCCTGGAACAACCCGCTCCATCCACGGAACCTGACCAAGAGTTGGACCTATAAGGGCGGGAATGAGGTCAAGGATATCTTCCTTCGGATCTCCGGGAGCCTGAACGGAACCCCGATGCCCGCCTTCCTGGGCACCCTGAATGAAGAGGAGCGGTGGTCGATCGCGCACTTCGTCAAATCGATCCAGAGACCGGTGCCGACGGGCAGCAAGGTCGTGATCGAGTCCAAACGGGTCGGCGAAGAGATCCCGCTGGATCCCACGGCGCCGATATGGGAAGGGGCCGAGCCGGTGGACGTGCTGATGAGCGGTCAGGTTCATGTCCCCCCGCGCAATCAAAGTCCGACGGTGGATTTTGTCGCGATCCAGTCGGTCTATAACGACAAAGAGATCGCCTTCCGGCTGGAATGGGATGACCGGACACAAAATACCGTGCAGGTCGATTCCGAAAAAGTCCAGCAGATGGAGACCCCGGATTTCACCGCCACCTACCCCGTCCTCTATCCCCCGAGCGTTCGCATTCGAAATCTGAGGGATTCCGCCGCGCTCCAGTTTCCGGTTCGGGTTGCGCAGGGGCCCCAGAAGCCCCACCTCTTTTTGGGCGATACCGGAAAGCCGGTTAATCTCTGGCAGTGGAAGGCCGATCTCCAGAAGGTCGAGGAGTGGGTTGCGAAGGGATACAGCACCCCGGCGGCCCCGCAGCCGGCGGAGAGCCAACAGGCCGAAGGAAAAGGCGTGTTCGAGGATGGGGTCTGGCGAGTCGTGATCAAACGCCCGTTGATCACGAACGACTCCGCGAACGATATCCAGTTTATGTCCGGTCAGATGATTCCCGTCGCGGTGCATATCTGGGACGGAGCCAACGGCGAGACCGGAATTCGCAGAACCATTTCGTCATGGTATTTCGTGGTGCTCAAGACCGGAATGCCCGTGAAGGTCTATCTGACGACCGGCGCCGCGATCGGGCTGGTCGCCGGCTTGGAGTTCTGGTTGGTCCGCAGGGAGAGACGGAAGTCGTCCGGTTGAGGAGCGACCGCACGGTCGGTCTTATCGCCAGGAACCATCCAAAGGGCGCCTTCGCGGCCGGCCCCTATCTGAGGAGGTACCGTTAAGGAATGAAATACGTTACAATGGCCCTGGGCGGCTTGAGCCTCATCGGTCTGATCGTCCTGATCGTCATGTTCGTGTTCGAGAATCCGCAGGTGGCCGAGGGTCGGCAGCTCTTCTCCTACTACTGTGCCTCCTGTCATGGACCGAAGGGGAGGGGCAACGGGTATAATGTGGTCAATCTCGATCCCAAGCCGCGCGACTTGTCGGACCGGATCGAGCCCTATATGGCTGAGGCCACGAACGAGGACATTTTCAAGGCCATCGCTTACGGGGTGGCCGGCGCTGTCCCGGGGAAGGAAAACCCGAAACAAAGTGGTCACCCGACCGCGGGCGGAGAGGAGGATGACGAGCCGATGGGGTCACCCTTGATGCCCTTCTGGGGTCATACCCTTACGGACCGGCAGGTCTGGTCCCTTGTCGCCTACATCCGGACCCTGCACAAAAATGACGCGCCCCCCGTCCAGTACGAGGGGACGGATGAGGGGAAGATCGAGGATTTTGAGGAAGTGGAAAAGATAGAAATACCGCGATCGGACTCCGCGGAAGGGAGGAAGCTTATCGCTCACGGTCAACACCTCTTCGGGGAACAGTACGCCTGCACATCCTGTCACCAGTTGGGGGGGGCAGGCGGCGAGGTCGGCCCCCCCCTCGATCGAGTCGGGTTTCGGCTGCAGCCCCGCTGGATCTATCACTGGATTCGGAATCCTCAGAAGATGAAACCGGATACCACGATGCCGAGTTTCGCGATTACCCACGACGACGCGCTGGCCATTACGCTCTATCTGACCACGCTGAGAGCGGACGGCGATGTTTCCGCTTCGCGGTGAGGTCGGAACCGGTGGTTAAATCCGATGGAACAGCCGCCCAAAGGCCCTCCGGGAACGACGGCGATCGCATTTCGGCTTGGGCTTCAAATGGCCGTCTCGACTCTGGTGGGCACCTTCCTGGGTTACTGGCTGGACGGGTTATGGGGGAGCAGGCCCTGGCTGATGATCGTCGGAACTCTGTTGGGGGCCGTGGCCGGATTCCATAACATCTATCGTTTCTTAAGGGATGACCTCGGTCGGGACGGATGATGGAAAATCCGCTGCACCATTTTGAACTCACGCCCCTCATTCCCCTCCACCTTTTCGGGCTCGATATCTCGGTCAATAAAGCCGTCCTGATGATGTGGATGGTCTGCGGCGTGGTCTTTGCCTTCTTCTATTTCGCCGGAAGGAAGGCCGGCCTGATCCCATCGAAGCTTCAGAGTATTGCGGAGGTCGCGATCGAGTCTCTAAAGGATCTGATCCGAGAGAATGCCGGCGAGGAGGGTCTGAGATTCTTTCCCTTTCTTGCGACGCTTTTCCTTTTTATTCTTTTCTCAAACTTATTAGGTCTGATTCCCGGCGCGTATACTTCAACCAGTCAAATCATCGTGACCGGGGCCTTTGCCGTGATGGTTTATTTGAGCAGTCTGGTGGTGGGGTTTATGTATCACGGGATCGGATTTTTAAGGGTGCTCATTCCTTCCGGCGTGCCGATGTGGTTGGCTCCCTTCATGATCCCCATTGAACTCATTAGCCAGTTGAGCCGACCGCTTTCCTTGGCCGTGCGGCTTTTCGCGAATATGACCGCAGGCCACGTTGTGATGTCGATTTTTTTCGGGCTCGTGGTCATGTTCAAGTTCTATGTGGGGTGGATTCCACTCGGTTTCAGCGTCGCCCTTTATGCCCTTGAGATTTTCATTTCCTTTATTCAGGCCTACATCTTTACCCTTTTGGCCGCTTCCTATTTTGGAGAGGCGATCCGTCAACACTGACCCCTACTTAAAGATGAGGAGAAAGCTCACCACGAGTGTGTAAAGAGCGATAGCCTCCACGAAGGCGATGGCGATAATCATGGTCGTTCGGATCTGCCCCCCGGCCTCCGGCTGGCGCGCGGTGCCCTCAACCGCTTTTCCTGCGAGATGTCCGATCGCAAGCGCTGTTCCCAAAGCTGCAGCTCCCATGGCTAATCCGGCACTCAGATAGGCTATTGCGGCCGATTCCATTCGATTCCCTCCCTGTTCTGTCTTAAATTCGTCTCGGTAAAAAAATGCCTTTTAAGTATTGCGGCGGACTACATCCGATCGTAAAGCTAATCGCGTGGGTGTGAAGAATGTTCCCGGGAAATCCGGACCAGGAGGAGAAGGATAAACCCGGCGCTGGATAGTTGGAGAAACATGCTTCCCAGGGTGATCCAGAGCATTAAACCCGGATGGTGATTCGGGACCTTATGCGATGGAAATCGCCTGTTCGAAAACGATGATCGGCAGTAAGCTAACACACGATACTGGGCTTGTCAAGCGAATCTTTGGTGGGGAGGCCGCGTTCCGGCGGGGATTCTTCCGGCGTCGGTAGACAAGGATTGACCCCCAACCCGTTTCTGATCTATACTAGGGTCTATTT
>CAYJTJ010000095.1:0-6972 GCA_964372835.1 uncultured Nitrospirota bacterium
AGCGTCGCCCCCTCCACCGGCCAAGCCGGATGGAGCCTCCCCCTCTCGCTCGCGTGGCGCGCTGTGTTGATCCCCACGGGTTTGTCCGTGGGCATCTAGCGTATGATTCCTGCCGCCCGGGTCAATCGGTCGAGCCCCTCTCGCTCGCGTGGCGCGCTGTGTTGATCCCCACGGGTTTGTCCGTGGGCATCTAGCGTATGATTCCTGCCGCCCGGGTCAATCGGTCGAGCCCCTTGACGACCGGCCCGGTCAGGTGGATCCGGAGGATCCGAAAGCCTCGGCTCTCGAGCGACTGAAAATCCCCCAGCGCCTGGGCCTTTTTCAGCTGGCCGAAGGAGTATCGCTCGTCCGGGATCGGAAGGTCCGTCTCATCCTCGGCCGTGATCTGAAGGAAGAGGCCCTTTCCTCCCCCGCCCTTGTGGATCTGGCCGGTGGAATGCAGGAAGCGGGGTCCGAATCCCAGCGTGGTGGCGATCCTCAACCGGTTGCGGCTCCAATGCCGAATTTCCTGGAGCGGGGCCTCGACCGCTTCGGACCGTTCCAGGTAGGCCATGATTGCGAGATAGTCGCCGGGCCTGGCCTGGTCCAAAAATCCGACGACGGTATCCTTTAACAGGCGCTTCTTTCCCAAGGCCATATTTCCGAAAACCGCGATTCCGTTCTCGGCCAGAGCCGGATCGGGAGAAGGCATCCGGCCGGTTTTTTCGAATGTCTCGATCACGTTTCGTGTATTCTCTTTGCTCTCGGCCACGTTCGGCTCGTCGAAGGGATTGATCCCGAGAACAGCGCCGGCCGCGGCCGTGGCGACCTCCCACCGGAAAAACTCTCCCGCCAGATCGAAACGGTCGCGGAGCCGGATTCGGACCACGGGATGGCCGGCCTGTTCAAGGGCCGCGACCTTCGTGTCCAGCGTCCTGCTCCGGATCGAGTCCAGGGTCAGGTGGACAAAGATCCGGTCATCGCCGTAGAGATCCGGTTTCCCGACCGGTTCGGCCACAACCGGCACCAGACCTTTTCCTTCCTTCCCGGTGCTCTCGGCCAGAAGCTGTTCCGCCCAGACCCCGAAGCTTCCGATGACGGCGGGCGCGATGAACGTGACCTTGTCGCGGCCGGCCTCGGCCAGAACGCCCAGAATGGCTCCGAGCTGAACGGCCGGGTTCTTCTCCGCGGCGCGGCCGAAAATCGTCGCCTGGGCCATCGATTCAGCCCGTTCAAGAAACCGTTTCAGGTCCATCCCGATCAGCGCGGCCGGAACCAGCCCGAAATAGGTGAGGGCCGAATACCGGCCGCCGACATCGGGCGGATTAAGAAAAATTTTCCGGAATCTTTTTTCCCGCGCCATTCGTTCCAGGGGTGTTCCCGGATCCGTGATCGCGACGAAGTGATCCCCGGCGGATTCCTTCCGAACGGCCCGCAGGCGTTCCCAAAAGTGGCGAAACAGGCATTCGACCTCCACGGTCGTCCCCGATTTGCTCGCCACGATGAAGTGCGTCCGCTTCAAGTCCAGCCGGCGATCGGTTTTCAAGAGAGTGGCCGGATCGGTCGTGTCCAGAACGGTCAGGCGGGGAAAGCCGCGCCGTGCGCCGTACGTCTGATAAAGCACCTCGGGGCCGAGGCTGCTCCCGCCCATCCCGAGGAGAACGACCTCGCGGATTCCGGCCGCTTTGACGGACCGGGCGAATTCCGTCATCTCGCCGGCCCGCTCGGCCATGGTTTGGGTCGCGGTCAGCCATCCGAGGCGGTTCGCGATCTTTTCCTGAACCTCCGGGTCGGCCTTCCAGAGCGAGGCGTCTTTATTCCATAATCTTTCGCCGAAGCGGTCCTGGTCCAGCCGATTCAAAACGGACCTCACTTCGATCTCGTATCGCCCCAGTGCGGCCGTGAGTCGGCCATCCCCTTCCGCTACCAAACCTCTTTTTCGAATCGGGGTCAAGGGCCCTCCTTGGATTTCGAGGCCTTCGCGGCCGTGCGGGATGTCCGGTCGAGAAGACCGCGGGCCGCGGCGACGACCGACTCGGCCGAGAACCCAAGCTCCTTCATCGCGACCTCGCCGGGCGCCGAGGCCCCGAACCGATCGATCCCGATGGCCGTTCCCTTGGAGCCGACATATCGGTGCCAGCCGAAAATAGAGGCGGCCTCGATCGAGACGCGGGCCGTGATGTCGGGTGGGAGGACCTCCTCCCGGTAAGCCTCCGGCTGTTCCTCGAACAGTTCCCAGCTCGGCATGCTGACGACTCGGATCGCGATTCCAAGCGCTTCCAGAAGCTCCCCCGCCCGGAGCGCGAGATGAACTTCGGAACCGGTCGCGATCAGTATGAGCCGGGGTTTCTGGCCGCGGGTCTCGGTCAGGATATACGCCCCTTTTTCAAGATTCTCGGCCGGCGTATACCGGGTCCGATCCAGCACGGGGAGCTTCTGTCGGGTCAGGACCAGGGCCACGGGCCCCTTTCGCCGTTCGATCGCCAGACGCCAGGCCGCCGCGGTCTCGGATGCGTCGGCCGGGCGGATGACGGTGAGGTTCGGGATCGCCCTCAGACCGGCCAGATGCTCGATCGGCTGATGGGTCGGGCCGTCCTCTCCCAATCCGATGCTGTCATGGGTGTAGACATAAATGACCGGGAGGCTCATCAATGCGGCCAGACGGACCGCCGGCCTCATGTAGTCGGAGAAGATCAGGAAGGTTCCGCCGTACGGACGGATGCCGCCGTGGAGCGCCAGGCCGTTTAAGATCGCGCCCATCGCATGCTCGCGCACGCCGAAATGAATATTTCGGCCGGAAAAATCGTCGCCCCGAATGTCGCCCCGATCCTTCAAATAGGTGTTCGTGGACGGGGCGAGATCGGCCGAGCCGCCGATGAGGCTGGGCAGATGCACGGCCAACCGGTTTAAAACCTCGCCCGAGGCCTGGCGGGTGGCCATTGAACCCGTCGGGCGGTATCCGGTAATCGCCTCCGTCCATCCCTCCGGTAGTTTTCCGTTCATCACCGAGCGCCATTCTTGTGCGAGATCGGGATGCCGCGCGGCGTAGGCGTTCCATAGAGACTGCCATTCGGATTCCCAGGCTTCGCCCCGCTCGACCGCACGACCGAAGCAGTCCCGGACCTCTTCGGGAATGAGAAACTCGGGCTCAACCGGCCAGTTCAAATTCTGTTTTGTGAGCCGGACCTCTTCGGCCCCCAGCGGCTCGCCGTGGGCCTTGGCGGTGTCCTGCCGGTTTGGGCTCCCGAACCCGATATGGGTCCGGAGGATGATGAGCGACGGATGATCCCGATCGGACTGGGAGGACCGGATTGCCTCGGAGATCGCCCCCAGGTCGTTGCCGTCGCCTTTTACCGTCTCGACCCGCCAGCCGTAGGCCTCGAACCGCCACTGGACGTTTTCGGCGAAGGCCAGATCCGTGCTTCCTTCGATCGTGATGCGGTTGTCATCGTAGAAGACGATGAGCTTTCCGAGTTTAAGGAATCCGGCCAGAGAGGCCGACTCGGAGGCAACGCCCTCCATCAAGTCCCCGTCGCTCGCGACGCAATACGTGAAATGGTCCATGATCGCGTGGCCGGGGCGATTGAACCGCTGTGCCAGCCATCGTTCGGCGAAGGCCATCCCGACCGCGTTCCCGAAGCCCTGGCCGAGCGGGCCGGTCGTCGTCTCCACCCCCGGGGTGTGGCCGAATTCCGGATGGCCGGGCGTTCGCGATCCCCATTGACGGAACCGCTTGATCTCTTCCAACCCAAGCGCGTATCCCGTCAGGTGGAGCAGGCTGTACAGAAACATTGAGGCGTGGCCGGCCGATAGGACGAACCGATCGCGGTTGGGCCAGTCGGGGTTTCGGGGATTATGTTTTAAGAAACGCGTCCAGAGGAGGTATCCGAGCGGGGCGAGCCCCATGGGCGTGCCGGGATGGCCCGAGTTGGCTTTCTGGACCGCATCCGCGGAAAGCATTCGAATCGTGTTGATGCATTGGTTGTCCAAGGATGAATCTTTCGTCGGGTCCATCTTTTGTCCTCAGCCCCGGTTGGAAGGAACCTTTGAGAAATCATTCGGTTGACCCTGCAGGCTCCTTCTATTTGATCGTATTCGATATCCCTCTGTCAAATCGGTCACGGCCCGACCGGTACCCCGGCCTCAGGCCGAGGGGCCGGAACGCGGCGGGGGATTCGGATACCATCGGGAGGCCTCCACCGTTTCGACGACCTGACGCATCTCCCGCACCGCCTCGACCGGATGGGCCCCGATCGCGGTTTCCTCGGAGAGCATCACGGCATCCGCGCCGTCGATCACGGCCGCGGCCACGTCCGAGACCTCGGCCCGCGTCGGGCGGTCGTTTTTGACCATCGAGAGCATCATCTCGGTCGCCACGATCCCAAATCGGCCCCGACGCCGGCAGATCGCCAAGATCTCTTTTTGCCGGAGCGGAACCTCGGCCCGGGGGATGCTCACGCCCAGATCGCCGCGGGCGACCATAATGCCCCACGAGGCGTCCGCGATGCCGTCGAGGTCGCGTAACGCCTCCGCGTTCTCGACCTTGGCCACGATCGGCGTCCGCTCGCCGAGCTCGCTCCGGAGCCGGTCGATGTCGGAGCGATTCCGGACCATCGATTGCGCCACGAGATCCACCCCGATCGCCCGACCCCGCTGGATGTCCTGTTTGTCCTTTTCCGAAAGCGCGGATCCTCTTGGAGATCCGCCGGGAAGATGAATCCCGCTCCGGCTGTCCACCCGCCCGCCGACTCTCACGACGGCCTCGATTCGTCCCTCCCGCTTCTCGAGCGCCTCGAGCTCAACCGCCCCATCATCGAGGAAGACGGCGTCCCCGGGACGGATCCATTCCAGGATTTCGGGATCGGCGATCGGGATTTCATGAGAGTCCTCCGAGGCCGGCGCGAGAATCACCTTGTCCCCCGCGCGGAAATGGAGGGGATGAGAAAGCCGGCCGATCCGCGGCTTCGGACCCTGAAGGTCCTGGAGGATTTTCACCGGCCGGCCGAGGCCGCGAGCCGCCTCGCGGACGGTCTGGGCCATCCGGACATGATCCTCCGCAATCCCGTGGGAGAAGTTCAGACGCGCATAGTCCATCCCCTCCTCGATCAGGCAGCGGACGAGATCCGGTTCCCGCGTGGCCGGTCCCAGCGTGCAGATGATCTTGGTGTGGCGTTTCGTCATGCAACCCTCATGGGTCGGGCCAGAGGATCCGCGACCATTTTCTGCGCTTCAGGCCGGGGGATTCGTCGCATCCGGGAGAGCGCCCCCTTTCCATTTCTTATACGCGACCGGCGCGAGTGAGAGGATCCCCAACAGGATGAAGGCCCCGATCACGTTCGGAGAGGAAATCTCCTTTAAGGAATTAATCGTCCCCAGCTGCTTTCCGGTGTTGGCAAAGATGAAGCTCGCCGGAGCGATTCCCACGGCGGTCGCGATGACGAACGTGCCCAGCCGGACCCGCGTCAGCCCGCAGGCCAGATTGATCAGGAAAAAGGGGAAGACCGGAATGAGCCTCAGCGTTAGAAGGTAATGAAACGCGTTCTTCACGAAGCCGGTCTGAATCGCCTCCAGCCGCTTTCCAAATTTCCTCTCGATCAGATCCCGAAATAGATACCGGGCGGCCAGAAACGCCAGCACGGCTCCCGAGGTTGCCCCGATGTTGACGTAGATCGTCCCCAAGACCGCCCCAAAGAGAAATCCGCCGGCCAGGGTCAGTATGGCCGCTCCCGGAAGCGACAGGGCGGTCTGCAGACAGTAGAGCACAATGAAGAGCATGGCCGCCGTCGAGTAATGATCATTCGTGTAGCGCTGGAGGGTGTCCTTGCTCTCGCGAAGCGACTCCAGGCTGAGGAATCGCCCCAGATCAAAATAAAGAAATGCGGCGACCGCCGCAATCAAAACGGCGATCAATACCCCTTTGAAGATCCATGCGCCGGACGATGACTTGGGCAGTTTACCCATTCCTATTTCTTTTCTCCCCAACCGGTTTAAGAATGACGATCTGAATCCATCCGCGGATGTCCGCCCAGCCCGGGCGGTAAGTGAAACCGGAGCCATCGCGCGATGTAAAAAATGATCAGCGCGCCGATGGTCCCTTCCGACTCCATCCCCTCATGTCAGAGTCGATCCCGCTTTCACCCGCGATCGGAGCGGGAACGCCCATCGGGGGGTGATGCCTCCCAACGAATCCAATGGACGGGCGGTTTCTCATAGATAGAATGACATATTGGACGAACCGTTCGCAAGAAGGACATAAAGGAATGAAATGGCATCATACTCATCGTCTCGTCATTTTCTTCGGCGGACGATCGAATATCGTAGGGCCCTATTGTATCCGTACAGTGTATTTCGGGATGTCAGCCCTCTTACGAATTTTTGGGACGGGTGGAAGCAAGGGAGAACTGTTGACGCGGGAGGGGCCCTCTGCTAGGGAATGGACCCCGGGGATTGAAAAATGAGGGGAACGCGACAGGAAATTGTCGCGAAGAATCCCCTGGCGGCCCGTCGGGGCCGCCAGGGGATCGGCTCAGATCCGGCCGAGTTCACCGCGACCGATCTTATCGACCAGATCATTCCACTCGGACTTCTTTAACGTCACGCGGTTTCCTTCTTCGCCCAGGCGGACGGTTTCGCCGTCCAACTCGACCGTCGGACAGGATCCGCAGGCCGGGCAGAGGGTTGCCAGTTTTCTCGGATTCATATCGATCACCTCCCTTGGGGAGCGGTTGTGATTTCGGACGCCGGGATCTCCTCGATCAGGCAGCAGATCTCGCCCGGGCTCATCGGCGGGCAGGCCCCCTGGGCCTTCCATTTACGGTGGTACCGGATCAGACGGTTTCGAATCTGGGTCAGCGTCTTGATCTGGCCCTCGAGGCCCTCGATCTTTTCACCGGCCCATTCCACCACCTCTTCACACGGCGCCCCGCGCTCACGGCAGAGCACGACGATCCGCCGGATCTCCGATAACGTGAAGCCCAGGCTCTTCGCCTTCCG
>CAYJTJ010000096.1:0-1060 GCA_964372835.1 uncultured Nitrospirota bacterium
CGAACCGATCACAGTTTGTGATCGGTTCCCCGCAGCAGATATGCCAGGTCAGGGGAACGGCACGCCGTGCCCCTGCCGGTACGGATCAATCCGTCTCATCCGCCGCGTCTTCGGCCCCCGCTTTCACCTCCGCCCGGGGCTTGGCCGCGCCTTCTTTTGTTCCGGGAATCCGGATCTGCAGCTTCCCGTTGACCGGAAGCGCGTCCAATAAGACCGTCTCGCTCCCGTCATAATTGCCGAAGGCCGCGCCGATCCGGACCCAGAAACTCTTTCCGTTCCGCTCCACGACCGTGTAGACCTGCCGGACCGGTCGCGTCGTTTTTGGACCGTTCGTTTCTCCCATGGCATCCTCCTTGGTTAAAGATGAGTTGGACGATGCCGATGGTCTTTGCAGATCGCATACCAGTGCCAAATAACCGCTGGGAAGCGGCAGATTTGAGGATTCGCCGGCCCGACTGAACCGCCATTCAGGGCAACCGTACTGCACCTGATTCTGGTTCATAGCGGTGTAATCAGCCGCCAACCCCCGGTCCAACAACCCATTCGGGGATGGGGATTGGCGGCCGCCATGATCGGCCGGCGTATTTTGAGACGCCCTTTACAGGTAGCCGGAGCGGCCCTCGGACAAGGGAGGAATCACTCCCCGATAATCTTGACCAGGACCCTCTTCCGGCGCCGGCCGTCGAACTCGGCGTAAAAGATCTGCTCCCACGTTCCGAAATCGAGCTTCCCCCCTGTCACCGCCACGACCACCTCCCGTCCCATCACCTGCCGCTTAATATGCGCGTCGCCGTTGTCTTCGCCCGTGTCGTTATGCCGGTACTGCTTTATCGGCTCGTGCGGAACCAGCCGCTCCAGAAAGTCGTCGTAATCCTTCAGCAGTCCGCGCTCGTCATCGTTGATATAAACGCTCGCCGTAATATGCATCGGATTAACCAGACAGAGGCCCTCCTTAATGCCGCTTTTCGCCAGCGCGGCCTCGACCTGGGGCGTGATATTCAGGTAGGCGCGGCGGGTCTTCGTCTCGAACGAAAGTTCTTCTCGGTAGGATTTCATGATC
>CAYJTJ010000096.1:1160-3633 GCA_964372835.1 uncultured Nitrospirota bacterium
GTTCTCGCCAAACCGCGGGGGTTCTGCGCCGGCGTGGACCGGGCCATCGATATTGTTGATCTGGCCCTGAAGGTCTACGGTCCCCCGGTCTACGTCCGCCACGAGATCGTTCACAACCGGCACGTCGTCGAGTCGCTTCGGGCCAAGGGGGCCGTTTTCGTCGAGGAAATCGGCGAGGTTCCGGACGGCGTCCCGTTGATTTTCAGCGCACACGGCGTGTCCAAATCGGTCTGGTCGGAAGCCCGCGATCGGAATCTCCGCGTGATCGATGCCACCTGCCCGCTCGTCATCAAGGTCCACCAGGAAGTGAACCGGGATCACCGCGAGGGGTTCGAGCTGATACTGATCGGCCATGCCGGCCACCCGGAAGTGATCGGAACACTGGGCCAGATCCCGGACAAATTTCACCTCGTGAGCTCGGTCCGCGATGTGGAAAATCTCCGCGTGGACGATCCCGAACATCTCTCCTATGTGACTCAGACGACGCTGAGCATCGATGAATGCAAGGAGATCGTGGAGGCCCTCCATGCCCGGTTCCCGAAGATCAAGGGACCGCGGCAGGAGGATATCTGCTACGCCACGCAAAATCGGCAGAACGCCGTTAAGGAGATCGCGCGGAAGGTCGAAATCCTCCTGGTGCTTGGTGCACCCAACAGTTCCAACTCGAACCGATTAAAGGAGTTGGGGGAGCAGTGCGGGATACGGGCTTATCTGATCGAGTCCGCGCGGGACATACAGGCGGCCTGGCTTAAGGGCGTAAAGGCCATTGGAATCACGGCCGGGGCCTCGGCGCCCGAGATCCTGGTTCAACAGGTCGTGGAATATCTGAAGGAAAAAGGCGCGAACGAAATCGAGGAGCTGACGATCGTGGAGGAGAATGTCGAGTTTCAGCTTCCGCGGGAGTTGGTCCAGGCCCGCCCCCAATAAAGCCTCATCCGGACCCTTTTCCCTCTCCGAATTTCAACGGGCTGATGTGAGGCTCATACAGAATCTGGATCGTATTTCCATCCGGATCGGCCATATAAAATGAGCTGCTGCCGTCACGGTGGCGTCGGAAGGGCTTCACGATTCGTACGCCCTCCTCCTCCATCTTCGCGGCCATGGCCCGGACCGCCTCGGAACTTTCGGCGATAAACCCGAAATGGTCCAGCACCTGCCCCTTGGCCGGATCGAACACCGCCCGTTCTCTGTCGGGAATGAGATGAAGCGCGAGGTTGTCGCATCCGCTCGAGAGGTAGATATTCTCCGCGTCCGGCTCCCAGACCACATTCATTCCCAATGTGCCCTCGTAAAAGGCCCGTGACTTGGCCATGTCGGTCACACGGAGGGCCAAGTGTCGGAGTCCTGAGAGACCGGACGTCCCTGTTTTCTTGCGGTTCATTCGCCCTTCCCGTGTTCCGCGATGGGGCCCGAAATTTACGAATCAACCTATCTTTTTCCGCTTGGCGAAGTCAAGGCGGCAAATAAAAAGGCGGAATCCCGAATTCGGACTCCGCCTTCCTGGGCCTTCGCCCAAACCCAAACCACTTACTTTACGTCGATCTTGATGTCACGCGTTTTCGACTCCTCGTCCTTGGGTAGAACGATCTTGAGAATGCCGTCCTTGTATTCCGCCTTCACCGCATCCGTTTTCACCGCCCGGGGAAGCTGGATCGTTCTCTGGAAGGTGCCGTAGCTGGTTTCGAGGCGGAAGTAGTTCTCCCTTTTCTCCTCCTTCTCGTGCCTGCGCTCGCCTTTAAGCGTCAGGATATCGTCGGTCAGAGAAAGCGTCACGTCCTCCTTCTTTACACCGGGGATCTCCGCCTTCACCACGATCTGGTCATGATCCTCATACACATCCACCAACGGCATCCAGGCGAGCCCATCGAGGATCAGCTCCCTATCGTCCCTGGGCCACAAGGAACCAAAGAGCCGATCCATTTCATTCCTCATTCTTCCAAAATCCCGAAACGGATCCCACAAACCAAGACCCCTCTCAACATCCTTTCTCACCGGTAACATAAACATCACCCCTTTCCTCTAGCGGCATTGTGAATTCGGTGGATATTAGCACTCTTTTTCATCGAGTGCTAATGTATATATACCATGCGGCGTAATACACTGTCAATAATTTTATTATCATTATAAATCATATAGTTATATACTAACCGGATGGGCTCTTAAGGGCCAAAACGGCCCCTCAGTCCATTGGTTCGGTAGGGGTTATTGTATCTGAGAGGGCATCCGAAGGCTTCCCCTCGTCCAGGTAGCGAATGGCCCTCTCGATCTCTTTTTCGAGCCCGACCAGGACGAGTACATCACCCGGCTCAAGGATGAAAGAGGCAGCGGGACTCGATTTTGTCTCCTCTCCGCGAATGATGGCCGCAATCATCGCTCCGGTCTTGTAGGGAAGCACCAACTCGGCCAGGCTCATTCCGATGGCGGGGGAATCATCGAGAAGACGGTGCCTCACCACTTCCACTTCGAGGGGGAG
>CAYJTJ010000096.1:3733-6966 GCA_964372835.1 uncultured Nitrospirota bacterium
GGATTTGGTATCGTGTCACTCACCCCGGGAACCATCCGGCCGTCACGGCCGTTTGCTACATTTCGATTAAAGGAGGAGCCCCATGGTCCAATTGATAAATATTATCCCCCGCCTTCTTTTCCTAAAGATCTTCTTATCCTTCTGCCTTTCTTCCACGGCCGCACTCTCGTTGGTTTCCACCGCGGCCGCGGGATCATACGAGATCTGGGTCGCGAACCAGGGGCTGGATAAAATCCAGATCGTGGACGGCGAATCCATGAAGGTTACGGCCGAGATTTCCGTGGACACCGACGATAAACCGGCGACATCGAAACCCCACATGATCCTGTTCTCTCCGGACTACAAATACGCCTACGTCGCCAACGTCGGGGCGGCGCCGAAAACGAACAATATTCTCGTAATCCGCGCGGCCGACCGGAAGATCGTCGCGACGCTTCCCTCGGGGCCGGTCACACACGCCGTGACCCCCAGTCCGGACGGAAAGCGGGCCGTCGCCACGAGCGTGGGAAGCGACACCCTCGTCGAGATCCTGACCGACGGGAGGAAGGAAAAATTCACCATCGGCCGGGAGATCCCCGTCGGCGACGGCCCGGGCGGGATGAAAGACCGGCCGATCTGCGCTTTTTTCACGGCCGACTCGAAGAAAATTTATGTCACAAACGGAGGCGACCCGGCCGCCATCGATCCGCTTTCGACCGGGTCGGTCTCGGTCATTGATGCCGAGTCCGGAAACCAGTTCAAACAGTTTCCCAATATCGGACAGGAGGCCTGCGGGCTTGCCCTCTCGAAGGATGGAACGAAGATCTATGTCAACGTTGGCGGTTTTGTAAACAGCTTTCTCGTGTTCGATACAAAGACAGATACGCTCATTAAGCAGGGCAACTCGGCCGGGGCCGACTCCCACGGCATCCGCCTGACCCCCGACGGGAAGGAGTTATGGCTCGCAAACCGTCTGAGCAACACGATCACGATCGTGGATACCGAGACGGACGCGCCGGCCGCGAGGATACCCGAGGCGGGGGACCGCCCGGATCTGATCGACTTTTCGCCGGACGGAAAACTCGCCTTCGTGACCCTCAGGGGAAAGGCCGTGACAAAAACCATTCACGATGTCTCGGGAGGCGAGCCCGGTTTAGCCGTGCTCGACGTGAAAGAACGGAAACGGACAGGTCATATCGCCCTGGAGGGAGATCCCCACGGCCTGGCGGTCCGCCCCAAATGATCGGAAGGCGGCGGCCACCATGATTTCTGAACAGAGTCTGAACGAGTATATCAAGAAGCTTCTGCCGGACGCCGTCGTGTCCGTGACGGACCGGACCGGCACGATGGACCACTTCATCCTTAAAATCGTTTCGAGCCGATTCAAGGATAAAGGACTGCTCGATCGCCACCGCATGGTCTACCAGGCGCTCGCTGGGCCGATGAAGGACGGCCGGATTCATGCCGTCGAGATCAAAGCCCTGACCCCGGACGAAGCCCGTTAATTCGGTGTTGTTTACGGCCACGCCCCTGCCGTATAATGGAATTAACCGGAATATCACGGAGGTGCGATCTTATGGACGATGCAAAGAAAATCGAGGAGTCCATTCAAAAGGAAGTCAAGGACAATCCCATACTGATCTATGGGAAGGGTACAAAAGAGACCCCAAAATGCGGATTCACTCTTGAAACCATCCAGTTTTTCGAGAAGTACGGCTATCCCTATGCCGTGATCGACGTCTTAAACGACATGCCCAAACGCGACGTGCTCTCGAAAATGACCAACTGGCCGACCCTTCCAAAAGTCTTCATCGGAACCCAATTTTACGGGGACACCGATATTTTAGACGAGATGGAAAAGAAAGGGGAGGTCAAACCCCTCCTGGATAAACTCTTCCAGAAGAAGTAAACCTTTCAATAGACCCCCCGATTTTCGGGGGGTCTATTTATTCCATAGAACGGCCCCCTTTCCCGGGGCCGGTTCCGATTCCATGACCGAACTGCTTCGACAGGCTCGAGGCCGGATTAAGAAGGCCGATCGCATCACGGTCTTAACCGGCGCCGGCATCTCAGCCGACAGCGGGGTCCCGACGTTTCGAGGGCCGGGCTGGGCATCCGGCTCTGCCGGTGACCGGCCGGGGCGTGGGGGCATCGGAGGATCCGCCTCAGGCGGACCGCACGGGCCCCCACATACAATCGGCCTATGGCGCAATTTTCGGGCCGAGGATCTCGCCACACCGGAGGCCTTCCGGCGAGACCCGGCGCTGGTCTGGGAATGGTACAACTGGCGGCGGGAGCTGATCGCGACGAAGAAACCCAATCCCGCCCATACCGTGCTCGCCACGCTGGAGAAAAGCTGCCCGACGTTCCGGCTGATCACACAGAATGTTGATGGTCTTCACGGCCAGGCGGGAAGCCGCAACTTAATCGAGCTTCACGGAAATATCTGGAAGGTCCGATGCACGGGGTGCGGTAAAGTTTCTGAGGATCGGCGCGTTCCGATCCCGATTCCTCCCGTCTGCGGCTCCTGCGGGAAAATGCTCCGGCCGCATATCGTCTGGTTTGGGGAGTCGCTCGATCCGGACGATATGGACCGGTCGATTGCCGCGTTGGAGGACTGCGAGGTGATGCTCGTGATCGGGACGTCCGGCGTAGTCCAGCCGGCCGCCTCGTTCGCAACGGCCGCCCGCTCAGCGGGGGCGTTTGTGATCGAGGTGAATCCCGAGGCCGGCTCTCCCGCGGCCCATGTCGCGCTTCGGGGCCGTGCGGCCGACGTCGTACCCCGATTAGTGGATGTGAAATAAATGGATGTTAGCGGGTCCTGTCCGAAGGCTGCCCGCCGGACCTGGCCCGCGCCACGGTCCCCTCGAACAGAAAATGATAAATCTCGGTGTGCCGCTTCGTCTCCCAGACGTCCCCGCCCCAGATGTACGCCCCGTGATCCCGAACGAGAATGCAGTAGGACCGCTCGTAATCCTTGTTTGAGAGCACCGCTTTGATCTGGCCGAGTAGGTCCGGCTCGTAATTCGTATTCCGTATAACGGCCACGGGATGCTTATCCGAATAAGCGGCGCCCTTGATTCCCTTGAGCATCTCCAGCCCCTGGAAGACGACGTGGTCCTCCACGCCCGCCAGATCGGCCGCCAGCACGGCCGAGAGCGCGTGGCTGTGCATCACCGAACCGGCTTTACGCTCGCGGATGATTTCGCAGAATATCGGGCTGCATTCGGAAAGCCGCAGGGCTCGGTTCTTCG
>CAYJTJ010000097.1:0-6962 GCA_964372835.1 uncultured Nitrospirota bacterium
CGCCCGTAGTTGCGGGTGACCATGATCTCCATCTGCTGGAATTGGGTCTGCTGGGCGTGGAGGATCGTCTCCAAGCCGTGCATATGCCCTTCATCGGGGGTCAGAAAATCAAGGAACCATTTGTAGCTCTTTGGCTCTTGCATCCTCTGCAACCTCTTTGGAGGGTTTATGAGGGAGCTTTGCGTCTCCCCGGAGGAACGTCCCCCGCTTCATCTCGACGATGGCGGGATCTTTGGAGTGGAATTTTTCGATGAGGTGGGCCGCCGCAATTTCGGGCTGGAGGACATCACCGCAGGTGAAGATGTCGATGGCGGCGTACCCGTACTCGGGCCAGGTGTGAATGGACAGGTGAGACTCGGCGATGACAACGACACCACTGATACCGAAGGGACTGAACTTATGGAAGGAGATCTCAACGATGGTGGCCTTCGCTTCTTTTGCCGCTGAGACCATGATCTCTTGCACCTTCTTCAGATCATTTAACACCTTGGAGTTGCACAACTTCAACTCCAACAGCAAATGCCTTCCAAGAGCGTGCAATCTATTTGCCCCCTTTTGTGATGGGTTATGTGTCTCTGTGAGATTGTTTGAATCTCTCCCACCTCCTCACCCCGTTGTTCGACGGGGTGTCTGCTCGTGATGCGCGGCGAATCCGCCCCGATCATTCGGCGCCGGAACTGAACGACGCTCGCTTCACACTCGTTGTTTGTAAATATATCCTAAATATTTCGTTTGTCAAGAAAAAACTCATGAAACCGGCGAAAAAGTTTTCGGGAGAGCGCCGGAGGGAGTCCCGAGCGGCTGGGCGCGATCATTCACCGAGAGGATCGTCGTCGACGGCCGTCCCGTTTCCTTGACTCCCCGGGGGTCGGGTGTTAGAATGCTGCCGGATTTTTGCGGAGAGGTGCGCGCGAACCGCTTGTCTCGATGGACGCATTGGCTGGCCACCGGCTTTTCGGTCGGTTATGCCCCCGTGGCCCCCGGAACGGCCGGCAGCCTGGTGGGGCTGGGCCTTGTTCTCCTCCTTCAGAACCGGTCCGCGCCGCTGTATTCGGTCGTCCTCGTCATTCTCTTCTCCCTCGGACTTTATGCCGCCGGTGAGGAAGAGCGGGTCTCCGGAGAGAAAGACTGCCGGCGGATCGTGGTCGATGAAATAGCCGGGATGATGATCACCGGTTTCCTCCTTCCGCCCGGCCCGGGCTATCTCATCGCCGCCTTCGTCCTCTTTCGCGGCCTCGATGTGTTGAAGCCCTTTCCGGCCGACTGGATGGAGCGGAATCTTCCGGGCGGATGGGCCATTATGCTGGATGATGCCGTCGCCGGCATCTACGCCAACCTGATTCTGCAGGGCGCAGGGGCCCTGTTTCGTTCGGGATGAAGACCATCAAGGCCGAAATCATTGCGACCGGGTCGGAACTCCTCTGGGGAGGGCGCGCCGAGACGCTCTCGGTCTATCTTGGCGATCGGTTGATCGAGCTGGGAATCGACCCGATTCACAAATCGGTGGTGGGGGACGACGAACCCCGGATGGCCCAGGTCATCCAGCTTGCCGCCACCCGCGCCGATCTGATTTTCATCACGGGCGGTCTCGGTCCGACCGAGGACGATCTGACCAAGAAGGTCGTCAGCCAAGTCACCGGCCGGCGGCTGATTCTTCAGGACAAGCTCTTAGAGCAGATCCGCCGCCGGTTTGTTGAGCGGGATCAGGAGATGCCCCCCCATAACGCCCGCCAGGCGCTATTGCCGGCCCGCTCCACCGTCATCCCGAATCCCATCGGGACCGCCCCGGGATTCATATTGCATTGGGAAAATCGTTATCTGATCGGCCTTCCGGGAGTCGATGCCGAGATGCGGGCGATGTTCGAGGCGACGGTGAAGCCCTTTTTGGAGCAGCGGTTCCGGTCGAGACGGTCATACCAGCTCCACCGGTTCCGGACGTATGGTCTGGCCGAATCGGCCGTCAATGCGCGCCTGGCGGACCTAATGATCGGCCATCCCCAGGTGCGGATCGGCCTGACCGCCGCTCCGGTGGGTGTGGATGTCCGTGTCCTCGGGATGGGTCAGACCCGGGGCGAGGTGAAGACAATCCTGGAGGGGTTGATCGAGAAGATGGAGGAACGCCTCGGCGATATCCTCTACGCGAGGGGGGCGGAGGGAATGGAGGCCGTGGTCGGACGCGCCTTAAGGAACCGCCGGGCCCTCCTGGCCGTGGCCGAGTCCTGCACGGGCGGGCTCATCGGTCATCGGTTGACGAACATTCCGGGCAGCTCGGACTATCTTGATCGGATCGTGGTGTGCTATAGTGACCGCGCGAAGACCGATCTTCTCGGTGTGGCAGCCGAGTTGATTTTAGAAAACGGTGCCGTCAGCGCGCCGGTCGCGGGCGCGATGGCCTCGGGGGTCCGACGGGGCGGTCGGGCCGACTTCGGGCTTGCCGTGACCGGAATCGCGGGTCCCGGTGGGGCGACCCCCGAGAAGCCGGTCGGGCTCATCTTTTTCGGACTGGATGACGCGGACGGAACGGCGACCTCCTTCGCGCGGTTTTCGGGCGACCGGGAGATGATCAAGCTTCGGGCCTCACAGCATGCGCTGGATCTCCTACGGCGCCGCCTGGTTGAAATCGGGGCGTAAGCGAGAGGCCCCGTGAGGCTGTTCATTGCGCACCCTTTGCCTTCAGCCGCCCGCGGGGTGGTTATGGCCATCCAGGAAGAGTTGAAAAAGTCACAGGCGCCGGTGACGTGGGTCCGGCCGGAGGGATTGCACCTCACGCTCAAGTTTCTAGGCGAGACGTCACCTTCCCGGTTGTCCTCCATTGAGGGGGCCCTACAACTCGCCGCGGAGGGAACCGGACCCTTGGAGATCAAGATGCGGGAGCTGGGCGTCTTCCCGAATGCCCGAAACCCGCGGGTCCTGTGGCTCGGCGTTCATCCGGCCGATCACCGGATGGCCGACCTGAAGCAAAGAATCGATCAGGAGCTAACCGCCCTTGGATTTCCGAAAGAGGAGCGGGATTTCCGGCCGCATTTGACGCTGGCGCGGATAAAGTCCACGCGCGGGCTTTCGGGCCTCTGGGAAGCGATGGGGAAAATCACGGCGGATTCATTAGGCGATTATACACTGAGAGAGGTGGATCTGATCCAAAGCGAGCTTGCCCCCGATGGGACCCGATACACAACGGTGCGGTCAGTTCCGATGTAATACTATATAATAGGAGGGGCGGTTTTCGAAAAGCATAGGGTTTACAGCCGGTTGAGATGAAATAGGACACTGTAACGAGGAAGGAGTTTCCGATGGCGGATAAGGAGGATCGAAGCAAGGCGTTGGATCTGGCGGTGGCCCAGATTGAGAAGCAGTTTGGGAAGGGCGCCATCATGAGGCTGGGGTCGGAGGAAGTCTTATCGGATGTGCCGGCCATCTCGTCCGGATCGCTGGGCTTGGATATTGCCCTTGGGGTGGGCGGTTTTCCGCGCGGGAGGGTGGTCGAGATCTACGGCCCGGAGGCCTCGGGAAAGACGACCCTGACGCTTCACGCGATCGCCGAGGCCCAGCGCGCCGGCGGGGCGACGGCCTTCATCGACGCGGAGCACGCGCTGGACATTACGTATGCCCGGAAGTTGGGGGTGAAGACGGACGAACTCTTGATCGCCCAACCGGACACGGGCGAGCAGGCTCTGGAGATCACCGAGACGCTGGTCCGCAGCGGCGCGCTGGATTTGATCGTGATCGACTCGGTGGCGGCGCTCGTTCCGCGGGCCGAGCTGGAAGGCGAGATGGGCGATGCGCATATGGGTCTCCAGGCCCGATTGATGTCCCAGGCCCTCCGGAAGCTCACGGCCACGATCAGCAAGTCCCAGACCACGGTCATCTTCATCAACCAGATCCGGATGAAGATCGGCGTGATGTTCGGTAACCCCGAGACGACGACGGGAGGGAATGCCCTGAAGTTTTACGCCTCGGTCCGCCTGGACATCCGGAGGATTGAATCGATCAAGGAGGGCCAGGAAGTGACGGGCAACCGGGCCCGGGTCAAGGTCGTCAAAAACAAGGTGGCGCCCCCGTTCAAACAGGCCGAGTTCGACATCCTTTTCAACGAGGGGATTTCCAAAGCCGGCGAGATCCTGGATCTGGGGGTGGACCGGGGGATAGTCGAAAAGAGCGGGGCGTGGTATTCTTATAAGGGAGAGCGGATCGGCCAGGGACGGGATCAGGCCCGGGGTTTCGTAAAGGGAAATCCGGCATTGGCCAAGGCGATAGAGGAGGCGATCCGGGAGGCGGCGGTTCACAAGCCCTCGTCGCCCGGGAAATCGGCCGCGCCGGCCAAGGGGGCGTCCGCGGGGCGGGGTCAGCAGCCGACCGCATAGGTTGGTGTCCGTCATCGAAATGGAGAGTCTAAAATGCCTGTGACGATCAATGAACTGCTTAAAATCGCGATTGATCGACGCGCCTCCGACCTCCACCTGAAGGTGGGGAACAGCCCGATCATCCGGGTGGACGGCCACCTGATTCCGATCGAGGAGCAGCCGAAGCTGACCCAGGAAGACGCCATCAACTTGGCCTTCTCGATCATGAGCAACACGCAGAAGGAGAAGTTCAAGCAAAAAAGCGAGATGGACCTGGCCTATAGCGCGCCCGGCATGGGCCGGTTTCGTGTCAATGTTTTCCAGCAGAGGGGAACCGTCGGGCTGGTTCTTCGCGTTGTCCCGGTCAAGATCCTGACGATCGAGGAATTAAACCTGCCCCCCGTTCTCGAGAAGTTGGCGATGGAACAACGGGGATTGATCCTTGTGACCGGGACGACCGGAAGCGGAAAGACGACGGCCCTGGCCTCGATGATCGATTTTATCAACCGGAACCGGCTGGGCAACGTAATCACGATCGAGGACCCGATCGAGTATCTCCACCGCGATCGGAAAAGTATTATCAGCCAGCGGGAGGTCGGCGCGGACACCGAGTCCTTCAGCCTGGCGCTGAGATCGGCGCTCCGGCAGGACCCGGACGTGATCCTGGTGGGCGAGATGCGCGACTTCGAGACGATCTCAACCGCCCTCATGGCGGCCGAGACGGGCCACCTCGTCATGAGCACACTTCACACCTTGGATGCGACCGAGACGATCAACCGGATCATCTCGGTCTTTCCCCCCTACCAACAGAAGCAGGTCCGGATGCAGCTGGCCTCGGTGCTCCGCGGCGTGATCTCGATGCGCCTGGTTCCCCGGTCGGACGGAAACGGCCGCGTTCCGGCCGTCGAGGTCCTGATCGCCACGCAGACCATCCGGGAATGCGTCATCGATCCGGACAAGACCCGCAAAATACCCGATGTCTTGGCCGCCGGTCAGTCGCAATACGGTATGCAGACCTTCGATCAGTCTCTCTTCTTCCTCTTTCAGAAGAACCTCATCACGTACGAGGAAGCGCTGCGGTGGTGCAGCAACCCGGAGGATTTTACCCTCCGCGTGAAGGGAATCCAATCCACCTCGGACTCCTGGCAGTCCCAATCCGAACCCTCGCCCGTAAAAGGGCCGGAACCGAAGATCAAGATCGATCGGTTCGGAAAATAGCCGAGCAAATCCGTTGGCCCGCCGTACCGTTTCACAATCCCAGGCCGGGAAGCACACCCTCAAGGAGGCGATGGATGCGGCCTATCGGCTCCTGGCCCGATGCCCGCGAAGTCGTCTTGAACTCGAGCACCGTCTGCGCCGGAAGGGCGTTCCGGAAGAGGAGATTCGGAGGGTCCTGGAGCGGCTGGAGGGTTTCGGCTATCTGGGAGACCGCGCCTTCGCCGGACAGTGGGCCCGGGACCGTGTCGCCCGTCACCGATGGGGGCCGCAACGGATCCGGATCGAACTGGTTCGGAAGGGCATCGCGAAGGAATGGATCGAGGAGGCGCTCCGGGGGATTTTCGAAGACCAGGGGGAGGAGGCCGGGGCGATGGAGTTGCTTTCCCGTCGGATCAAAGGGCCGGAGCTGTCCGACCCGAAGAGCCGCCGCCGCTGGTTCGGATTCCTTCTTCGGAGAGGCTACTCGGCCGATGTGATCGGGACCGTTCTTCGTAGGCTTGGAGGGGGAGCGGAGGACTAGACGTGACGCCGGTGATGATAAACCAGCCTGTTGAGCCGGGGCCCGAAAGGCCACTCACAGGCCGGCGAGCCGAGGATTAGGCCGACCGCCCGTTTTCCGGTTTGCGGTTGATACAGCGTACGATATGCCAGTAGTTGAGCGGGTTCACCTTCAGATTTTGGTCCACGAGGAGAGAGGATTCTCTGAGAAGGGAGTCGAGGGAGAGGTCCGACCGGAAGCCGATGCGGGTGCATAACGGGGACAATTTTTTCTCGACCCGTGAGATGAGGCGGTTGCCGTTGGTGAAGTGATTGAGGAGGACGATCCGCCCGCCCGGACGGCAGACACGGATCATCTCGGCCAGCACGGTTCTCGGATCCGGAACGGTGCTCATCACATAGGCGGCCAGGACCCCGTCGAACTGATCGTCTGAGAAGGCCATCTGGGTGGCGTCCATCTGCTGCAGATGGATATTCCGGACTCCCAGTTTTTTGATTTTCTTAACACCCTGTTTGAGCATCGCGCCGGTCAGGTCGATCGCAATGAGACCGCAGTTGGGCGGGTAAAGGGGCAGCGAGAGTCCCGTGCCCACGCCAACCTCCAGAATCCGGTCCCCCGTCCTAATGCCGAGCAAATCAATCGCGGTGGCGCGGGAATCATGGAAGATCTTGCCGAATAACAGATCGTAGAATCCGGAGTAGGCGGAGTAGACCCTCGCAATCCTGTGTGAATCCACGCAGCCTCCTCTAAAATCTCGCGATGATTTGGATGCCTGTATCAGGCAACAATGAAGAGCCATCACCCCGCATTAGGGAGCGGCCGGCGGATGATCTCTTAGGCTTTTTATCGTAAGTACTTAAAATGCCGGGGCTACTTTACCGGAAAGCGAACAGAAAAGTCAACCG
>CAYJTJ010000098.1:0-6908 GCA_964372835.1 uncultured Nitrospirota bacterium
CCGCATATCGGCCGCAAGGAAAAAGAGATCGACGCGGCCTTCTGGGAAGAGTTATACCGCGTCGGGGACACGGGCTGGGATCAGGGCGCGCCCTCTCCCGGATTACTGGACTTCCTGATGGACAAGCGGCTTGCGACCGGCCGCGCCCTTGTGCCGGGGTGCGGCCACGGGCATGACGCCCGGGCTCTGGCCGCGGCCGGCTTCGACGTCCTCGGCCTGGACGTGGTGGAGGCCGCCGTCATCGAGGCCGCACGGCTCACCCGCTCCGAAGAGTTTCCGCGCATACGGTTCGAACGGGCCGATTTCCTCAACCTGCCCGAGCGGCTCCGGGGCCTCTACGATCTGATCTTCGAGCACACCTTTTTTTGCGCGATCGATCCGGACCATCGGGAATCCTACGCGCGTATCGCGGCGGACCTGTTGCGCCCGGGCGGGAATCTGCTCGGGGTGTTCTACCATATCCAGCCGGAGACCGGGCCGCCCTTCGGTTGCACGCGCGAGGAACTCCTCGACCGGTTCAATCCCTTTTTCACGCTGGAGTACGAAAGGGTCCCCCGATCCTTTCCACAGCGCGAGGGGAAGGAACTCCTGATGCTTATGCGACGCCGGTAGTATTCCAAACCCACGGCGATCAAACCGGCTCGCCGCCCCCGATCGAGTCGGAACGGATCCCCCGCCGTATTACCGCAAATACCAGCCCCCCTTCTGCACGGTCACGACGGGGAGGCCGGGAATTACCCCGCGACGCAGCCCGTCGTCAAACCAGACCTCGACCAGGCCGGGGCCCGAAATATCCTGACCCACAACAACTCCACCGAAAATCCGGGGACTTCCTTCAACAACCAGCCGGCCCGAAACGTAGAGAAGACCCCGAAGATGGATGCCGGAAAGGTTGACTGCGACGGAGCCGAACCCCCCTCCGGATAATTCCGGGGGAGGCGGCGAGGCCGCGATCGTGCGGCCCGCGCCCGAGCCCCTGAGCACGACATTCGCCTGGATCACGAATATTCCCTGGAGGAAATCCATCGGGAGTTCCACGGTGGCCTGGTTATCCGCCCGAGGAGGCTTCCCATCCGTTGTATCGATAAACACGAGGGGGAAATGGTCCTCCCTCGTTAAGGCGGCAAGTGTGGGCCCGGGAGAAAGCGTGGCCCCGACACCGCCGACTTCCTCCTGGATGAGACGCCCCTCCAAATCGGTCGTGAAGTAATAACCCCAGGTTCGTGCAAAAGCCTTTAGAGCGGGATAATTCCACTCATCCACACTCAAAAGCCGTCCCGGCCCGGCAAGAAATTGATGAAGATGCCCGTAGCCCTCCGCAAGGAATGGCTCCCGACAGCCCGGACATCCCGCGGAGGAAGGCTTGAGAATCGCACCGCCGATATAATAATCGATCCAGGCGTCGCGCCGATTGGAGGGACCGTAAGGCTCCCCGCCAGCCGGCGCCGATTGATCTTTTTGGGGGATCGGGAATAGAGACTCCCCGAGGTCGGCATTCCCATGAATCACGACATCCCCCCAATGGGCGAGAACCGGGACCGGCCCATTTAATCCATCCCCGATATTGACCGCTTCCGAGATGGGAGGGATCGGGCTCGGGGCGATCTGGGTTTGGACCGTCCGTCGTATGCCCGACGCCGATGTTCCGGCTGCTTGGAGCGTCGCGACGGCGCCCGGGGTTTTCGGCGCGAAAAGTTTAAGTCCGGTGATGCCCCCCAGTCCGTCAAACGTGTCCTCCATCAGCTTGGATCCTCCGGGCTCCCATTCATACCCAAAGTCCGGATCCGCCTCCGAACCCGTGAACTGGCTTTCCCCGGTCCCGCTAAAAAATGACGGCCGGCCCCTTGAATCGACGAGCCGCTTTCCCAAAAACATTCCCCTTCCGTCCTCCAATCCCCCCCGACCGAACTCGCCGATCGCGGGAAACGACTCGGGCTCCTGAAACCACTGGAGCACCAAGCCGATCCCGGACTCCGCGATGTACCGTGCCTGGATCCCGGATTTCTGATGGGCCGCCATTTGCAGCTCATCGAGCGACCAGCGAAACGCGGACAGGCCCAGGAGGGTGATGAGAAATAAGAGGCCGAACGTAACGATTAAGGCCAGGCCTTTTTCATCACGCATGCTCTCCCCCGATCATTGATTCCGAAAATGGGCCGCCCCCGTGACCGAGCGGAAAATCCGAGGCCCCCCGGTGGCCTCGGCGGTTAGCCCGATGCGAACCAACCGGATCCGGTCTATTCCCGTCTCGGGGGACCCCTCCCGATTCAGATAGTCCAGACGCATCGCGCTTAGTCCCTCGGCCACCGGACCGGGTCCGCCGTCCACCGTCCGGATCAGCTTGAAGCGTGCATCTTTATCGGGCGTCAAGGTATACCGGACCCGATTGATGACCTGAACGGTGCTCCCCGCCGGATGGGTATTCTGAATCGGCTCGATCAGGTCCAGCGATTCCCCTTTTCCGTCTCGGGCAAGGGTATTCCATTCGCATCGGTCCGGCCCGCAGATCACGATCCGCTTTCCCGCCTCGAAATCTTGACCCGGCTTAAATTCCCCTAAAACCACACGAAGAATCCGGTCACCGGGCCGCGACGGCCAGGCAAGATGCGCGACCTCGTTGTCGAGATTCGCCAGAAAATCGATCTCCTGTTCTTCGGCCTTCAGCAGGCCGGACTGATCGGGGGGAAGCCCGAATCCGACCAAGGCGAGCTCGCGCCCCATGAAGTCCGCGGCGGCCCGCAGCTGTTGCTGGACCTCTGCGGACCGTTCCAAACGCGTGAAGGACCGTTGCTGGATCATTAGAAACCGCATGGCCGATCCGGCCAGGACCGAAAAAATGAGTGTTCCGATCATCACCTCGATGATCGAAAACCCTCCGGCGTCGCCGATTTGCGATCGGAATCTCATGGCACGACGCCTGACGGAACGATGGATTGAAGCCCAATCCCGTGGGATCGGCCCAAACGATCCGTCCATTCTACGCGAACCTTCACGGTCAGTGTATGGGCCAGCGGCCTGTGCGGATAAACGGACACGGTACGGACAAACTCTTCGACCCGCTCAAGATCGAGAAGACTTCCTCCTGCGAGCTCGTCATACCGACGCAAGAGTCGTTCCTCCATCCCGGCCTGGGCCAGGGACGCCGCCGTGCCGATTCGCTGGCCGGCCGAAAGACCCTTTTGACCGGCAAGCATCATCCCGACGGCCGAGACCATCCCGATGGACAGAATCAAAAGGCTGACCAGCACCTCGATCAGCAAACCGCCGCTTTGGGCCTTGGGGAACATGGAATCCAACCCTTTCGGTTGAGATCCGCGGCTCACTTGAGGCGGACCCTTCCGGTGGCCACGACCGTGATCTGCTTCTGCTTGCCGGATCGGTTGGCCAAGGTGATCGTGGTGAACACGTTCGTCGTCCCGTGAGGGTAAAAGGTCACTTTACGACCTCCCGTGGATCCGAGGATTTTGATGCTTTCGGGCGTGACCGTCGGCCCTCCAAGATCGCGGATGGGGCCGATCGGATGTCCCGGCTCCTCGTTCCGTTCGATCTGATAACGATCGGCTTCAAGATTCATTACGACCGAGACCGGCCGGCCTTCCGCCATGGCCAACTGCCGGGCCCAGCGAAGGTCCGAGACAAGGTCTCGGGCCGCGATGTTGAGCCGAAAAATCGGAAGTTGGGACCGAAAACTGGCGGAGGCCAGACCGGTCAGTATCGCAACGAGGGTCAGCGCCACCATGAGTTCGATGAGGCTTAAACCTTGATTGAATGGATTTCGAGGCTTCATACCGCCGGGTCCATTCAAGAACTATGCCGGATGAATGTCGCCCATTCCAATGGTGCGGATTTGGGGGGGGCGTGAACAAAGGGCGATCAAGGCCGGGAAGGCAGACCGCTTCAGGAAGGATTTAGAACGAACGGTGGCGTGTTTAACTCATGACGTAGGAACAGACATTCAGATAAGATGAATGCGGGTTCAGACCGGGGGTTTGTCTTCCATCTCCTTTTCGAGCTTTCGCAGCCAGCGGTAAGTTCGTTTGAGAACGCGCGCGGCCTCCGTCTTGCTGCCGTATTCCACCATCGCCCGCTGGGCCATCGCCCATTCAATCTTACGCAGAAAAGAGTCCATCGACCCTTCGACCTTCATCGCCTCAATTAATGTCGACCACTCGATCCGGTCGAGCATTCCCTTTATCCCCGAGGTCTCTGCACGCGTCACGTCATCGGAGGGGGCCGCCACGGCTCCGGGTTCCCGGATTTCGGACGGAAGCAGGTCGGGACCCAGCTCGATGCGATCGGTCGGGATCAGCGTCACGGCACGCTCAAGGACGTTTTCCAGTTCCCGTATATTTCCCGGCCACGGATAGGCCCGCATCAGTTCGAGTGAACGGGGGGAGACGGCACGCACGTTCTTTCCCAGCCTTTGCGCCAGACGAAAAAGGAAGGATTCGGCCAACCCCGGAAGATCCTCAAGGCGCTCCCGCAATGCGGGCAGATGAATCTGAATCACATTCAGACGGTAATACAGATCGCTCCGGAACGAACCCTTCTCGATCAGCCCCTTCAAGTCTCGATTCGTCGCGGCGATGATCCGGATATCCAGTTCAACACGATCGTTTCCTCCAACACGCTCCAGTTCGCGTTCCTGCAATACACGAAGCAGTTTCACCTGCATGGCCGGCGGCAACTCGGCCACCTCGTCCAGGAAGACCGTCCCCCCGTTGGCCCACTCAAACTTGCCGATTTTCCGGGACATTGCGCCCGTGAAGGCGCCCCGCTCATGCCCGAACAGCTCGCTCTCAAGCAGCCCGTCCGGTATCGCCCCGCAATTGATCGCCACGAACCGCCGGTCTTTCCGTCCGCTTAACTTGTGGACTCGCCTGGCGATCAGCTCCTTCCCGGTCCCGGTTTCCCCGGTGATCAAGACGGTCGATTCGGTCGGCCCGACCTGGGCCACAAGTCCCAAAACGGCCCGAACATTAGAACTGTTCGAGGTCAGGAGCGGGGTCTCCTCTTCCTCCTGAATCTCCCGGATTTCTTGACGGAGATAGACGTTCTCGACCGAAAGTGCCCGATTCTCAATGGCGTAAGACAGAAGCCGCTGCTGCGTCGCCTTTAACTCTTCTAAATAAGCGAATAGTCCAAGCGTAATTGCCTGAATCTTCTGTTCGAGTCCGGCCGCCTCCGGGAGGATTTTCCGGCCCTCGCGCCAGGTAAAGCGGTAAGAGGAATACGGGGCCTGGTAGAGCGATCCCTCTCGAAAATGGTGTTCAAGCGGTCCGGACCGGAGAAGACCGCCCCGGATGACCTGGAGGGCAAGCCGGTCCGGGTTCGGCCGTTTGATCGAATCGGCCGCGCGAGGCGTCAGGACTCGAAGGACGCTCCCCGCCCCCTCCTTCGGCTCCGGATTTAAGATGAGATTCGGATCGGACTGTCTGAGCGCTCCCGCGGTCTGGACGGAGGGCGGACCGAACCTGATTTCCTCGATCCCAAGCTCCACGGGTCGAAAGACCGCGACGAGCCGCCTCGTCCGTTCATCTCGGACGTAAAGGTCTGCTCCTTCTTCCTCCACGGCGTATCCCTCGAACTCGCTCACGATGTCTCTTACGCGGTGTTGAAGGAAGTCTTCCGTTAAGCGGGCCTCCTCCACACCGTCGAATAGGTGGACGAACCCCTCATAATTTCCTTTTAGCATGTAGTGGGTCGAAAGAAGAGGCGGGTGTTTCTCATCGCACTGGGCGAGAATGATCATCTCACCCGGGGTAAACTCGAGGGGGATCGCCTGAAGGCGCATGAACGTCGTGTAGGCCGCCCCCCAGAAGCCGGAGCAAAGCGCCACCATTCGGACGTCGTTAAAAATTTTCGCGATGATCTCAAATATGGAGGGGGGGCGGGTGCCGCCGCCCTGCGCCGCCCGTGTGAAATAGTCCACGGCCGCGGTATACGCGATGTCTTTCCGGCCGGCCGCCCGCTCGGCCGTACGAAGAACCTCGCGGAGCACCTCCTCGGGAATCCAGGCCTGGCGGTCGGTCAGGAGCGCCATCGGGTCGCGAACCCTTTCATACCCCTCAATCCCGGAGAAAAACCTTCGCGGATCGATCCGGGCCGCCTCCTCGGGATGGTGGGACTGGAGATGATCTAAGAGGAGCTGGGTCAGAAAACCCGTCGCCCAGGCCGTTCTCGGAAGCATGGGGCCTCCCCAATCTTTTGAGCCGTGCTGTGGGAAAAAAGGGTTCGCGGAAATGGATAGGAACGCGCCTACTATAATCCAGTCGAACTCAATTATCAAGATAGATTCTGAGGGGTCAATTTTTCCACCCGCCCCGCGACGGAGGGTGTCATAAAGCTTTATCGACGATAGACTTCACGGCGATGGCCGATCTTAATGATCTCAACGACACGATCGGAATCATGAATCGTATAAAGGATGCGATAATCCCCCTGGCGGATCCGGTTTGGGTCATCTCCGGATAATTTCTGATGGCCCGGTCCGCGCGGATTGGCGGCGAGACCTTGAATTCGTTCGATAACCTTGGGAAGATCCTTTTTGGGGACGCTCCGAAGCTCTTTTTCCGCGCTCCGCTTGATCCGCAGACTATAAGAGTCCGTCACGCTTGAGCTCGGCGAGGATCTTCTCGAAAGGCCGGGACGCCTCCTTGGTCCGCTTTCGGAAAGCCTGCAGATCGATCGCATCCTCCCGAAGCGCCTCGATGAGGGCTTCATTGATGAGGTCGGAGACGGACCGGTCTGTCGTGGCGGATTTCACCTTCAGCGCACGATGGATTTTGGGGTCCAAATAGAGTGTGGTTCGCGAATGGGCCATGCGGGTTGCCTCCTTAAATGGCATCATAACATCATGACGTCATAATGTCAACCCTTCGGCCCCCCACCTCCCGCACGCGCGATTC
>CAYJTJ010000099.1:0-6876 GCA_964372835.1 uncultured Nitrospirota bacterium
ACGCGAAAGAGGCGAACAGAATTATGACGATGCCGAAGATTGCATCCGGGGAGTTTTGCGGGCGGTGCCATAACCGGGTTGCCTTCCCTTTAAGCGACTGTTTGCGGTGTCACGTGAAGCCGAAGGACGTGCCGCCCATCGATCCCGATTTCAGAGGCTTCCCCCAGCCTTCCGGCGCAACGCGGTAATTAGGGCGTTCCACCTTTAAGACCGTCTCTCATCAAACGGGCAGGGATTTCTCGCGGAAGAAGGAGACGGTTCTCATAACTCCAGAATGGAGGAGGAATCCATTGAAAGCCGTCAAGGTTTTGAAGCGGAGTTTCCCATGGATCACGGCCCTCATCGGAATCGGGCTGCTGGTCTTTGTGGTCTCTTGTACAAAACCGGAAGAACCCCTTACGCCTCAGGCGGCGCCTCCGACGCCCCCGCCTCCGGCCAAACTGGCCAAGCTTGAAGTTGAGCCCCCGCCCGGCCCAATGAGGGTAGGGGAACTTCATCCCCTCCCGGTTCGAGTCCTGGATCAAGAGGGCCGGACACGCGACGGGGTCGTGGTCACTTGGGCCTCGGAAAACCCCTCCGTCACCACGGTGGGACCCGAGGGGGTTCTAACCGCCGTCTCGCCCGGCCAAGCGACCGTCACCGCCTTCGTGAACGGCTTGACGGCCTCGATCGAAGTCTCGGTGGAAGGCCCGGCGGCGGCCCAGGTCGATAAAAGCGGACGCGCGGCGGTGGTATCCCCCGGCGGAACTGCGATCGTGGCCACGGCCGATCAGAAGGCCCCTTCCGATCCGGTCCGGGCGGCCAAGCCGGGCCCGACCCGACTCCAAATTCGGCCTGAGAAAGCATCCGGCATCGTGGGCGACACGCTCCAGTTGACGGCGGTGGTGATCGATTCCAAGGGGCACGAGCAGACGAATATTCCGGTGACCTGGAAATCGGGAGACTCGAATCTCTCCCTGGTCGATTCGAAGGGGCTGGCGACGCTCAAGGCCTCGGGAACGGTGACCATTTCGGCCGCAGCGGAAGAAAAATCCGCTGCGGCGGTCCTGACGATCAGCAGCCCGCTCATCGCCAAGCTCGAGCCGAGCGCATCGGCCGTCGCCGCTCCCAGGGCGGAACAGACCAAGCCATCGGCTCCGGCCCGCGAAGAAACTCCCCATAGAGTTGGCAACCCGAACATCAATATCGATATACTCGATTACTCCTGGAAGGCCGGATTCGTCTGGGAGAACTTAAATAAAACCGAAACTTCTTGGACCGCCCGGGTCAAGAACAACAATCCGGAGCCCCGTCATATCTGTCTCAATTACGAATTCCTTGACGAGGACGATCTACCGGTCTTTCAAAACGGAAAATGCGAAGTGCTGCTTGGAAAATCGGAAGGGATTATCTCCGGCCATATTCTCATCCAGTCGCGGCTCATCAACGACGTGAAGAAGAGCAACGTCATCGCCCTTGAAGCCCACCGCCTGCACTCCTTTGTCCCCGCTCCCCCTGTCGCGCCGCCGACTTCCCAATAACGATACCCCATCGATAATCCTGCCGGTCCGGATGGCGGTTGGGCCGGCAGGAGATCATGACGCCGTTACGGACGTAAGATCCACCTGGACCGAATAAAATTCAAGAAAAGGACGACTCTCGTATACCGACCGGCCTCTTCCCGGGGGGTCTCACCAAATCAGTTGACACAACTCCGGTGGTTCGGTAGAATTAGCATTATTAGGATTAGCTTGGGGCGGAAAGGAGTTATATATGATGAAGAAGGGCATCTCACTATTCTTGGGAGGGCTTGGCCTTCTGGTTCTTCTCACCCCCGGATCCGTCACGGCACAAGAGGGAACGGTCTATGAGATCACGGTGATTAAGAATGCTTTCAAGCTGAACCCTGAAAATCTCACGATTAAGGCGGGCGAAACAATTAAATGGACGAACACCGACGAACGCAAACACAACTTGGCCAGCATCCCCGGTTCCGGCCCGACCGATGAACTCGAGATCTTCTCGATTATGGACCCGGGGGCCGTTTACACCCACACATTTAAACTCCCGGGCGAGTATCCCTATTTCTGTTTTATTCACAATCAAATGACCGGTAAAATCACGGTTGTCAAATAGGGAAACCCTCCGGTGGGACAACGACACGGGCGTTTCGCGGTTTGGGCGGTCCTGATTATTTTTTTATTGGGGGGAACCGTCTATGCTCTTCATCAGAGAAGCGTCCAGGCCCAAACCACGGAGCCCTCTGCGAATGACCCTGCCGGTGAGGCTCTCCCCGAATCGAGCGACGACGCTGAGGTGGCGCAGCAGCCCGTCGCCTTGGACTTCCTCCCGAAAGCCAGGCTGGGTTATGTGGATTGGGTGGTCGCCATTACCCAGGGATTTATCAAGCCCCGTGACTCACTTGATCCCAATGCGGTCACGATGCAAGCGATCAATTTCGACGTCATTTTCAAGGTCAATGTGAGCGGGTTGCCTGATGTGGTCTTCCCCCATCTTCCCCATACCCTCTGGTTGGACTGCCGAAACTGCCATCCGGGCATTTTTTTAATGCAGGCCGGAGCCAATCCCGTCACGATGGCCAAAATTCTTCAGGGCGAGTTCTGCGGCCGGTGCCACGGGGTCGTGGCCTTTCCCATTTCGGACTGTTTCCGTTGCCATTCAAGACCTAAATAGATCAGCCGGCACTTTTTGACACCCTCACGCAATCCTATGTTGGCCGGACTCTCGCCCATGCACTCTCGCATTATAAAAACCCTGCCGTCCCGACGAACCAAGGCGCTTTTCTGGCTGGTGCTCGTGGCCGCCGGTTATCTTTCGCCTCTCTTGCCAAGGATCGCCGCCGCGGATCCGGTAGAATGGACTTTGGTGGGGCCCTCGGTCAAGGCCTCTTCCTCCATCTTCGCGGATGTGGACAGTTCCCGGCATGCCTCCAATCCTTCACTCGCCTTCGCGGGCGACCGCCTTTACCTTGCCTGGTTAGAGCCCAATAACCGCGGCGTGCCCCAGGTCTATGTGCGGCACTGGAATGGTTCGGCCTGGATTAAAGATGGAGAATCCCAGAATACGGATGTTATGCATCGCGCCTACGACCTTACGTTTAGCTCGAACGGGGATGTTCCTTACCTGGCCTGGATCGAATTGGACGACAAAAAAATCGCGCAGCTCCATCTCAAACATCTCACCGGGAATCAGTGGATCATTGATGGGGAAAGCCTCAACCTGAATGCCTCTCAGCCGGCCGCCAACCCCTCGCTGGCGTTCAATGGTTCAACGCCCATATTGGCCTGGAGTGAATCGGATTCCAACCGGGTATTCCATCTCTATGCGAAACGGCAGGTCGATGGACAATGGCACATGATCGGCGACGGTCCCTTGAACGTATCTCTCCTGCACGATGCGATCGAGCCTTCCATCGCATTCGAGGAAACCGCGTTGTACGCAGCCTGGATGGAGTTGTCGGATCAGGGCTTCTATCAGATTCGCGTCAAACGCTGGGACGGATCCCAATGGGAACCCTTAGGAGGTCCTCTTAACATCAACCCCTCCAGTCACGCCATGCGCCCCTCGGTGGCCCTGCGGAACCGGATCCCCTCGGTGGCCTGGATCGAAATCGACGCATCCGGCGTGGCGCAGTTTTATGTCAAGTCTTGGGATCAGGATCGATGGACGTCCCCGCGGGAGAGCTTAAACGCCGACCGAACGCAGCATTCGCTAAGCCCCTCGCTCCGACGTATCGGATCCGATCTCTATGCCGCATGGGCCGAGGCCGACGGAAACGGAATATCCCAAATCCATGTCGCCCGCTCCGTCGGAGACCGCTGGGAGAGGTCGTCCACCCAACTGAACACCTCCCCTCCGGTCTATTCAACGACCCCGTACTTGGCGAGCCTGGGAGAGAATCTTTATGTGGCCTGGAAAGAGGTCAGTCAAAATGGGCTGTTTCAGATCATGGTCAAGAGCGGGAGGGTGCCTTAGCTTGCGGGCCGGGGCCTTCCTTCTCATACTCACCGTATTCGCCACCGGATGCGCTCAGCCGAGAGCCACCAAACAGGAACTGGCCAAACAGTCGGGTTTTGGGCCGGATGGGAGGCCCCTGGCCTTCAGCGTCCTTCCAAAAACCCGGGTGGGCGACATCGATTGGGTCACCGCGATCAAGGACGGAACGCTAAATCCGAGGCATTCCCTGGAGGCCGTCCCGGAACCCCCGGGATCCGTCTTAAACCTGGATATCGTGTTCAACGTGGGGGATTCCTATCCCGTTCCCAATGTGGTTTTTCCGCACGCCCCCCACACCCTCTGGCTGAGCTGTAGCGGCTGCCATCCCTCCATCTTCGCGATGAAACAGGGCGTTAATCCGGTCAGCATGGATGGGATCGTCAGGGGTGAGTTTTGCGGCCGTTGTCACGGGGTCGTGGCTTTTGCGATCACCGACTGCCTTCGTTGCCATTCACGCCCGAAAGCCCGGCAGCCGGAGATTCCGATTCAGACTCGGATTCTTCCGTAACCGCGAGTCAGCCCGCCACCGAGAAGATGAGCGGATAGACAATCGTCACGTCGCCGGCCGAAACCGCCGGGAACTTCCATTGCAGGATTCGCTTAATCAAGGCCTCTTCAAAGGGGACGTTTTTCATGGAGCTCGAAACCACGCGACAGTCGATGACTTCACCGCTGCCGGCAATGATAAATTCAACCGTAACCGTTCCTCGGAGGGTTGGATTATCACGAAGGGATTTATTATAGAGGAAGCTGACCCCCCCTTTGTAGGATTCCACAACCTGGGCGATGGATTCATAACTCCTTGGACTCTTCCCATCCTCAAATCCCTTAATCTGGAACGGGCTCTCGACCGCCGTGGTTTTTCGATCTTTTAAGGCGGTGGTTCCGACCTCCGTCGGCAGGTTTCCGATCATTTGGTTGATCCCTCCACTACCCGCCGAGGCCGACTTGTCCACCAGGAGCCCGGAATTCTTGATGGATTTCTCGAGTTTGGACACGATATCGTCAATGCCGTCCGTTCCGGTCGAGGCCGAGTGAATGGACAGTCCCGCCATGTTCCGGGATGCCGTATCGAGGCCCTTGACCTGGGAAAAGGCTTTCTTTAATTTCTTGTCCTGCGAAGGATCCGTGTCGCTCTGTTTTAAAAGCTTGAGAAGCCCGCTGTTCATGGCGATCTCTAGGTTTTTCTTCCGCTGTTCATCGGCCAACTCCTCCGCCGATACCGGCGGCTTGGAAGCCACTTCGACCTCCGGTTTCGGTTCCTCCTTGGGCTTCGTTGCCTCGGCCTTCTTTTCCTCGGCCTGTTCTTTGGGCGGTTCCGGCTGCGGGGGCGCCTGCGGTTTGGGTATGATCAATTTGGCGATCCGGGGAGGGAGCTGGGCGGCTTCCTCAAAGGAAGGGGCCGGCACCTTCACCAGGCCCACGACGACTCCCATGGCGGCATACAGGAGGATGCTCAGCCAAGCAATCGTTCGGAAGCGCTTATCTTCGGGATCCTGAAGATATATACCCCGATTGAGGGTTGCGTCCGCCTTCATTTTTATATCGATTCTTTCTGGATCACGGCCAGGTGAATATTCGAAAACTCCGACTGGCTGCAGGTGAACATCACCTTTGTCAGCAGTTTAAATGGGATCTGGCGGTCCCCCAAGATGGTGACCTTGCCCTGAAACACATCAAGATTCATCGCCGCTCCGATGGCCTTGGCCTTGTTGGCGTGATGATCCAGTTCCTTCTTTAGACCCGCGATGACCAGCTCGGGCGAGCTCAACACCTCGTCAACGCTGGCCACGTGAGTCCCTTCGATCGTGATATCATCCCGCGTGATCATGACGGTGACGGTCGCTTCGGGAGATTTCTCAGAAGTGGACTCCGGAAGTTTAAGCGAGTCGGACACCGGCATCACATCGGCGCCACCCGCCATATGAAACAATAAAAAAAGCAGGAGAATGGTGAATAGATCAATCAGGGAAGTGATGTTTAACGAACTAAACATCGCCTTCCCGCGCGAACGCCCGAGCTTGTGTATGACGCCTCTCATTCCACCTCTCCAAGTGAAATATTCGGAAAGAGTGTGCGTTTTCTGGCGGCATCACTCTTCACGCTGGCCCGGGTCGCGTCCATGACGGACACCAGCGTGCCATACGGAATTTGGGCTTTGCTCAGGACGATGGCGTTCTCTTCCAGGGGATATCGGTTTTTCAGCTCCTGGAGAACTCTTGATAGGGATTCCAAGTCCGGTCCCTTTTCTCCGGGGGCAATAAAGCTGAGGATTTGGGTTCCGTTGGCCACGATTAATCCGCGCTCCGTAATCGTGACCGTCAGCGTGAGTTTTTCCTTGAGTTCCTGCGGGGACGGGGGGGGTTCATCCGTTGGAGGCGGCAGGTAGATCTCCAGAACGGCCAGCCGGGTAAAGACCGCCACCGACAATAAGAATGGGATCAGCACCGCCATCAAATTCATGAACGGCGTGACGCCGAGGTCCGTCTGGACCGACTTAGTATGTCTTGACCGCCGCCGCGACCACACCTTTATCTCTCTCTTTCCTTGTCCGTTCCAGTGAGGATGTCAGATTGATAAACTTCAGGGAGATCTCATCGATTCCCTCAACGATTTTCTGCCCCCTCGAAAGAAGAAAGGAGTAGAACAGGATCAGGGGGATCGCCACGACGAGGCCGAAGGCGGTCGTGTTCATGGCCACCGAGATTCCCTGGGACAGGAGCGCCGCCTTCTGGGAAGGATCCACGGCCGCGACGGCCGAGAAGGCCTGAATGAGGCCGATGATCGTTCCGAGGAGTCCCAACAGGGTCGCCACGTTCGCCAGCGTCGGCAGGTAATGGTTCCTCTGTTCCAGCTGGGGCAGCCTCTCAAGAATGACCT
>CAYJTJ010000100.1:0-6827 GCA_964372835.1 uncultured Nitrospirota bacterium
TGCCGAAGATTGAGATTTATACGACCCAGTTTTGCGGTTACTGCGTGCGGGCCAAGCGCCTGCTTGATCAGGAGGGCATCCCCTACGAGGAGATCGACATTTCGGATCGTCCCGAGGCCCGGGACGAGCTCGTCGAGAAGACCGGGGAATGGACCGTCCCCCAGATCTTCGTGGACGGGAAATATATCGGCCAGGACGACGAACTGCGGGAATGGATTCTTGACGGCAGGCTTGCGGGGTGAGGGGAAATACCTTTATGTCGCTCGAAGAAAAGCTGATCCGAACAAGGACCGTCTATCAGGGCCGGTACGTCCGGACCGAGGAGCGGGTCGTCCGGCTTCCGGACGGCCGGGAATCGGTTCGGGAGATCGTCCGGCCGCCGGACGCGGTGGGGGTCCTCCCCATTGATGAGGACGGATCCGTCCATCTGGTCCGCCAGTACCGGCAGGCCGTGGGAAAGGTGCTCCTCGAAATTCCGGCCGGGATCATCCACCCGGGCGAATCCCCGGAGGGAACCGGCCGGCGCGAATGCGAGGAGGAAACGGGACTGCGCCCATCAAAGATGAAATGGCTTTTTCGGTATTACCACTCGGTGGGATTTTCGACCGGCCAGATCGAGGTCTTCCTGGGGACGGGGCTGGGAAAGGACTCAGGGCTTCGGCCGGACGACGGTGAGTTCATCGAGAGGGTCCGGATGCCGTTTGACAAACTGTACCGGATGGCCGTGAGCGGCGCGATCGTCGACAGCAAGACGATCCTGGCCGTTCTCTGGTACCAACAAATCGTCCGGAAGACCGGACCCCCCCGGCGGACTATCCGGCCTGGGGCCTCCCGAGGCTGAAGGTCTGGCGGATCGTACAGTAGTTCGACTGGCCCAGCCGGCCGATCGTCTTGAGTCGGCCGGGATCGATGCTCCCGTCGGCCCAGAGATGATCCTCAAGATGAATGTACTCCACCCGCCCGATCACGAGCGCCACGTCCGTCTCTTTAAGCACAACCATCTGGATTAGGCGGCACTCGAGACTGACGGGGGCCTCCCCGATCCGCGGAGGCCTAATCTTCACGCTGGGCCGGGGGGTCAGATGGGCGACTTCGAATTTGTTCGTATCCGGCGGATGGGCGCCCGAGGCCCGGTTCATGCCCTCCGCCAGCTCCTCGTCCACCATGTTCACGACAAACTCTCCGGTCGCCTCGATATTGACCAGCGTCCCCTTCTTTTCCTGGCCGCGCGGCGCAATCGAGATCCCCACCAGCGGAGGAGAAGTCGAGATGCCGTTGAAGAACGAGAAGGGAGCCGCGTTGGGAATTCCATCGGGGCTGACGGTCGAAACGAAGGCGATCGGCCGCGGGACGATGATGCTGATCATCAGGTCGTAGGCCTGGGACGAGGTCAACTGCTTCGGATCAATCTCCATAAATTCTCCTTGTGTGCGCGCGCCGTGCCGTCGGCCGGCCGCGGGTCCTCAGCCCGCCCGAATCACCTCAAGCACCACGCCGGCCGTCTGGCGAAATTCCCCCAGCAGAAGGTACTCATTCACGGTATGGATCTCCCGCATCCCGGTGCCCAGATTGGCCACATTGAAGCCGTGCGCGTTGAAGATATTGGCATCGCATCCGCCTCCGGTCTTCTGGCAGGTGATCCGGACCCCGAGCTTCTCGGCCGCCTTCGTCACCCACCGGACGACCGGGGCCCCCTCGCCGAGGGTCATGCTTGGATAGTCGCGCTCGATTTTGGGATCCACCCGCGCGGTCCGCTCCCGGTCTCCCCCAACGAGGCGATGGGCCTTGGCCGCCTCCTCGAAGCATCCCGCCATGTGCGCGGACTGCGCCTCAAGCTTTAATTCGTCGTGACTGCGGGCCTCGCCGCGGACGACGACGCGGTCCGGAACGATATTGACCGCCCGGCCGCCCTCGATCAGCCCGATGTTGGCGGTCGTCTCCGGATCGATCCGGCCGAGCCGCATCCGTGCGATCGCCTCGGCCGCGACCCGGATCGCGCTGATCCCGTCCTCCGGGCTCACGCCGGCGTGGGCCGCGATGCCGTGAACCGTAAATTCAAGTTTATCGGCGGCGGGGCCCCGCGTGAATAGTGCATCGGCCGGACAACTGTCCAGCACCAGGCCGTGCCTCGATTTGAGTCCCTCGATATCGAGGTGTTTCGCCCCGACCAGCCCGACCTCCTCGCAGATCGTGAAGACCACCTCGATCGGGGAATGACCTTCCTTCCTTTCAATCAAAACCTTTAGGACCTCCAGGATAATCGCCAGGCCGGATTTGTCGTCCGCCGCGAGAATGGTCGTGCCGTCCGTGCGGATCCGGTCGGCCTCGCGAATCGGACGGATCCCCCGGCCGGGCACGACGGTGTCCATGTGGGCCGAGAGGAGAATCGGTTCCCCGGTCCGTGTCCCCGGAAACGAGGCGATCACATTGCCCGTATTCCCGCCCACCTTCGTCCCCGCGCTGTCCACGCGGACCCGGGCTCCCAGGCCCTTCAGTTCCCCAACGAGATAGGCCGCCACCTCGGCTTCTTCACGCGAGAGGCTGTCGATTTGGACAAGCGCCAAAAACGTATCGATGAGCCGTTCCGAGTTAATCACGCCCCGTTCCCTTCACGGCGGATCCGGACCATGCCTTGATCGCTCCGGATAAAGCCGAACTTTTCGTAAAAGGCCTGTTTGTCCCGTGTATTCAGCCAGAACTTTTCGACCTGCGACAGGACCGGGTGGGACAGGATCTTTTTCATCAAGCCCTCGCCCACGCCCTTCCTCTGGTAGTCCGGGTGGATCACGACGTCCCAGAGCGTGGCCCGGTAGATTCGATCGGTCAGGACACGGGCAAAACCGATCAGTCGCCGGCCGTCCCAGGCCGAGAAGAGGTAATCCGTCTGATCCAACATCCGCTTGATCCCGTCGAGCGTCCGGCCGGTCGCCCACGGCGCGTGCTGATACAGATCCCTCAGCTTCTGGGCATCCAGTTCGGGTCCCTCTCGAAATTCGATCGCCATGGTCCCTTTCTTTTTCCTAGTCATACGGCCTCCGACGTTACGGCCGAAGCCCATCCGATCCGATCGGCCCGGCCAGGAGTCCCCAGAGCGCGAGAATCCCACCCGCCAGACAAAGAAGGAAGCCGATCCCGCCCAGATAAAACCAGCCCCGCACCCGCCGACCTTCTTCCGGGGTCAGATGAACATGGTACTGCTGGGGCGACAGCCACCAACCGGCCGGCAGGAGACCCCGGGGCATTAAAGCGCGATACAGCACGACATGATAGTAAAGACCGGTCGGTATCCCCTCCAGGATTCCGATCAATAGGATCAGAATTCCCGCCTCGGACAGTGCCGTCGCCGTGAAGCCGACGTTCGTGATCCATTGGATAACGAGGAGCGCAACGACCAGGAAAACGACCAGCGCCGTTTCGAGCATCGCCTATTCTCTTCGGATGGGCTCGGCCTGTCAAGCCGGCATCCCCGTCTGCTTGACATTTAGTGCAGCCGACCGCATCATAGCCAAAATGTCCTCACGAGGAGGGGGTGCGCGATGTCGTTTCTTCCGGTCTGGATCATTCTCGTCCTTGCAACCACGCTGTTCCTCTTGGCCGTTATTCTCGCGAACAAGGAATAAGATCGGTTCGGCCGAACGATCGGACCACCTTAGACTATCCCTTTAGGATCTTTCCCAACCGCTCGACATCCGCCTCCTGCGCCCAGACATAGGCGGCATACTGGCCGGAGACCGCCATTGCGTCCACGGCCCGCAGGTTGATTCCCTCCCGCGCCACGCGGTCGAGCGTTTCCGACAGCGCACCCACGCGGTCCTCGCCCGTGATATGGAAGCAGGCTCCGGCCTTGGCGTTCCAGCCCGCCCTCTGGGCCGCTTTCTTAAACGGCTCGGGATCCGACGGAACGGCGATGATTTCGGCCCGACCCTGACCCTTGCTGAAGCCCCAGACGCCGGCCATGTTCACGTTGGCCTCCATCATCGTCTTGGCAAACCGGGCCAGCTCTCCCGATTTATCCTCGGTTGAAATCGAAAAATACTGGACCCGTTTGATATTCATGACGCCCTCCTTTGTAGGAATTTCCTTTTTCCGACTGGGATGAATGGGAATCCTTCCGACACTATAAAACCCCGCGACGGGGCCTGTCAACGATCCTCATGGACGGCGCATTTAATTTCCCGATCCGCCGGATAGGCTTGGATTCCCTTTGTATTGACAAAACCCGAGGCCCGAACCGATAATGACATCCGGATATCGTCATGAAGAACCTCTACCGGCTTTCCGGATTCATACGGCCCTACATCCGACGGATGATCCTGGCCGCCGCCCTTTTGATGGGCGTCGCCACGGCGAATCTCGCGCTGCTCTGGGTCGTCCGGCGGCTGGTCAACGCCTTCCTCCACCAGCCGAACGAGGCGGCCTTGAACAGCGCCGTCCTCACGCTTCTTGCTCTCTTTCTCCTTCAGGGCCTTCTGACCATGGGCCACAGTTATCTCATCGCCTATATCGGACAGCGGGTCGCGGCCGATTTCCGGACACGGCTGTTGCATCACCTCGGGAACCTGTCGGTGAGCTTCTTCGCCAAGCGCCGGACGGGCGAGTTGATCTCGCGTCTGACGAGCGACGTGACGGTCGTTCAGAATATCGCCACCGACGTGCCGATCGATCTGGCGAAGCAGGCCGTGACCCTCGTGGGCGGCGTGGCGATCCTGTTCTACCTGAACTGGAGGCTCTGCCTATTGATCCTGGGGGTTCTTCCTCTGATCGTCTTCATCGGGATGTTCTTCGGCCGGAAACTCAAACGGCTCTCGGTCCATATCCAGGACCAGACGGCCGAGACGACCACCGTCCTCGAGGAGGTCGTCTCGGGAATACGGATCGTCAAGTCGTTCGTGGCCGAATCCCACGAGCAGGATCGGTATCGGAACCACCTGGAGCGGACCGTCGCCAGCGCGCTCATCCGCGCCAGGATTCTCGCGGTCTTCATCCCGCTGATCACGATCGTCACCTTCGGAGCCGCGGTCGGGATCCTCTGGTACGGCGGCCGGCAGGTGATGGCGGGCGCGATCACCCCCGGCGATCTGATCGCCTTTATTCTTTACGCCGGCATACTGATCGGGCCCTTCGGGAGCTTCGCCCGGCTCTTTTCGCAACTGAAGGAGGCCCAGGGGGCGACGCAGCGCGTTTTCGAGATCCTCGACACCCAACCCGAAGTGGCGGATCGGCCGGGGGCCCCCGAAATGCCGCGCATTCGTGGCCGGGTCGCGTTCCGCGAGGTGAGCTTTCAGTATATCCCCGAACAGATGGTTCTCCATGCGCTCTCGCTCGAGGCGAACCCGGGCGAGGTCGTCGCGCTGGTCGGCCCGAGCGGCGCCGGGAAAAGCACGCTGATTCATCTTCTCCACCGATTCTACGATCCCACATCCGGCCGTATCGAAATCGACGGGATCGACATCAAGACGGTCCAGCGCACGAGCCTCTATCGGCAGATCGGCCTGGTCCCTCAGGAGACGATACTGTTCGGCGGATCGATCGGCGAGAACATCCGGTACGGGAAGCTGGACGCCTCGGAGGCCGAGATCATCGAAGCGGCGCGCTCGGCCAACGCGCACGACTTCATCACGGGGTTTCCGAAAGGATACGACACGATCGTCGGGGAAAAGGGGATTAATCTTTCCGGAGGACAGCGTCAGCGAATCGCGATCGCCCGGGCAATTCTAAAAGACCCCCGCCTGTTGATTCTCGACGAGGCCACTTCCTCGCTCGACAACGAGTCCGAGGCCGCGATTCAGGAGGCCTTGGACCGCCTGATGGCCGGGCGGACGACCTTCGTCATTGCCCATCGTCTCACGACGGTTCAAAAGGCCGACCGGATTTTTGTTCTGGACAAGGGGCGGATCGTTGAGGAAGGAACCCACGCCGAGCTGCTCGAGCGGCACGGGCTGTATCACCATCTCTACACGCTCAAGCTCGCGGGGATTGAAGAGTAACCGGCCAATCCCGGTTTCCCGGTTATCTCCCCGCGTTTTCCTCCCGGTCCTTAAAGAGGTGGCTGTAGGAGGGCATGATCCCCGGAATCCCCTCCCGGATCATCCCGTCAATTCCGGCGGGATTTCGGTTCTCTCCGGCAGTCTTCGATCACCTCCGGCGGAACCATTTTCATGGCGAGGATGACCAGGATCGCGACCAAGAGGACATCGTCCAGGTAACCGATGACCGGGATAAAGTCCGGGATCAGATCGATCGGGAAAACGGCGTAGCCGACGGCCAGGCCGAGGAGCCACCGGGCCGATCTCGGCGTCCGGGGGTCTTTGATCACGCGGCGGTAGTAGGCCAGCTCCTTCTTAACCCCCCTGGCCATCGCCCTCAGCCCATCGAGCATCGCCGCCCCCCTCCATTCCGATTTAGAATATCCTCGCCAGCCGTCCGAATCAATCTGAATCGAATGACCGGGTTTGAAAGGCCGCCGGCATTGCCAAAACGGCTTCCGATGTGCAATGGTAATACAGAGGTAAAATGGATCTCTTCGATCAGCAGGAGCCGAAGGCGCCCCCGCCGCCGCTGGCCGACCGGATGCGGCCGAGGAATCTTAAGGAGTTCATCGGCCAGGAGCATCTCGTCGGACCGGGCCGCTTTCTCTCGACGATCGTCGGAACGGACCATCCCCCTTCCCTGATTTTCTGGGGCCCTCCGGGCTCGGGCAAAACGACGCTTGCCCGGATCATCGCACAGTCCGGCCCGTGTCACTTCGTCCATTTCTCGGCCGTTCTGTGCGGCGTGAAGGAGGTCCGGGAGACCGTGACCGAGGCGAAGCGCCGGCGGCGGTCGGA
>CAYJTJ010000101.1:0-1911 GCA_964372835.1 uncultured Nitrospirota bacterium
TTGCTCACCAGCCGGCTCGCCTTCATGATCTCCTCGGTCTGGATCTGCGTGTCGGCCTCAAAAAGATGCCGCCGGGTCCGAAGCGCCATGACGATCTCTTCCAGCGAGGCGTTCCCGGCCCGCTCGCCGATCCCGTTGATCGTGCATTCCACCTGGCCGGCGCCTTCGGCCACGGCCGCGAGTGAGTTGGCGACGGCCAGGCCCAGGTCATTATGGCAATGGACCGAGATGACGGCTTGATTGATGTTCTTGACACGCTCCCGAATCTCCCGGATCAATTGGCCGAACTCCAGGGGGACGGCGTAGCCCACGGTGTCCGGAATATTCACCGTCTTCGCACCCGCGGCGATGACGGCCTCCAGCACCTCGCACAGATATTTGAGATCCGACCGGCTGGCGTCCATCGGCGAAAATTCAACGTCCTCGACGTAGCCCCGCGCCCGCTCGACCATATCGACCGCTTGCTTGAGCGCCTGATCCCGTGTGAGACGGAACTGATGTTTTAGATGAATATCCGAGGTCGAAATAAAAGTGTGGATGCGCACACGGGGGGCGCCCTTTAAGGCCTCCCAGGCCCGATCGACATCCCCCGGCTTGGCCCGCGCGAGGCTCGCGATCACCGGCCCCTCGACCTCGTGGGCGATTCGCTGTATCGCCTCGAAATCCCCCCGCGAGCTGAAGGCAAAGCCGGCCTCGATCACGTCCACGCGCAGGCGCGCAAGCTGCCGGGCGATCATCAGCTTCTCCTCGACATTCATGCTCGCGCCGGGAGACTGCTCGCCGTCCCGGAGCGTCGTGTCGAAGATTCGGACCATCCGTGTCATGCCGGTTTCCTCCTCGTTAAAATAAAAAAAGCCTTCATCCGCCGTCTCCCGGGAAGTTCAAATGCCATCCCGGGGAGGGTCAGGGACGAAGGCCGGCTCCGTGGTACCACCCTGATTCGGAAACGGGGAAAAGCCGCGGGCCGGCCCATCCTCCGTTTCCCTTCATCCGGCCACTGACGCGGGCCCCACGGCGGATTCTACGGGACGGGGCGACGATTCGTGACAATCGAGGCCACCGCCTTTCGCATCCGCGGCTCCGAGGCGAGTTCGGCCTTTCGGCCTACTACTCCTCTTCAACGCCTTATCATCCATCGCGGCCGAGACGAACTATCCGCCCTTTCCGCGACGGGATGATTATCTCAGTCCGCGGGCCGATCTGTCAAGACTCCCGCGGCGGGCTTGCGGGGGGACCCGAGGGCCGCCCCGGCGCGGTCAGGGGCGATTTGATGAGCCGTTTGGCAAGCAATCCGCCGGCTTTCTCGACCAAGCCCGACAGTGCATATCCCGCGAACATGACGAAAAGAAGAATCTGGGGCTCGGCGGCCAGAATGATCAGGACCAGGACGGCCGAGACCAGCACGTGAAAGGGCTTTCGGTTCCGCAGATGGAAGTCCTTCAGGCTTCGGTACCGGAAGGTGCTAACCATCAGGAACGCCAGTATGTAAATCAACCCCAGAATCAGGAGGGGCTTGATCGCGGCCCCCATCTTGAGGATGTGGTGATCCAGGACGACCAGCGAGGCGATCACCCCCGCCGCGGCCGGAATCGGAAGCCCGGTGAAGTTTTTGCTTTCGATCGTCGTGGCCTGCGCGTTGAATCGGGCCAGCCGCAGTGCTCCGCAGACGACGAAAAGAAAGGTCGCGACCCAACCGAAACGGCCGTAGTTGCTCAAAGCCCATGAGTAGATTAAAAGGCCGGGGGCCAGGCCGAAGGAAACGAGATCGGCCAGGGAATCGTACTCCAGGCCGAACCGGCTCGTGGTTTTGGTCAGGCGGGCCGATCTCCCGTCGAGGAAATCAAAGGCCATCGCCACGAGAATCGCCAGTGCGGCCGCCAGATAGCCGGCATTGAATACCGCGATGATCGC
>CAYJTJ010000101.1:2011-3207 GCA_964372835.1 uncultured Nitrospirota bacterium
TTGTCGCGATCCACCAGCCGGTCCTTTTTAAGCCACGGCATCATCGCACGGAGACGGTTTCCGACCTCCTCGATCGAATGCCGTTCCCCCTGCCGGAGGAGGGCATTATAGACCGGACGGCCCGCCTTGTTTTCCAGAATCCATTCCTTCGCGAACCGGCCGCTCTGAATCTCGTTGAGGATCCGCTTCATTTCCCGGCGGGTCTCATCGGTGATGATCCGGGGCCCGCGGGTCACGTCTCCGAACTTGGCGGTGTTGCTGATGGAGTAGCGCATATTCGAGATCCCACCCTCGTAGATGAGATCCACGATCAGCTTCACCTCGTGCAGGCATTCAAAGTAGGCCATCTCGGGCGAGTAGCCGGCCTCGACCAGCGTCTCATATCCCGCCTGGATCAGCGCGGTCAGCCCCCCGCAGAGCACCACCTGCTCCCCGAACAGATCGGTCTCGCATTCCTCGCGGAACGTCGTCTCGATGACGCCCGCGCGTGTTCCGCCGATCGCCTTGGCGTAGGCCAGACCCACTTTCGCGGTATCCTTGGAGGGATCCTGGTGAACCGCCAGGAGCATCGGGACGCCGCTTCCGTTCTTGAACTCGGAACGGACCAGGTGGCCGGGCCCTTTGGGGGCGACCATAAAGACATTGACATCCGAACGGGGAATAACCTGGCCGAAGTGGATATTAAACCCGTGGGCGAAGGCCAGATAGCCTCCCTTCCGAAGGTTCGGCATGATCTCGTTGCGATACAGGTCCGCCTGGAGTTCGTCGGGGGTGAGGATCATGACGATCTCGGCCAGTTTGGCCGCCTGCCCCGGCGGAACGACCTTAAAGCCCGCCCGCTCGGCCTTCTCCCAGGACTTTCCCTCCCGGAGCCCGACCACGACCGACACCCCGCTGTCTTTTAGGTTGTGGGCATGGGCGTGCCCCTGGCTCCCGTATCCGATCACGGCGACCGTCTTACCCTTGAGCCGTTTTATGTCGGCATCCTTATCGTAGAATATTTTCATGGCTGTACCCTTGAATTACGTTCCGAACCGGTTTTTTCATGACCCCGATTCGAATTGGTCGATCGAACGTCCTCCCGCGCGATCGCGATCCGTCCCGTCCGGACGAATTCTTTGATCCCGAGAGGCCGAAGGAGATTAATGAGCGCGTCGATTTTATTGGTGTCGCCCGTGATCTCGATCGTGTAGGTG
>CAYJTJ010000101.1:3307-6796 GCA_964372835.1 uncultured Nitrospirota bacterium
ACCGAGATGATATGTTCCATGATGAGACCGCTTGTTCCATTCTGGAGGCCCCGCCCCAACGAGAGGAAGATGGGGCGGGCCGTTGCCGCCGCGCGCCGCGGAGGAGGTTAGGCCGTCAGGATGCCTTCCTTCTCGCCCTCGCCCTCGCCCGAGCCCTTGTCGTCCCCCTTGGCCTTGGATTTCTTCTTAAGATCTTTGGGATCCTCGAGGATCATTTCGTGGTTGGCCCCCCCGGCCGGAATCATGGGGTAACAATTCTCGTAAGGGTCGACCTGAACATCGATCAGAACCGGCTTGCGGACCCCGATCGCCTCTTTAATCACGGCATCGACTTCCTCCGGTTTCGTCGCGCGGAGTCCGACGGCGCTGTAGGCCTCGGCCAGCTTGACGTAATCCGGGTACTTCCCAAGGTAGCTGGCCGAGTACCGGCCGTTGTAGAAGAGGTCCTGCCACTGGCGAACCATCCCATGGTAACCATTGTTCACGATGATCACCTTGACCGGCCACTGGTTGTCCATCGCGGTCGCCAATTCTTGAAGATTCATTTGAAAGCTGCCGTCGCCTACGATCGCGAGGACCAGTCGATTGGGGAATGCGGCCTGGGCCCCCAGGGCCGCCGGAAAACCGAATCCCATCGTTCCGAGACCGCCCGAGGTCAGCCAGGTCCGAGGCTGGTCGAGCTTGAAAAACTGGGCGGCCCACATCTGGTGCTGGCCCACATCCGTGGCCACGATCGGATTTTGGTCTTTGGTGAGCTGATAGAGCCGGTCGATGAGGTACTGGGGTTTGATTTTCCCGTCCGGATCCTGCTGGTAGCTCATGGGATGTTTCTTCGTCCATTCCTCCAGCTGATTCCACCAGGGCTTCAGTTCCTCATTCCGATGCCCCCCGTTGAGGGAGGCCCGCAAAATCTGGATCAGTTCCCGCAAGACGCACTTGACGTCGCCCACGATCGGGATGTCCACGTTCATGATCTTTTGGATCGAGGTGGGATCAATGTCGATATGGACGATCTTGGCGTACGGGGCGAATTCCGACACCTTTCCGGTGACCCGGTCGTCGAATCGTGCGCCCACCGCGATGATGAGATCGGAATGGTGGATCGCCATGTTGGAGCAGTAACTGCCGTGCATTCCGAGCATCCCGAGCGACTGGGGATGGCTCCCCGGAAAACAGCCCAGGGCCATGAGGGTCATGTCGACCGGAATATGCGCGAGTTCGGCCAGCTCCCGTACCTCCTCGAAGGCGTTCGAGAAGACCGTCCCTCCTCCGACGTAGAGCATCGGCCGCTTGGCCTTAAGGATCACCTCGGCGGCCTGCTTGATCTGACCCTTGTGGCCGTCGTAAGTGGGGTGGTACCCGCGGATGTAGACCTTTTCGGGGTAGTTAAATTCGGCCTGATTCATCGAGACGTCCTTGGGGATGTCCACGAGCACCGGCCCGGGCCGTCCCGTGGTGGCGATATAGAACGCCTCTTTAATCGTCTGGGCCAGGTCGTTCACGTCCTTGACGAGAAAGTTGTACTTTGTGCAGGGCCGGCTGATCCCGACGTTGTCGGCTTCCTGAAACGCGTCGTTTCCGATGAGGCTGGTCGGAACCTGACCCGTGAAGACGACGAGGGGGACGGAATCCATGAACGCGTCCGCCAGGCCCGTAACCACATTGGTCATTCCGGGACCGGAGGTCACGAGCACGACGCCCGGTTTTCCCGTGGCCTTGGCGTATCCTTCCGCCATATGAATCGCGCCCTGTTCGTGACGCGTCAGGATCGTCATGGGATCTTTGTAATCGTACAACGTGTCAAAGATCTTCAGGACGACTCCGCCGGGCAGACCAAAAATGGTCCTGACCCCCTCTCGTTTGAGGGATTCCACGAAGATCTGTGCGCCCGTCATCTTCATCGATCTCTCCCTAAAAATTCGCGAACTCCGCTCCCCAAGGCCCGGCCGCGGGTATTGAGCGAGGCGACCTAAATTCTTAAGAAAATGAAGGTCTAATGTAGCATACCCCCAAGGACCCCGTCAATAGGGGTTGGGTGGAATGCATTCGGCTGGGGAATCAGGGGGAGCCGGGGGCCTCGAACCGATCACCCCGGTGGATGACCTCGGTACTCTCGATAATCTTGGCGGTGGCCGTGATGTCCTGCACGGCGATCACTTGAAGCCGACCGATCACGCGTCGGGGAAAACGAACCCCCTTGCCGGGTGAGAACAAAGAGGTCTTTTCGCCCTCTCGAATCACGGTGAATCGGTCGCCCGTGCGGAGGCCATCCTGGCGGCCCCGATCCAGGTAGACGACATCAAACTGGGCCTGAGCGTTCCGATCCTCTTTAACTTCAACGATAAATCCTCGGAGCCCATCGGGAGGCGCCGCCGCCGGCGTGTCGATCGGCTCGAGAGCATCCTCGGGGAGCTTGACCGGCATGAAGAGATCGCCTTCGCGGATGAAGTCGAAGGAGGTGAGGACCCGGGCCGAAACCGTTTTTTCATTAGGATTTTTTTCTGTGACGTCGATAAAACCGAGGATTCGAATCAGGTCCCCGACGTACTTTCGGCTCTTGGGGTGATAGACTTTTCGCACGATCCGGTAGAGGGTGAATTGATCCCCCGCCTCGAGCGCCACGCCCCGGCCCGGGAGAAGATAGATCGTTTCACCCTCTCCCATGATCTTGCGGTTGTCCCGCGCACCCACCACCGTTCCCAGTCCCCGCTCGCCCGTGAGAATATAACCGCTGGTGGCCAGTAGGCCCAGGTCCGGTCCGCGGGGCACCTCGGCGGGCTCCTCGGGGATCTCGGGCGGGGTTCCCTTGACGACCTCGACCGGGGCGGGCGCCGCGATCCTCGGAGGTGCGGGAGGCGCGACGGGCGCCTCCACCAAGGGCATCGGCGGCGGGGCAATTTCTTCGCCGGGGAAAATAATGACGTTGCCGGGATAGATTAAGTCGGGATTGGCGATGGCGGGATTGTTTTTCCAGACCTTCGGCCAGAGAAAGGAATCACTGAGGAAAGAATTGGAGATGTCCCACAGGGTATCCCCTTTCTGAACGGTATACCTTCGGGGCCCCATCTCACGGGCGGAAATCGGAACCGCAACGGTTCCGGGGAGGGGAGTTGGAACCTCCTCGGTCGCGTCCGGGGCCTTATCCAATTCATCCTCGATTTCCTCGGTGACGGTCGGTGTTTCCGACTCGGCCGTTTCGTCCTCGATCGGGGCGGGTTCTTCTGTTTCGGCCGGGCCTTCCTGGCCGAGTCCGGTGGCCGGCATTCCGGGGATCGCCCAGAGGATTGCGGAGGCCAGGGACCAAGTCAGTAACCATCGCCGGTTGCCATGGATCATGCGGAACGATACCCCCAACATTTAAGGGCCCGAGTGATTCCGGACGCCCCTGTTTGGCCACGGGCAATCATAAGATAACAGATTATTCCGAAAAGTCAAGGGGAAAGCAGGTTAGGTCGGCTTGACGGGGCGGCCTGAAATCACTATAGTGGA
>CAYJTJ010000102.1:0-6629 GCA_964372835.1 uncultured Nitrospirota bacterium
TCTTTGCCATGGCCATGGCGATTTTACCTTTAGAATTAAAGACCTATCATATTATCGGAATTGGGCCGCTTTTGCAAGCGGTAATTCACACCCCGTTTCCTGGACCGCCTGTTCTTGACACCATCACGCCGTTTCATTTAAAATGCAAACCGTTTGGTTCCCATAATGCGACAGACCCCCGATGCCGACGCCCTAAGGGAGGATTTCGTTCACACGACCACAGAGGAGGTTTTTCATGACCCGATCGAATCGATTCGGGATTGCGGGAGGAATGGCGGCCGGACTGCTTCTGCTCTTAAGCCATACCGCATTCGCGGCCGGACCGGTCGAGGCCCGAAAGCTTTCGGCCGAGATGGTGAAGCGTGCACAGGCCATGGTGAATCACGGCGATCAGGGCCACCTGGACGCCATGGGCGAGCACGCCCAGGAGTTGATCACGCACGCAAAGCAGACGCTCAAGGCGATTCCCAAAGGGGATCCCCATGGGGACGAGGCCAAGACGTATATCGAGAATGCGATCAAGGAGGCCGAGGCCGCGATCGATCACGGGGGGCAGGGCCACGGGCCGGTCGCGATGAAACACGCGCGCGCGGCCAATGAACACGCGGAGGAAGCCGCCGAACATCTCGACGAGATGAACTAATTCAAACGATGCTTTTGGGGTGATCACCGGCGGGTCCTGTCCGGATAAGGGGACAGGCTACTTTTTCCCTGCACGCTCCACCTACTTTAAATTGGCCAAGTCATCGGGGATGGAATCAACCTTACGCCCTCAAGGACGGCTCCGGAAATCCAAAATAAAGTAGCCTGTCCCCTTTGCTGACGATCTACGGCGGTGGGTTTTCAAAAAGCTTCGCCTGCACTTCGGACCGGCCGGGGGCCTCCCGTCCGAAATGCCGGTAGGCGAGCGGGGTGGCTTGCCGCCCTCGGGGGGTTCGGTCCAGATATCCACCCTGAATGAGGAAGGGCTCGTAGACGTCCTCGATCGTGTCTTTCTCCTCGCTCACGGCCGCCGCGAGCGTCTCGACCCCCACCGGCCCGCCGCCGAATTTTTCGATGATCGTGAGCAACAGCTTTCGGTCCATGACATCGAACCCCTTTTCGTCGATTTCCATCCGGCCGAGTGATTCACGGGCGACCTCCAGCGTAATCTTCCCGCTGCCCTTGACCTGGGCGAAATCCCGCACCCGCTTTAGGAGACGGTTCGCGACCCGGGGCGTCCCCCGTGAGCGCCGTGCGATTTCCTGCGCGCCCTTGCCGTCGATCGCGATCGAAAGGATTTTGGCCGACCGGTTGACGATCTGCTCCAGCTCGGCCGCATTGTAGTAATCCAGCCGATTGATCACGCCGAACCGCTCACGGAGGGGGGAGGTGAGGAGACCGGCCCGCGTCGTCGCCCCGATGAGCGTGAACCGGGGAAGGGCCAGCTTGACGCTCCGGGCCGAGGGCCCCTGGCCGATCACGATATCGAGCTGAAAATCCTCCATCGCCGGGTAGAGGATTTCCTCGACGGCCGGATGCAGCCGATGGATCTCATCGATGAAGAAGACGTCCCGCTCGGAGAGGTTGCTCAAAATGGCGGCGAGATCGCCCGGGTGTTCGAGCGCCGGGCCGGAGGTCCCCTTGATGCTTACCCCCAGCTCCCGCGCGATGATATGGGCCAGTGTCGTCTTCCCCAGGCCGGGCGGCCCGTAAAAAATGACATGATCCAAGACATCCCCGCGCTGGCGTGCCGCCTCGATATAGATCGTAAGATTTTCCTTGAGCTTCGCCTGGCCGATGTACTCGGCCAGCGAGGCCGGCCGGAGGGAGGCCTCGTAGGTTCTCTCTTCTTCATTGAGCCCAGTGGTCAGTACGCGGTCGGCCATACGTGTTTAGCTCCGGGACAGCTCCTTAAGCGATCTCTTGATGAGTTCCTCGACCGGGATCCTCGGGGCCGCGCCGTTTTCGGATCCTAACACCTTCTTTACGGCCTCCTTTGCCAGCGGAGGTTTATACCCTAAGTTCACGAGGGCCGAGACGGCGTCCGTGACCGCCTGGGACTCCCGATCCTCACCCGGTCCGGCGGGGGAAAGCCCCGGGCCCGCGACGGCCGCAATCTTTTCCTTGAGCTCGAGCGCCAGACGGCCGGCCGTCTTCGCACCGATGCCGGGGATCGAGCTGAGCTTCGCGATGTCGCCTTTCTTCACGGCCGCGACGAGCTCCGCGAGAGGAAGCCCCGAGAGGATATTGATCGCGAGCCTCGGCCCGATTCCCGAGACGCCCAGGAGGAGGAGGAAGACGCTTTTCTCCTCCGCGGTGGTAAATCCGAACAGTTGAATGGCGTCCTCCCGGACATGGGTGTAGATCCGAAGATGAACCGATTCTTTCTCGGCCGGGAGATTGGAATAGGTCGGAAGACTGATCAGCACCTCGTACCCGACACCCTGAACATCCACGACGACCGAGTGGGGCGTCTTCTGGCGCAGGACCCCGTAGAGCGAGGCGATCATGGCGGGTCCATTCGGGGCGCGTTCATCCCCCCTCGGGGGGCCTTTGCCGTGAGGTCCGTCGCCGCCGCATCGTTGACCAGCGCGCGCATCTTGGCCGAATGGTGATACCAGATCGCAACGGCGAGTGCATCCGCCGCGTGGTGGGAATCCGGGGGGACACGAAGCTCCAGCAGCCGTCGCACCATCGCCTGAACCTGGTTTTTCCGTGCGGCGCCGTACCCGACCACGGCCAGCTTGACCTGGGTCGGGCTGCACTCAAACACGGGCAGCCCGCACTCCTCCGCGGCCAGCAGCGCGACGCCGTGCGCCTGGCCGAGCTTGAGGGCGCTCTGCTGGTTCTTGGCGACGAAGGTGTTCTCGACCACCACCGCCTCGGCCCCGTGGTGACGAATCAGCCGGATCAGCTCGTCATGGATCCGCTTGAGCCGCCGGGGAAGCGGTTCTCCGGCCGCGGCTCGGATCGAGCCGGAGGCCACGAAGGAAAGCCGGGAACGATCCTCGTCCACGACCCCGTAGCCCGTCGTCACGGTCCCGGGATCGACCCCGATCACGCGTCCCTTCTGGCGCTTGGGCATCCCGCCTCGTTATTTGGAGAGGGCCTTTTCCATCACGTCCTGGGTAATATCGAAATTGGCATGGACGTTCTGAACGTCGTCGTGATCCTCCAGCGCCTCGATGAGCTTGAGCATCTGCTCGGCCTCTTTTCCCTCCAGGCTGATGGTGCTCTGCGGAACGGAGGTGAGTTCGGCCGAGGCGATCGCGATCTTCTGATCCTCCAGCGCCTTCCGGACCGGTTCGAAGGCCTGCGCGGACGTGATCACTTCGAATCCGTCCTCGTTCGTCTTAAGATCCTCGGCCCCCGCCTCGAGCACGATCGCCATCAGCTTTTCCTCGTCCGCCATGGATGGCTCGATCACGATCCGACCCTGCCGGTGAAACATCCAGGCCACGCTCCCGGCCTCGCCCATCCGGCCGCCGTTTTTTTCCAGCAGGTTCCGGATCTCCGAGACGCTCCGGTTCTTGTTGTCCGAGGTGGTCTCGATCAGAATCGCGATGCCGCCGGGGCCGTAGCCCTCGTAGACCGCCTCTTCATAATTCACCCCCGGCAGCTCTCCGGTCCCCCGCTGGATCGCTTTTTTGATATTATCGGCCGGCATGTTGCCGTCCTTCGCCTTGGCGATCGCGAGCCTCAAGCGCGGGTTGCCGTTGGGGTCGCCGCCGCCCACGCGGGCCGCGGTCGTGATCTCGCGGATGATCTTTGTAAAAACCTTTCCGCGCTTCGCGTCCTCGGCGCCCTTTTTCCGTTTGATCGTGGACCAGTGTGAATGCCCGCCCATGACAGGATAACCTCTTTCCCCCTCTAAGATTCCTCGGTATTCTTAACACAAACGCCGACGGGAGTCAATCCGGCCGCGATCTCTCCCCGCACCGATCTCCCGGATTCGGACCCGATCGATTCCCGCGTCATTCCCTGTATACAAAATAGACGATGAGCACGGCCAGCGCCACGAGCCAGCCGATCCGGTCCACATAGCGGCGCAGCATCTCTTCCATACGCGTCCCGCCCCACCGCATCAGGCCTGCCACCAGGAAAAAACGGGCTCCGCGGCCGATGAGAGAGGCGATCACAAAGGGCAACCACGGCATGGTGATCACGCCCGCGGCGATCGTAAACATCTTATAGGGAACGGGTGTGAAGGCCGCGACAAAGATCGCCCAGAACCCCCATTCGGTAAACCAGGCGTGCACCTGCTGATACGCCTCCGCATACCCCAGGCGCTGGATCCACGGCTCGGCCAGACCGAACGCAAAATGGCCGATGAGATAGCCCAACAAGCCGCCCAGGACGGATGCGACGGTGGTGAGCGCGGCCAGCCGCCAGGCGCGCTCCGGGCGGGCCAGCACCATGGGCGCGAGCATGCAGTCCGGCGGGATGGGAAAAAACGAGGATTCGGTGAAGCTTAAGCCGGCCAGATACCACGGCGCGTGCCGATGCACCGACCAGCGCATCACCCGATCGTAGATCGCGGAAAAAATGCGCATCAGGCCGCCCCGGCCAGGATCGTAACAACGCGGGCGGGATAACCCCGCTCCCGGATCCGTGTCAAGCGGATCACGATACAGGCATGAACCATTGAAATCCTTTCCGGGGACGAGGTCACAAAGTTATCGCGGGAAGGCCTCCCGCAGCCCGCCGTCGACAGGGAGGATCGCGCCGGTGGTTTTGGACGATCGGTCCGAGGCGAAAAACAGTACCGCCTCGGCCACATCGGCGGGGGAGATTTTGGATTTGAGGAGGTTTCGCCCGGCGTAAAATGCCTCGAGCCTCCCGACCGGAATGCCGTGCGCACGGGCCCGCTCCTTCCGAACCTCCTTCGACCAAAGACCCGAGCCTTCGAAAACGCCGTCCGGGCTGACCATGTTGACGCGAATCTTATCCTCCGCACCCTCGATGGCGAGGATCCGGGACAGTTGCGCCTGGGCCGCCTTCGAAGCCGAGTAGGCGCCGAAATCCTTCCCCGGCGCCAGGACGTTTTTTGTCGCGATCACGACGATATTCCCGCCGAGCCGCTGGGCCTTGAAGATCCGGACCGCCTCACGGGATACGAGAAAATGGCCGGTCGCGTTCACCGCGATCGAGCCCTCCCAATCGGAGAGCGAAAGCTGTTCCACCGATGAGGATTTGGCGATTCCGGCGTTGGAAACGAGGATGTCCAGCCCGCCGTAGGCCCCGATCGCCTTCATAAACGCCTCACGGACCGAGACCTCGCTCGTGACATCCATCTTGATCGGGATCGCGTTTTCCTCTCCCGCCTTCCGATTGATTTCCTCGGCCACGGCCCGCGCCTTCTCCCCATTCAGATCGGCCAGGACCACCATCGCCCCCTCGGCCGAAAGCCGTTCGGCGATCGACCGGCCGATCCCGCCCCCCGCGCCCGTGATCAGCGCGATCCGGCGGGAGAGGGGCCTCTCGGGCGGAAGGAGCGTCAGCTTGAAGTTTTCAAGGGGCCAGTACTCAAAGTCGCACAGATCCCGCGGCGGGAGAGAGACGTACCCGCCGATCGCCGCGCTCGCCGTAATCACCTTTATCGTGTGACGATAGAGATCGCGGGTGATGCGGCAGGCCCGTCGATCTTTTCCCGTCGTGAAGGCCCCCAGACCCGGAATCAGAATGACGCGGGGGTTGGGGTCGAGCATCGTCACCCCGGGAGTTTTGTGCCGCTCGAAATACGCGACGTACCGTCTCCGATACCGCTCGAGCGCCGCCGGAATCGCGATCGCGATCGCGCGGGGATCGGATCGTTCCCGCTTGAGATCCAGGATGAGCGGCCAGGGTTTCGTGTGAAGGAGATGATCCGGGGTGAACGGCCCGATTTGTGAGAGCCGTCCGGCGTCCGGTCGCCGGGCAAACTCTAAAACCGAGGGATCGTCGTCGTACAGGAGGACCATGGGCCGGCCCCGGCTGACTTCGCCTCGAAGGATCGGCGCGACGGCCGCCGCAAGGGCGTGGCGTTGCTTCGGAGGTTGGGAATCGAAAGTGGGGCGGGGTTGTCCGATTTTCTTTTTTCTGATCCCGCCTCTGCGCTTTCGAGTCTCTTTTATATATCTCTCCGCCTCCGTGACCAGCCGAATCGTCTCCCGATACGCCTCCTTGGCCGTCTCGCCCCAAGTGATCAGGCCGTGCCGATCCAGTATGATCGCCCGAAGACCGGGATTTTTGGCGTAGGCCTCGCCGGTCTTTTTGGAAAGAAGAAAGCCGGGACGGAAATACGGGATCACCGCGACACGGTTTCCGAAGAGATCCGCGATGATCCTCCGCCCGCCCGGCGTGTCGGTCAAGGCGCAGATCGAATCGGCATGGGTGTGATAGATATGGACCGGCGGCAGGAAGGCATGCAGGAGCGTCTCGATCGAGGGCTTTGGGGAGCCGGGTTCCAGGACCGAACGCATCTGGTAATCCACCATCTCCTCGTCCGTCATCGCCTCCCGTCCCATCAGGGGAAGGAGGTCGTCCAGACGCAACGGGGTGAACTGCTTGTGCGTGATCGTCCGCATGTCCGACCCGGAACCCTTCATCCAGAGGATCCGGACCGGCCGGCCCGTGTGATCCGTCCCCTTCGCCTTCACGGAAGAGTT
>CAYJTJ010000103.1:0-6493 GCA_964372835.1 uncultured Nitrospirota bacterium
CGGCCATTATTAACGGCGCGCTGGGGTATGGCTTTTCCTCGACGACGGTCCCGGTGGCCCTGCTTTTCTACACGAACCGAATCCTTAATCCGGCGCTCGTACTGATCGAGGTGGCCATCAACATCTATGTCACGATCATCAACCTCAAAAGCGTCCCGAGCATTTGGAAAAAGGTATTGCCGATTCTCTTAGGCCTGATTCCCGGCGTGCTGGTCGGTAGCCTGCTCCTTTCGGTGGTTCATTCCGGCTGGCTCAAGCTTGGAACCTTCACGGTGCTGCTCCCGCTGATCCTGATCCAGGCCGCCGGGATCCGAAGACCGATTCAGTCGGCTTGGAAATTCGGTGTTCCGTTCGGCACCGGCGTCGGGATGCTGTATGCGGTGACGACGATCTCCGGGCCGTTACTGGCCGTCAACTTCAATAACCAGGGATACGTGAAGCAGGAGTTTAGGGCCGCGATCGGTCTGATTCGAATCTGCCTGTCGAGTTTGACCGCCCTCTCCTACTACTCCCTCGGGTTGTATCATGCCGAGAGCTTTCATCTCTTGCAGTCCATCTGGCCCGGTGTCCTCATCGGGATCCCGCTGGGAGCTCTCCTGATCCGGAAGATGGATCCCGAGACCTTTCGCCGGGTCTGCATGAGCGTGGATGCGTGGCTTGTGGGATTCGGGTTGTCGCGCGTCCTGATCGAATTGAAGATATGGGAAAGCCCGATCGCTTACAGCATTCTGGCGATCGTTGTGATGATTGACGCCTATTTGCTGTTCCATTATTTCACCCGGCAAAGGCTCGGGCTGTTAGAGCGGCCGAAGATTCGAGCGGTGTAAGGGGTCGGAATGAGCGCGGCGCCGGTTCGAGAAAAGATTCAGACGGACGTCCTGATCATCGGGGGGGGAACGGCGGGCTGTTTGGCGGCCACGGAGCTCCGGGAGCGCTTTCCCCATTTAAAGGTCACGATCATGGAAAAGGCCCATATTGACCGGAGCGGCTGTTTGGCCGGGGGAATGAACGCGATCAATGCCTACCTCAATCCCGGCGAGACGCCCGAGAGTTTCGTCCGTTACGTCCGGTTTGATTCCTGCGGCCTCCTCCGGGAGGACCTGGTCAAAAGCCAGGCCGAGCTGTTCGAGTACGGTGTGAAGAAAGTCGAACGGTGGGGCCTTCCCATCCTCAGCGATGAGAAGGGGAACTACCTCCCCCGCGGCCGCTGGAACATCAAGATCAACGGGGAGTCGTTAAAGCCGATACTGGCCAAGGCGGTCCGTGAAGCCGGGGCCCGGATATTGAACTGGATTGTGGCCACCAATTTCCTGACGAAGGACAACCGCGTGATTGGGGCCGCCGGATTTAGCTTGCGGAACGGGAAGTTTTATGTGGTGACGGCGAAAGCGGTCATCGTGGCAACGGGCGGGGCGGCGGGCTTGTACCGCCCCAACAACACCCACGACGCACAGAACAAGACCTGGTACTCGCCCTATAACACGGGCGCCGGATATGCCATGGGGATCCGGGCCGGCGCCGAGATGACCAGTTTCGAGATGCGGTATATCGCGCTCCGGACGAAGGACGCCATCGCGCCGACCGGAACGATCGCCCTGGGCGTCGGGGCCCCGCAGATCAACGGGAAAGGCGAAAAGTTCATGGCGACCAAGTACGCGCACCTGGGCGGAGACAACGCGCCCACGCCCTACCGCGCCTACGGACCCGTCATGGAACTGAAGGAGGGCCGCGGCCCGGTTTATCTGGACACGCGCCACATCACCCCGGAGCAGCTCCGACAGTTAAAGGTCGCCTTTCTCGATATGTATCCGTCCCAGGTGCTTTACTGGATCTCCAACGGGATCGATCCCAGCCGGGAGCCGGTGGAGGTCCAGACGACCGAGCCCTATCTCGTCGGAGGGCATTGCCAGGCCGGGTACTGGGTCGATATTGATCGAAGGACCACCGTGGACGGCCTGTACGCCGCCGGGGACGTCGCCGGGGGAGCGCCCTATAAATTTGTCAGCGGCTGCTGGGCCGAGGGCGTCATCGCAGCGAGGGCGGCCGGAAAGTACGCCGAACAAGTCCGCCATGACGAGCCCGATTCGGACGATCTGGACCGGGAACAGCAGCGCGTCTTCCGGCCGCTCCACCGGCACGGGAAGGTCTTCGCCGGGATCCGGGCCGTGGACGTGGAGTCCCGGCTCCAAAAGATCCTGGAGGAGTATGCCGGGGGAGCCTCGCGGTATTACGAAATGAACGAAGAGCAGCTCCTGCTCGCCCGAAAATATCTCGCCCGGATTCCGTCCCAGCTGGGCCTGCTTGTGGCCGAAGATCTTCATGACCTGATGAAGGTTCACGAGGTACTGGACCGGATCGACGTGGCCCAGGTGCTGGTGGAACACCTCCTTCACCGGAAGGAGACCCGGTGGCCGGCCTTCCAGACGCGGATGGACTATCCCGAACGGGACGATACAAATTGGTTGAAATTCGTCAATTCCAGGCGGGATCCCGCCACCGGTGCGATCACGATGATCGATCGGCCGTACCATCAGTTGATCCCCGGGGACCGTTACAAGCCTTGAACTTAGACTCAGAAAGGGATTGAGGATGCCGGTTATTGTGGACCCGATTAAATGCGATGGATGCGGCAGCTCCAGTCAGCCGCCCTGCGTTCGGATGTGCCCGGGCGATCTTATTGTGAAGGACTTCGGAACGAACAAGGCCTATCTGAAATACCCGGACTGCTGGGACTGCCTCGCCTGCGTGAAGGCCTGCCCGGAGGAGGCGATCGTCTTTCGTCTCTCCTTTCAGTTGGGATATCCCAACGCGAGCCTCGCGCCGCATATCGTGCCGGGAAAGAATACGATCACCTGGGAGGCGGTCGATTGCAACGGACAGAAGGAGACCTTTTCCATCCCGACCAAAGTTATTCCGGTCGCTTTGGATGAGAAGGTGGAGGGGGCCGCCCAGCCCGATTTTTCGATTTAGTTCGCCCGGACTCCGTCTGGGCGAGCGGGAGGTGACGCCATGAAGAAAACAGAAACGGGATCCAAAACCGCGGACAGCTCAAAGATCCCCGCCGAGATCTTGCGGGAGATCGAGATCTTTGAAGGCGAGGTGGCCCGCCTCAAAAAGGGCGAGATCACGGCGGATCAGTTCAAACCGTTTCGTCTGCAGCACGGCGTTTACGGCCAGCGCCAGCCGGGCGTTCAGATGTTCCGGGTAAAGGTCCCGCAGGGACGGCTGAACCCCGTTCAGCTCCGACGGCTGGCGGATGTGGCTGAGGCCTACGCCACCGGCGTCTGCCACCTCTCGACTCGTCAGAACATCCAGATGCATTTCGCCAAGATCGAAAATGTTTCGACCATGATGCGCCGGATCGCCGAGGTCGGCCTGACCACGCGGGAGGCCTGCGCGGACACGGTCCGAAACGTCTCGGCCTGCCCGATGGCCGGCATCTGCCCGAATGAGGTGGCGGACGTGACGCCCTATGGGCTGGCGATCACACAGCATTTTCTCCGAAACCCGATCTGCCAGCGTCTGCCCCGAAAGTTCAAGATCGCGCTGGAGGGTTGCCCGGACAACGATCGCGCCGCCACAATGGTCCACGACATTGGGATCACGGCCCAGCGACGCGACGGCCGGGTGGGCTTCCGGATCGTCGTGGGCGGCGGGCTCGGCTCCACGCCGCGGAGGGCCCACGTCCTTTCCGAGTTCACACCGCCGGAGGATCTGATCGCGGTCTGCGAGGCGATCATCCGCGTTTTCGACCGTCATGGACAACGGCAAAACCGGTACAAGGCCCGGATGAAGTTCCTGATCGAAAAGCTGGGCTTCGAAAAATTTACCGATCTGTGGAAGGCCGAATTCGAGATGATCAAATCCCAGAACGGTCATTACACACTGCCCGTGATCGAGGAAACACCCCGGAGGGAACCCGCCCGCCCGAGACCCTGGCGACGGGAAGAGGCCAAAGGTCCGTTCTCCAACTGGCTTCGGACCAATGTCATGCCCCAGAAGCAGGCCGGGTATAACCTCGTGAACATCAAGGTTCCGCTGGGGGACATTACGAGCTCGGACCTTCGTGGGGTCGCGGACCTGTGCGCGCGGTTCGCGGACGGCTATATCCGCGTCACCATCCAGCAAAACTTCGCCATGCGTTGGGTCCACGAGGCGGATCTTCCCGCGCTCTACGAAGCGCTGTCCGGGATCGGCCTGGCCGAGGCCGGCGCCGAGCGGATCGAGAACATCGTCGCCTGCCCGGGGACGGATTCGTGCGGCCTTTCGATCACTTCCTCGAAGGGGCTAGCCCGCGTCCTGGCCGATCAGTTCCCCTGCGGGGATCCATCCAATGACGACCTACCGGGGATGTCGATCAAGGTCTCCGGATGCCAGAACGCCTGCGCACAACACCAACTGGCGTCGATCGGATTCCAAGGCGTGGGAAAGAAAGTGGCCGGACACACCGCCCCCTTCTACGAGATCCACCTGGGCGGATCCAATACACGGATCGGGATCATGGCCTTAAAGATCCCGGCGCGGCGTGTTCCCGAGGCGGTCTCCGCACTCCTTCAGTGGCACCGGGAGTCCCGCCAGCCCGCGGAATCCTTCGAATCGTTTATCCACCGAATGGGCAAGGATCGGATTAAGGAGAAACTGATGCCGCTCACTTTCCTCCCCGGTTACAAGGAGGACCCGAGGTTCTATCGGGACTGGGGGGATGACAAGGACTTCACGACCGAGGACCTGGGCCCCGGGGAGTGCGCCGGCGGAGCCTACGAGATGATGGAGGGATTCCTGTTCGAGGCCGACCAGGAGATTCACCTGGCCGCCCTCATGGCCGACAAGGATCAGACGGGGCATGCGGTGAATAAGGCCTACCGGGCCATCGTGGCCGCCGCGAAAGGGCTTCTGGTGCTGGACGGCGTCACCTCCTCCATTGATGCCGAAGTCCTTTCCCAAACCGAGTCCCGCCTTGTCAAGCGGGGCATCCTACCCCCGGCCTTCGCCGATCTGGCGGGCCGGCTTCGGGATCTCGGTCCCAAATCCCCGGACGTGGCATTCGCCCGGGAGAAGATCCGTTACGCGAAGGCCTTCGTGGCCGCGAGCCACGAGGCGTTCGAAAAACTGGGAGGAGCGTTAAAGAAGGAAAAAGGCCACGGGGCGGGCGGGATTGTTTCCGAGGCCCCGGAGCCGTCCACGGAGACTTCGGCCCCGACCTCCGTCGTGGCCAAACTGGATCTGCGGGGTGTCGGTTGCCCGATCAATTATGTCCGAACCAAACTCAAACTCGAAGAGCTGGGCGTGGGAGAATGCCTGGAGGTGATCCTGGATGAAGGAGAACCGATCCGGAACGTTCCCAAGAGCCTGGAAGGCGACGGCCAAAAAATTTGGAGTCAAGAAAAGATGGACGAGACTCACTATCGGCTGGTTGTCGAAAAAGTGAACTGACACGGAGACCCATGACGATTTCAATGACCCCTCTTGAGATACCGCCCCACGGCGGCCGTCTGATCGAACGATGGGTGAGCGGCGCCGACCGCGACCGTCTCCTGGAAGCGGCCCGGGCGATGAAGAAGATCCGGCTCTCGCGGAGGGATCTGGGCGATATCGAGATGCTCGCGATCGGGGCCTACAGCCCCTTGGAGGGTTTTCTCGGGCAGAAAGACTATTTAAGCGTGGTCAGCCGCATGCATCTCGCGAATGGTCTTCCGTGGTCTATCCCGATCACTCTTCGGGTCCCGAAGATAGAGGCCGATTCCCTGCGGGAGGGCGATGATGTCGCCCTCGTCTTCGCTCCGCGCGAAGCTCCCGAGACGGTTCTGGCCATCCTCCACCTCGAGGAAAAATACGCCTACGATAAGAGGAAGGCGGCCCTTGCGGTCTACGGCACCGAAAGCGCCGACCACCCCGGAGTCGACACGCTGTATAAACGGGGCGATGTGATTCTGGGGGGCCGGGTCACGGTCTTAAATTACCCCCCCGACCGAGATTTTCTTCAATACCGCCTCACACCGGCCCAGACACGGCAGCTCTTCCGGGAACGCGGCTGGAAGACGGTAGTGGGATTTCAGACCCGAAACCCGGTCCATCGGGCGCATGAATACATCCAGAAATGCGCGCTCGAAATCGTGGACGGCCTGCTCCTCCATCCCCTGGTCGGGGAGACCAAAGGGGACGACATCGCGGCCGATGTCCGGATGAAGTGCTACGAGGTCCTGATCGAGCGATATTTCCCCAAGAACCGGATGGTACTCTCGGTCCTCCCGGCCCCGATGCGGTACGCGGGTCCCCGTGAGGCGATCCACCACGCCTTGATCCGTAAAAACTACGGCTGCACCCACTTTATCGTGGGGCGTGACCACGCCGGGGTGGGTCATTTCTACGGATCGTTTGACGCCCAAACCATCTTCGCGAACTTCGAGCCCGGCGAGCTGGGGATCACGCCGATGTTCTTCGACCACACCTTCTACTGCACCGTTTGCGTGGGAATGGTCTCGGCCAAGACCTG
>CAYJTJ010000104.1:0-2308 GCA_964372835.1 uncultured Nitrospirota bacterium
AAGCTCGACGCCAAGTGGGCGGATATTTACGCGCTTGATCGAAAACCGTCTTTGGAGGAGTCCCTGAAGCGCTTGCGACTTTCGCCGGACGACATCGACATCGTGATCAACACCCATCTTCATTTCGATCATGCCGGCGGGAACACGATCCGAAATCTTAAGGGCCAGGTAATCCCAGCCTTCCCCAAGGCCCGCTACTTCATTCAGAGAGGCGAATGGGACTGGGCCCGCACGCCGCATGAACGCACCCGGTATGCCTATTTCCCGGAGGACTTCTCCTCGCTTCAAAACAATCCCCGCCTCGCGCTGATCGAGGGCGACACCGAGATTCTGCCCGGCATCCGGACTCTGGTGACCCCGGGCCACACCGAGTATCACCAATGCGTCCTTGTCGAATCGGAAGGGGCGAAGGCGATCTTTCTCGGAGATCTCATCCCGATGGTCTCGCATCTTCCGGCCCCGTATGTGATGGGCTACGATCTTTATCCTCTGAAGACGCTCGAGACGAAGAAACGGATACTGGATCGGGCCCACGATGAGCGGTGGCTGCTCCTGTTTCAGCACGATCCCGATGTCTCGATGGGCTATCTGAAGAAGGCGGATGGAAAACTGACGCTGGAGGCGGTCCGTGACGACGAAAGGCCGGATTAAGCGGCCGGCGGCCTCGGTTCCGCCGCGCATACTGCTCGCCAAGATCGGATTGGACGGGCATGACCGCGGCGTGAAGATCATCGCCAAGGCCCTGCGGGATGCCGGCGTGGAGGTGATCTATTTGGGACTTCACAACACGCCCGAGGAGATTGTTCGTTCCGCGGTCCAGGAGGACGTGGATGGGATCGGACTTTCGATTCTCTCCGCCGCTCACCTGACGCTGTTCGAGGATGTGATGCGCCTCCTGAAGAAAGAAAAGGCCTCGGACATGGCCGTCTTCGGCGGAGGGATCATCCCGGATGAAGACATCCCGCGCCTAAAAAAGCTCGGCGTCCGGGCCGTCTTCACCCCCGGGACGCCGATGGAGGCAATCATCGCCTTCGTCCGGAAGGAGGTTCGACCCCGTGTCGCCCTCCCGAAGTAACGGCCGGGTCTACATGATCGCCGGCGGGATTACGCCGTTTAAGAAACGGTATGAGGATAAAGACTTCCGGCTGATGGTGAAGGAGGCGTACGACATGGCGCTGGCCGATGCGCCGCCGCTTTCGCCGGATGCGATCGACGGGGCGGTCGGCTCTTATTTCTCGGATCATTTTACGCGCCAGCTCAAGGCCGCCAGCATGGTCCAGGACTACCTGGGGCTCTGCCCAAAGCCCTCGAAGCGGATCGAGGGCGGCGGCGCGACGGGAGGGCTCTGTTTTCAGTCGGCCTGGGAGGCGGTCGCCTCCGGACGGATGTCGGTCTGCGTGGCGTTCGGTTTCGAGACGATGTCCCGTGTGAACACCTGGAAGGGCAACGAGTTCATCGCCCTGGCCTCCGACACCAATTTCGACTTCCCGATCGGCGGCTTCTACACCGGGTATTACGCGATGATGGTCCGAAGACATATGCACGAATTCGGAACCACGCCGGAACAGATGGCCCTGGTCTCGGTGAAGAACCACGGGAACGCCCTCTACAACCCGTTCGCCCAGAAGCCGCAGCGCCTCACGGTCCGGGAGGTGCGCTCCTCCCCGATGGTGGCCGATCCGCTGACGATGCTGGACATCTGCACGATGTCGGACGGGGCGGCGGTCTGTATCCTGGCGGACGAGAAGAGCGCCGAGCGGTTCGGCCGCGACCCGATCGCGATCACCGGCGTCGGCTCCGGATCGGACACGATGCGAATGGCCGACCGCCCGCACGGGAAGGTTCCGCTACTGCCGCATGAGCGCGCCGGGGATTACCGGCGGCTCAAATATCCGGGCGTCCATTCTTTCCGGGGCGGCCGCTCGGCGGCGATCCTGGCCTACCGGATGGCCGGGATCACGAATCCGCTTAAAGAACTTGACTTCATCGAGCTTCATGACGCCTACACCTCCTCCGAGATCCAGACCTATGAAGACCTGGGTCTTTGCCGGTACGGGGAGGGCGGGAAATTTATCGAGGATGGCCATCCCTTCATGCCGAATATCGATTATGGGATGAAGCTTGCGCATCCCGGGACGCTGCCGGTCAATCCTTCCGGCGGTCTCCTGGCCTGCGGCCATCCGGTGGGGGCAACGGGGCTCATGCAGGCGGTTTTTGCGTACTGGCAGCTCCAGGACTCGATCAAAAAGCATATGGGAAGCGGGAAGCTCCAGGTGAAGCGCGCAAAGCGCGGGCTGATCCACAGCCA
>CAYJTJ010000104.1:2408-6393 GCA_964372835.1 uncultured Nitrospirota bacterium
AACGGGACGGTCGTCTATAGCCTCGATCCTCTGATCATCAAGGATCCCTACACGATCGAGTACCGTCACTCCTACGCACAGGACTCGCCGTTTTTCGCGGGCCTGGCCAAGGGACGGCTGCTCGGAAGCCGCTGCCCCAAATGCCGGCTTACCTACGCCACGCCGCGGTCTCACTGCTATCAATGCGGGCGCGCGACCGAATGGCAGGAGCTGCCGCGGGAAGGCCGGATCCACACCTACACCGTCTGTCACTACGGCGGCGAGGCCTTTCTGGACGAAACCCCCTTTACGCTCGTCCTGGTGGAGTTCAAAGGCGTGGAGACTCTCTTTCTATCGAGGCTGATCGGTGCGGAGCCGGGGAAAGTCCGGATCGGGATGGAGGTGGCCGCCCGGTTCGCCTCGACGCCGACCTACCGGGTCACCGATGTCTGGTTTGAGCCCAAGGCGAAGAAGGGATGAGGGAAATCCTCTGGAGGCCCGGCGAAGCGCTGATCCGATCCTCAAATATCTGGCGGTTCATGCAACGGCACGGCATCGGAACCTACGACGAGCTGATTGCCCGATCAACCGCCGATATCGAATGGTTCTGGGACGCCGCCATGGAAGATCTGGGGATTTCGTGGTATGAGCCGTACCAAAAAGTCTTGGATACGACCGCCGGCATCCCGTGGGCCCGGTGGTTCATCGGCGGAAAGACGAACATCGTTTATAACTGCCTGGATCGGCATATCCCCTCCCGTTCGCAAGAGACGGCGCTCCGATGGGAAGGAGAGGACGGCGCCATTCGGTCGGCGACCTACGGGGAACTCCATCGGGAGGTCGGCCGTCTCGCCAACGGCCTGAAGGCGCTGGGCCTTCAAAAAGGCGACACGATCGGGCTTTACATGCCGATGTGCCCGGAGATCGTCGCGGCCTTCTACGCCGGGCTGAAGCTCGGACTGATCGTGATCCCCATCTTCTCGGGATATGCCTCGGCCCCGGTTGCCTCCCGCCTGGCGAATGCCGAGGCGAAGCTCCTGATCACGGCGGACGCGACGCGTCGTCGGGGGAAGATCCATCCCATCAAGCCGGAGGCCGACAAGGCCGCGGCCCTTGTTCCCAGCCTCAAGAACATGGTGGTCGTGAAGCATCTCGGGATCGAGATCCCGTGGACTCCGGCGCGCGATCGGTGGTATCACGAGCTCCTCCGGGATTACCCGGAGACCTGCGACACGGCCCGGCTCGATTCCGAAGAGACCGCGCTGATCCTCTACACCTCCGGTACGACCGGCAGGCCCAAAGGTTCGGTCCACACACACGGGGGAAGCCTGGCTCAGATCGGCAAGGAGCTGGGATACTTTTTCGACGTGAAGCCCGAGGACCGGTTTTTCTGGTTGACGGACATCGGCTGGATGATGGGACCCTGGATGATCATCGGCGTCCATCTCTTCGGCGGGACGGTCGTGATCCTGGAGGGAGCGCCCGATCATCCCAAACCCGACCGGCTCTGGGGGATCATCGAGCGCCACCGGGTCACGAGCTTCGGCATCTCCCCCACCGCCATCCGGATGCTGATGCGGGCCGGAGAGGGTTGGATCGAGCGTTACGATCTGGGCTCGCTTCGAATCCTGGGCTCCACCGGCGAGCCCTGGGACGCCGAAAGCTACCTTTGGTTCTTCCACAAGGTCGGCGGCGGCCGACTTCCGATCATCAATATCTCCGGCGGGACCGAGATCGTCGGCTGCTTCCTCGCCCCGCTCCCGATCACGCCGCTTAAGACCTGTACCCTCCGGGGTCCCGGTCTTGGGATGGATGTGGACGTTTTTGACGACGACGGAAAGCCGGTCCGCGGCCGTCGGGGCCATCTCGTCTGCAAGAAGCCCGCGCCTTCCATGACGCGGGGGTTCTGGAAGGACCGGAATCGTTATCTTGAAACCTATTGGTCCCGCTGGCCCGACGTCTGGTTTCACGGCGACTGGGCCTTCGTGGACGAGGACGGCTACTGGTTCCTGGAAGGACGATCCGATGACACGATCAAGATGGCCGGCCGACGGGTCGGCCCGGCCGAGATCGAGGAGTCGCTCATCTCCCATCCGGCCGTCTCCGAAGCAGCCGCGATCGGGATCCCGGATGCAGTGAAGGGGGAGGCGATCGTCGGATTCGTCGTTCTCAAGACAGGGCATTCGCCCGACGAGGCGCTCCGGAAAAAGCTGATGGAGCAGGTCGTGCTCGCGCTGGGAAAGACGCTCAAGCCGAAGGAGATCCAGTTTGTTTCAGAGCTGCCAAAGACCCGTTCGGCCAAGATCGTCCGCCGCGTCATCCGCGCGAAGTACCTGGGCGAAACCGATCTGGGCGATCTTTCCTCGATCGAAAACCCCTCGGCCATTGATGAGATCGCCAAAGCCCGATGATCCATCGAGCCGGTTCCATTTTATCAACCCAGGAGTTGGCGTGCCGCCCAAATTACATTATAATCAGATCGGATGAGACTTCCTTCAATGAATTTTGACCTCACCGAGGAACAGAAACGGCTTAAAAAGGCGGTCCGCGAGTTCGCCGAGGCCGAAGTCGGACCCGGCGCGGCCGAACGCGACCGGGAGTCCCGATTTCCGACGGAGCTGATCCCCAAGCTGGCCAAGCGGAGGCTGTTCGGAATTATGGCCCCGAAAAAATACGGCGGGGCGGGGCTGGACAGCCTCAGCGCGGCGATCGTGATCGAAGAGATCGCCCGGGTCGATGGATCGACCGCCCTGACCGTGGCCTCCCACAACTCGCTCGCCGTTCGTCATCTGTATCAGTACGGGAGCGAGGCCCAGCGCCGGAGGTTTGTCACGCGGCTGGCCTCCGGCAAGGTTCTGGGCGCCTGGGCGTTGACCGAGCCGAAGGCCGGCTCGGACGCCTCCGCCCTCGAGACCACGGCGCGGCTTGAAGGCGACCACTGGCTTTTAAATGGACAGAAAATGTTCATCACGCAGGGAACCGTAGCCGGGATCTACATCATCATGGCCTCCACCGACCGGAAGCGGGGCGCCAAGGGGATTTCGGCTTTTGTGGTCGAAAAAGGGGTGCCGGGCCTGACGCCGGGTCAACCCACAAATCGTTTCGGCGTTCGGGCCTCGGACACCGCGCCGCTGTCGCTGGAGAAGGTCCGGATCCCGAAAGAGAATCTAATCGGAAATCTCAATGAAGGTTACACGCAGGCCATGGAAATGTTGAGCGGCGGCCGTATCGGAATCGGTGCGATGGCGGTCGGGCTGGCCCGGGCCTCGCTGGAAGCCGCCGTGCGGCATGCCTGCGCGCGGGTCCAGTTCGGAAAACCGATCGCCGAGCACGAGGCGATCCAATTCATGCTGGCCGATATCGCCACGGAGCTGGAGGCGGCCCGCCTCCTGGTTTACCAGGCCGCCCGCCTGAGGGATCTTGGCCGACCGTATCGTAAGGAGGCCTCGATGGCCAAGCTGTTTGCCTCCGAAATGGCGATGCGTGCGACCAACAAGGCGATGCAGATCCACGGGGGATACGGATTTCTCAAGGATTACCCCGTGGAGCGGTACCTTCGGGACGCGAAGCTCTGCGAGATCGGCGAAGGAACTTCCGAGATTCAGCGTCTGATTATCGCGAAGGAGGTGTTGAAAGGGACGCCCTCGGCGCATCGCCGAGGAGTCGCTGATTCCTGATGGCCGATGAGCAACGAATCGCTTTACGAACCGGGAGGCGAGGGGGTTCCTGACGGCAAACTTCCCTGGAGCCTCCTTAGAAACAGCGTCACCCCATTCAAAGGCCCCTCGATGGCCGAAGGACTCGGGTCGGTCTCCATGGAGGCCTTGTAACATTGCTGCGACTTGGAAGGTTGCCGGAAGGGACTCCCTCGTCCCCCGGCCTATGGTTTCCATGAAGGATCTATCCCGACAGATCCGCAAAGGCGACTTTCGCGCGGCGGCCAGGCTCCTGACCGCGATCGAACGAGGCGACCCTTCGGCAATCCCCTCGTTAAAGGCCCTTGCTC